>JBJXHB010000452.1:0-13774 GCA_046160725.1 Aquabacterium sp.
CGATATCCTGCGCGAGCTGCACGGCTTCATCCACATGTTCGAGGACACGCCGGAGTTCGTGGCCCGACACATCATCCGGGAGGCCCGCAGCTACATGGACGGGTTGGCGCCGCCGTTCTTCAAGGCCTTGGTCGACTATGCGCAGGACGGGTCGTACTCCTGGCATTGCCCGGGCCACTCCGGTGGGGTCGCCTTCCTCAAGAGCCCGGTCGGCCGGATGTTCCATCAGTTCTTCGGCGAGAACATGCTGCGCGCCGATGTGTGCAACGCCGTCGACGAACTGGGCCAGTTGCTGGACCACACCGGGCCGGTCGCCGCCAGCGAGAAGAACGCGGCGCGCATCTTCAATGCCGACCACTGCTTCTTCGTCACCAATGGCACCAGCACGTCGAACAAGATGGTCTGGCACCACACCGTGGCCCCCGGCGACGTGGTCGTGGTGGACCGCAACTGCCACAAGTCCATCCTCCACGCCATCATCATGACCGGCGCGGTGCCGGTGTTCCTGACACCGACGCGCAACCACTACGGGATCATCGGCCCGATTCCCAAGAGCGAGTTCGAACCCGCCACGATCCAGCGCAAGATCGCCGCCAATCCATTGCTTGCAGGCGTCGACCCGGCAAAGGTGCGCCCACGCATCCTGACGCTGACCCAGAGCACCTACGACGGTGTGCTCTACAACACCGAGACGGTCAAGACGCTGCTGGACGGCTATGTGGAAACCGTGCACTTCGACGAAGCCTGGTTGCCGCACGCGGCGTTCCACAAGTTCTATTCCTGCTTCCATTCAATGGGCAAGAACCGGCCGCGGCCCAAGGAGGCGATGGTCTATGCCACCCAGTCGACCCACAAGCTGTTGGCTGGCCTGAGCCAGGCCTCACAGGTGCTCGTACAGGACTCGCAGACCCGGCAGTTGGACCGGCACCTGTTCAACGAGGCCTACCTGATGCACTCCAGCACCAGCCCTCAATACGCGATCATCGCGTCCTGCGATGTCGCCGCAGCCATGATGGAGCCACCCGGGGGCACGGCGCTGGTGGAGGAGAGCATCCGCGAGGCGCTGGACTTCCGGCGCGCCATGCGCAAGGTCGACAAGGAGTTTGGCCGCGACTGGTGGTTTCAGGTCTGGGGCCCGGACAAGCTGACCAGTGAGGGCATCGGCACGACCGAGCAGTGGACGCTGCGTTCCGGCGACAAATGGCACGGCTTTGGCGACCTGGCGGCCGGATTCAACCTGCTCGACCCGATCAAGAGCACCATCATCACACCCGGCCTGGACATGACCGGCACGTTTGCCAAGACCGGTATCCCGGCGGCCATCGTCACCCGTTTCCTGGCCGAGCACGGCGTGGTGGTGGAGAAGACCGGGCTCTATTCCTTCTTCATCATGTTCACCATCGGCATCACCAAGGGCCGCTGGAACACCCTGGTGACCGCGCTGCAGCAGTTCAAGGACGACTACGACCGCAACGCGCCCCTGTGGCGCATCCTGCCGGAGTTCTGCGCCCAACACACCCGATACGAGCGCATGGGCCTGCGCGACCTCTGCCAGGCCATCCACGAGACCTATGCCAAGGGTGACATTGCGCGGCTCACCACCGAGATGTACCTGTCTGATCTGCAGCCGGCGATGAAGCCCAGCGAGGCATACGCCCGCATCGCGCACCGTGATACCGAGCGCGTCGACATTGATGCGTTGGAGGGGCGGATCACGACCTCGTTGCTGACGCCGTACCCGCCCGGCATACCCTTGTTGATCCCGGGCGAGCGCTTCAACAAGAAGATCGTCGACTACCTGAGGTTCACACGCGAGTTCAATCGCCTGTTCCCGGGCTTTGACACTGACGTGCACGGTCTGGTGGAGACCCCGGATGGGGCTGGCGGTGTGCGCTATGGCGTGGACTGCGTTCGTCAGTAGCGCGGTCGATCAGCCCCCGGTTGACGGCCCCAGGGTCGCGACCTGGCTGAAGCCACCGTCGACGTAGACCACTTCTGCACTGATGCCGCCTGCAAGGTCCGACAGCAGGAAGGCGGCGGTGTTGCCCACATCCTCCTGAGTCACGTTGCGGCGGATGGGTGCGTTGGCCGCGAAGTCCGCCAACAGCTTGCCGAAATCCTTGATGCCAGAAGCCGCCAGCGTCTTGATCGGGCCTGCCGAGATGGCATTGACCCGGATGCCTCGAGCACCCAGTGACTGGGCCAGAAAGCGCACACTGGCCTCCAGCGATGCCTTGGCCAAGCCCATCAGGTTGTAGTTGGGTACGTATCGCACTGCGCCTAGGTAGGACAAGGTCAACAGCGCCGCACCGGTTCGCAGGCGGGGCAGGGCGGCCCGCGCCATGGCCGGGAAGCTGTAGGCCGAGATCTCATGGGCGGTGCGGAAGTTCTCCCGGGTAAAGCCGTCCAGGAAGTCCCCGGCAATGGCATCGCGGGGTGCGTAGGCAATGGCGTGCACGAAGCCGTCAAATCCCTCCGGCCAGGCCTGGCCCAGCTGGTCGAACAGCGATCCGATCTGGGCGTCGTCCGCAACATCGCATTCGAAAACCAGCTTGGAGCCGAACTCCGCCGCAAACTCAGTGATACGGTCCTTGAAACGTTCGCCCTGATAGCTGAAGGCCAGCTCCGCGCCCTCGCGATGGCAGGCCTTGGCAATGCCGTAGGCGATGGAGCGGTTGTTCAGCACTCCGGTGATCAGCAGGCGCTTTCCGGCCAGGAAACCCATGTTCTTGTCCTCGCAACAGTCGGGCCGTCGATCGGCCGGGAATGATTCTGGCATGGGGCATCATCGGCTCTGCGCGTGAGGTTCGTCGCAGGTTGCCGGCACATCTCTTGCAGGCTACAATCGCGTTTTCGCTGTCGTACCGAATGGGCGGATTCATCCAGCCCATTTTTTTTGCCCGATCGACTTTGATCGGCGACGCATCGGCCGGGCCGCCCGGTTCGATGCTCGCCCTCCCGTCCCGGGCCGGCAGCGCAGCAGGTCACGACGAAGGGCACCGTACGGCACGATGAATTGGCAAGCAGCCGTTGAACGCACGGTCATGGCTTTGGGCTATGACCTGGTGGATGTCGAGCGCTCGGCAGGTGGTCTGCTGCGTGTCTACATCGATCGACGTGTCGGCCAAGCCTATCCGACGCCCGGCGATACCGTGACCGTTGGAGATTGCGAAACCGTGACCCGTCAGTTGCAGTATGCGCTTGAGGTGGATCACCTGGACTATCAACGACTGGAAGTGTCATCGCCTGGCCTGGACCGACCCCTGAAGCGGCCGCAAGACTGGGTGCGCTTTGCCGGCCTGGAGGTCGAGGTGGCGCTGCGGGTGCCGTTCCAGGGACGGCGTCGCTGGAAAGGTCTGTTGCGGTCCGGTGATGAGGGCGGCTGGCGGCTGGAGTTGCCGGCGGAGACAGTGCTGGATTTCAAGCTCGACGAGGTGCACGAGGCTCGCCTCGTGCCGGTTGTGGATTTCAAGAAGCGCCGGGCCCCGAAGGTGGTCGAAGGCGCCTCGGACGTTGGAGGTGATCAACGATGAACCGCGAAATGCTGATGCTGGTGGACGCGATCTCGCGAGAGAAGAACGTCGAACGCGATGTGGTCTTTGCTGCGGTCGAGGCCGCTTTGGCATCGGCCACCAAGAAGCTGCACGGTGGCGAGGTTGACATCCGTGTCGCGGTTGATCGCGACACGGGCGACTATGAGACTTACCGCCGCTGGCTGGTGGTGCCGGACTCGGCGGGTCTGCAGAACCCGGACGCCGAGGAGCTTCTGACCGAGGCGCGCGAGGAATTGGGCGACCTTGAGGAAGGTGACTTCATTGAGAAGACCATCGACTCCGTGCCCATCGGCCGCATTGGTGCCCAGGCGGCCAAGCAGGTCATCCTGCAGAAGATCCGTGACGCCGAGCGTGAGACGCTGCTGAACGACTTCCTGTCGCGCGGCGACAAGATCTTCGTGGGCACGGTCAAGCGTCTGGACAAGGGCGACATCATCGTGGAGAGCGGCCGCGTCGAAGGTCGCCTCAAGCGCACCGAGATGATTCCGAAGGAGAACCTGCGCATCGGCGATCGGGTTCGCTCCATCATCACCGGCATCGACCCGACCGCGCGTGGCGCCCAGATCATGCTTTCGCGCTCCGCGCCTGCATTCATGATCGAACTCTTCGCTCAGGAAGTGCCGGAGATTGAGCAGCGGCTTCTCGAGATCAAGAGCTGCGCCCGTGACCCCGGCAGCCGGGCCAAGATCGCGGTGGTCTCGCACGACCGCCGTGTCGACCCCATTGGCACCTGTGTAGGCGTTCGGGGGTCCCGGGTCAATGGTGTGACCAACGAGGTCGCCGGCGAGCGCGTGGATATCGTGTTGTGGTCCGACGACCCGGCCCAGTTCGTCATTGGCGCGTTGGCCCCGGCCAATGTCCAGTCCATCGTTGTGGACGAGGAAAAGCATGCAATGGACGTGGTGGTCGACGAGGAGAATCTCGCCATCGCCATCGGCCGTGGTGGCCAGAACGTCCGGCTCGCTTCGGAGCTGACCGGCTGGCGCATCAACATCATGACGGCCGAGGAGTCCAGCGCCAAGCAGGCGCAGGAGTCCCATTCGGTCCGCCAGCTGTTCGTCGACAAGCTGGATGTCGACGAGGAGGTCGCGGACATCCTGATCGCCGAGGGCTTCGCCAGCCTGGAAGAAGTGGCCTATGTGCCCTTGCAGGAAATGCTGGAGATCGAATCCTTCGATGAGGACACGATCACCGAGCTGCGCACCCGTGCCAAGGATGCGTTGCTGACCATGGAACTGGCCCGCGAGGAGCGCGTCGAGGAGGTCTCGCAGGACCTGCGCGATCTCGACGGCATGTCCACCGAGCTGATCGGCCAGCTGGCCGAGGGCGGCATCCACACCCGCGACGACCTGGCTGACCTGGCCGTCGACGAACTGGTCGAGATGACCGCCGTCGACGAGGAGCGCGCCAAGGCGCTCATCATGAAGGCACGTGAGCACTGGTTCACCGCCTGAGGCCGCGCGCCGACCCCAGCCCGCGCCCTAACCGCACCACCCAAGGACCCCACACAATGGCCGTGACGACCGTCGCCCAGCTCGCTGCCGAGCTGCAACGACCCGCTGCGACGCTGCTGGAGCAGCTGCAGTCGGCCGGCGTCGCCAAGCGCTCGCCGGATGACAACGTGACCGAAGGCGACAAGGAGCGCCTGCTGGAGTTCTTGCGCATTGCGCATGGCACCGGCAGCAGCGAGCGCAAGAAGATCACGCTGACCCGCAAGTCCACCAGTGAGATCAAGCAGGCTGATGCGTCCGGCAAGGCCCGAACCATCCAGGTCGAGGTTCGCAAAAAACGGACATTCGTCAAGCGCGACGATGCGCCAACCGAAGCCCAGCCCGTTGAGCCGGATGCGGAGGAACTGGCCCGCCGCGAGGAAGAGGCGCAGGCCCAGGCCGAGGCCCTTCGTCGCCAGGAGGCGGAGCTGGCGGAGCAACGCCGCCAGCGTGAGGAGCAGGAGCGCCGCGACCGCGAGGCTGCCGAAGCAGCCGCCCGTGAGGCCGCTGAAGCTGCCGCCCGCGCCGCCGAGGAGGCCGCCGCCCGAGCGGCCGCGGCTGCGATCGAGAAGGCATCCGGCAGTCCGGCTGCGCCCACCGAGCCGGTGAAGCCGGCCGCCGTCGAGCCGCCCAAGCCGCCCGCCGAGCCGCCCAAGCCGACAGTGCGGGTGGTCAAGGCCGCCGACGCCGATGCGGTGGAGAAGCAACGCATGGCCGACCTGGAGCGGCGCCGCCGTCAGGCCGAAGCCGAGGCGGCCGCCATCCGGGCCATGATGGCAGCGCCCAAGAAGGTGCTGACCGCCAAGAAGCCTGAGGAGGCCAAGCCGGCCGCCGCCAAGGAAGGCATCACCGGAACCATCCACAAGCCCAAGGCAGGCGCGCCAGCGGCACCCGGTGCCGCGGCAAAGCCGGGCGACAAGAAGTCCGTCAAGTCGGAAAAGCTGTCGTCCAGCTGGGCCGACGACGCTGCCAAGAAGCGGCAGGGCCTGAAGACCCGGGGTGGTGACAGCGCCGGCTCCAGGGCCGGCTGGCGCGCCCCGCGCGGTGGCCGCCGTGGTGACCGCAGTGAGCGCGAGGACAGTGGGTTCGTCGCCCCGACCGAGGCGGTTGTTCAGGAGGTGCACGTCCCTGAAACCATCAGCGTGGCCGACTTGGCCCACAAGCTGTCGGTCAAGGCCAGCGAGGTCATCAAGCAGATGATGAAGCTGGGGCAGATGGTCACCATCAACCAGCAGCTGGACCAGGAGACCGCGATGATCGTGGTCGAAGAAATGGGCCACAAGGCGCTGGCCGCCAAGCTGGACGACCCGGAGGCCTTCAGCGAGGAAGAGACCGCCGCGCAGGGTGGCAATCAAGTGCCGCGCGCGCCGGTCGTCACGGTCATGGGCCACGTCGATCATGGCAAGACCTCGCTGCTGGACTACATCCGCCGCTCTCGCGTCGCGGCGGGTGAAGCTGGCGGCATCACGCAGCACATCGGCGCCTATCACGTCGAGACGCCGCGCGGCATGATCACCTTCCTGGACACCCCGGGCCACGAGGCCTTTACGGCCATGCGGGCGCGTGGCGCCAAGGCGACCGACATCGTCATACTGGTGGTGGCCGCCGATGATGGCGTCATGCCCCAGACCAAGGAGGCCATCCATCATGCCAAGGCCGCCAAGGTGCCCATCGTGGTGGCCGTCAACAAGATCGACAAGCCCGAGGCAAACCTAGAGCGCGTCAAGGGCGAGCTGGTGGCTGAGCAAGTGGTGCCGGAGGAGTTCGGCGGCGAGTCGCCGTTCGTCCCGGTGTCGGCCCGCACCGGCGAGGGCATCGATGCCCTGCTGGAGCAGGTGCTGTTGCAGGCCGAGGTGCTGGAACTGACGTCAGCGGTCGATGCCATGGCCAAGGGCCTGGTGATCGAAGCGCGCCTGGACAAGGGCCGCGGCCCGGTGGCCACGGTGCTGGTGCAATCCGGCACGCTGCGTCGTGGCGACGTCGTGCTGGCGGGCTCCAGCTATGGCCGCGTTCGGGCCATGCTGGACGAGACGGGCCGCAATGCCGCAGAGGCCGGGCCGTCGATTCCGGTGGAAATCCAGGGCCTGACCGAGGTGCCGGCCGCTGGTGACGAGTTCATGGTGCTGGCCGATGAGCGACGGGCGCGCGAGATCGCGACCTTCCGCCAGGGCAAGTACCGCGACGTCAAGCTGGCCAAGAAGCAGGCCGCGAAGCTGGAGAACATCTTCGAGCACCTGGGTGCAGGCGCGGTTCAGACGCTGTCGCTGATCATCAAGGCAGACGTGCAGGGTTCGCAGGAGGCTCTTGCCACGTCGCTGCTGAAGCTGGCCACGCCGGAGGTCAAGGTGCAGATCGTGCATGCGGCCGTCGGTGGCATCAGCGAAAGCGACATCAACCTCGCCATCGCATCGAAGGCCGTGGTCATCGGCTTCAACGTGCGGGCCGATTCCGGTGCGCGCAAGCTGGCCGAGGGCAACGCGGTCGACCTGCGCTACTACAACATCATCTATGACGCGGTCGACGAGGTAAAGGCCGCCATGGCCGGCATGCTGGCGCCCGAGCAGCGCGAGCAGGTCATCGGTGGCGCGCAGGTGCGCCAGGTGTTCCGCATCACCAAGATCGGCGTGGTGGCGGGCTGCATGGTCACCGGTGGCGTCGTCAAGCGGTCGTCTCGGGTCCGGGTGCTGCGCGACAACGTGGTGGTGCACTCTGGCGAGCTGGACAGCCTCAAGCGCTTCAAGGACGACGTCCGAGAGGTCAAGGAGGGCTTCGAGTGCGGCCTGTCGTTGAAGAACTACAACGACATTGCCGAGGGGGACTTGCTCGAGTTCTTCGAGATCACGGAGGTGGCGCGGACGTTGTGACCCTCCGGTCACGCGCCCGCAGCAGACCCCGCCGCCGGCGGGGTTTGCGCTTCAAGGGGCCAGCATGCGACACAAGCGTTCCATTCCCAACCGCGGCTTCCGGGTCGCCGATCAGATCCAGCGAGACCTGTCGGACCTGATCCGCGGTCTCAAGGATCCACGTATCGGCATGGTGACCATCAATGCGGTCGAGGTGACCCCGGACTATGCCCATGCCCAGGTGCACTTCTCGCTGCTGGTGGGCGACCCGGCGGCCTGCCAGGCGGCGCTGAACGAGTCTGCTGGCTGGTTGCGCAATGGCCTGTTCAAGCGCCTTGCCATCCATACCGTGCCCACGCTGCACTTCCACTTTGACCGCAGCATCGAGCGCGCGGCCGAACTGGGCGTGCTGATCCGCCAGGCGAACGCCACCCGCGCCGCCGAGGACTGACCGCGTGACCACCGCCCGCCCATCCCGCCCGCCACGCCGTGCCTTGCACGGTGTGCTGCTGCTGGACAAGCCGGTTGGGATGTCGAGCCACGACGCACTGCAGGCGGCGCGTCGTCTCCTCAACGCCGACAAGGCGGGCCATACAGGCACCTTGGACCCCCTGGCCAGTGGGCTGTTGCCCCTGTGCATGGGAGCTGCAACCAAGTTCGCGCAGGTCTGTCTGGACGCCGACAAGCGCTATCGCGCCACCTTGCGGCTGGGCGAGCGCACGACAGGCGGTGATGCCGAAGGCGAGGTCATCGAACGCCGCCCGGTCCATGTCGATGGCGCGCAGCTGCAGCGATCCCTGCGGGCCTTTGTTGGCGACATCGACCAGGTGCCGCCGATGCTGTCCGCGCTCAAGAAGGATGGGCGACCCTTGTACGCCTACGCGCGCGAGGGCATCGAAGTCGAACGACAACCGCGGCGCGTCACCATCCACGCCCTGGACCTCATCCGCTTCGAAGCCGATGAGGTGGAGATCGATGTGAGCTGCAGCAAAGGGACCTATATCCGAACCCTGGCCGAGGACATCGGCGAGCGGCTTGGCTGCGGCGCTCACCTGCGCGCCTTACGCCGCACTGGTGCCGGACGCCTGCAAGTGGCCGATGCTGTAACGCTGGACCAGCTGCAGCGCCTGGAATCGGCCGCCCGTGAGGCCCTGCTGCGGCCGGTGGACGAACTCCTGTCGGCCTGGCCTCAGATCGAGCTGGCCGATGCGGACGCGGCGCGTTTCCTGCAGGGTCTCAGCCGCCGTATCGCGCAGCCCGACCTTGAGGCGGTGCGGGTCCGCGGGCCCCAGGGCTTCCTGGGCACCGGGCGGCTGTTCGCAGGCGAGCTGCACCCCATACGTGTGCTCAGTTCAGCTGAGGTTCAGGGACTGTCCGGTCCGACAACGAAGACGGGCCATCCGGCCGCCAACACGGCCTGAAGGGCCTGGAACGAGAAACCCATGACCCGCCCGATCCGCAACATCGCCATCATTGCCCACGTCGATCATGGCAAGACCACGCTGGTCGACCAGCTGCTGCGCCAGAGCGGCACGTTCCGCGACAACCAGCAGGTCGCCGAGCGTGTGATGGACAGCAACGACCTGGAGCGCGAGCGCGGCATCACCATCCTGGCAAAGAACTGCGCGGTCCAGTGGCGCGAAACCCATATCAACATCGTCGACACCCCAGGGCATGCCGACTTCGGCGGCGAGGTGGAGCGCGTGCTGTCGATGGTGGACGGCGTGCTGCTGCTGGTGGACGCCGTCGAGGGGCCGATGCCGCAGACGCGCTTTGTCACGCGCAAGGCGCTGGCCCTTGGCCTGAAGCCCATCGTCGTGGTCAACAAGGTGGACCGGCCCGGATCGCGCCCGGACTTTGTGATCAACGCCACCTTCGACCTCTTCGACAAGCTCGGGGCCACCGAAGACCAGCTGGACTTCCCGGTGGTTTTCGCCTCCGGCCTGAACGGCTGGGCCACGCTGGAAAACGGCGCCATCGGTACCGACCTGGCGCCGTTGTTCGACGCCGTGGTCACCCATGTGCCGGCGCACGAAGGCAGCCCTGACGCGCCCCTGCAGCTGCAGATCTGCTCGCTGGACTACTCGAGCTACGTCGGGCGCATCGGTATCGGCCGCGTCAATCAGGGCACGCTGCGCGCCGGTGTGGATATTGCCGTCTACGCGGGTCCGGATTCGGCGCCGCGCAAGGCGCGCTTGAGTCAGATCCAGATGTTCGAGGGTCTGGAGCGGCAGCTGACCGACAGCGCCGGACCGGGTGACATCGTGCTGGTCGCCGGCATCGAGAACATCGGCATCGGCGAGACCATCACCACGCCCGAGGATCCGTTGCCACTGCCGTTGCTGCAGATCGATGAGCCGACGCTGACGATGAACTTCTGCGTCAACACCAGTCCGCTGGCCGGGCGCGAGGGCAAGTTTGTGACCAGCCGCCAGATCCGCGACCGGCTGGACCGCGAGCTGCAAAGCAATGTGGCCCTGCGCGTGAAGGACACCGACGAGGACGGCATCTTCGAGGTCTCCGGTCGAGGCGAACTGCACCTGACCATCCTGCTGGAGAACATGCGCCGCGAGGGCTACGAGCTGGCCGTCAGCAAGCCGCGCGTGGTGTTCCACGAGGTCAATGGGGAGCGCCACGAGCCCATCGAGCTGGTCACCGCCGACGTCGAAGACCAGCACCAGGGCGGCCTGATGCAGGCCATGGGTGAGCGCAAGGCCGAGCTGGTGAATATGGAGAGCGACGGCCGAGGCCGGGTCCGCCTGGAGTACCGCATTCCGGCGCGCGGTCTGATCGGTTTCTCCAACGAGTTCATGAACCTGACCCGCGGCACCGGGCTGATCAGCAACATCTTTGAAGGCTGGGAGCCCTACAAGGGTGAGATCGAAGGCCGCAAGAATGGCGTGCTGATCAGCATGGACGACGGCGAGATCGTCACCTATGCACTGGGCAAGCTGGACGATCGCGGCCGCATGTTCGTGCGAGCCGGCGACCCGGTCTACGAGGGCATGATCGTCGGCATCCACACCCGTGACAACGACCTGGTGGTCAATGCGGTGCGCGCCAAGCAGCTGACCAACTTCCGTGTCAGCGGCAAGGAAGATGCCATCAAGATCACGCCGGCGATCGAGCTGTCGCTGGAGTACGCGGTGGAGTTCATTGCCGACGACGAGCTGGTGGAAATCACGCCCAAGTCCATCCGCCTACGCAAGCGTTGGCTGAAGGAGCACGACCGCAAGCGCGCCCAGCGCGAGGCCGCCTGACCATGAGCCACGGCCGGGCGGTGGCCTTGATGGTGCTGGCCACGCTGATGTGGAGCATCGCCGGCGTGGTCTCGCGCTTCCTGGAGTCCGCCCGCCCTTTCGAGGTCACGTTCTGGCGCAGTGCCTTCAACGCCGCCGCCCTGCTGGTCGTGCTGCTGTGGCTGCGCGGCGGCCGCGGCCTGGTGCAGGCGCTGCGCAACGGCGGTTGGCCGCTGTGGGTCTCCGGCCTGTGCTGGATGACCATGTTCACCAACTTCATGTTGGCGATCACCATGACCTCCGTGGCGTCGGTGCTGGTGATCATGGCCAGCACGCCGTTGGTGACGGCCCTGTTCTCGCGCCTGTTCCTCGGCCATCGGCTGCCGACGCGGACCTGGGCCGCCATCGTGCTGGCCGGCTGCGGCATCGCCTGGATGTTTGCTCTGGACGCGGCGGGTGGCGAAGGCTCGTACCTGGGTGTTCTGGTGGCAGCCGGCGTGCCCTTGGCCGCGGCCACCAACTGGACGCTGCTGCAGTGGGTCCACCAGCACCGCACCAGCGCGTCCGAGCCCGAGATGCTGCCGGCGGTCTGGATCGGCGCGCTGCTGTCGGCCCTGCTGATGCTGCCCATGAGCCTGCCCTTTGCCGCATCGGCGCATGACATCCAGCTCCTGGCGCTGCTGGGTGTCGTCCAGTTGTGCATACCGTGCCTGCTGGCCGTGCACCTGGCGAAATGGCTGCCGGCGCCCGAGCTGGCCCTGCTCGGCCTGCTGGAAGTGATCCTCGGCGTGCTGTGGACCTGGATCTGGGCCGGGGAGACACCCGCGCACCATGCCCTGACCGGCGGCGCATTGGTGATCGCGGCCCTGGTGGGCAACGAACTGTTGGGCCTGCGTCGCGCGCAGGTCGCTGCGACCAACTGAAATCCCGGGCGGCAGACGCGACGCAACCCTGGACGCTGCATTCCCGATCAACGATGCCTCATCAGCTGACAAGCCCCCGCACCGCCGACCCGGACGCACCAGTGGTGGTGCGCTTCGCGGCCTTGGGCGATGTGGTGTTGCTCACCGTGCTTCTGCAGGCCCTGGCGCAGCGCTGGGGCCGGCCGGTGCATGTGCTGTCGTCGGGCCCATGGACACCCGTGCTGCTGGGTCAGGACCCGTCGGTCTCGGAGCTGAGGCTGGTGTCCAGCCGGCGCTCGCCGCACTGGCTGACGCCATCGCGCTGGGCGGCCGATGCCTGGCTTCGCGCCCACCGCGGCCCGGTCTACCACTGTGAACTCGACCGTTGGGCCGAACGCATCGTGCAGCGGGCCGGCATCGCCGAACACCGCATGGTGCGCGCCTGGAGCCATGCGCCCCAGGGCTGGTGCCACTGGGCGGACTGGTGGCTCGACATCGCGGGCCGCGACCCGGCCGGCATCCAGGGGCCGGCCTTGGCGGCTGCGGCGCCAGCGCGGCCGCGCCTGCACCTGTCTCCCGCCTGGCGGGACGATTGCGATGCCTGGCTGCGGCAGCGGGGGCTGCAGGGGCGGCCATTGATCCTCCTGCAGCCCGGCAACAAGAAGACGTTCAAGCGCGGACGCATCGCCACGGCCGGACACGACAAGCACTGGCCGGCGACCCACTGGGGTGCGGTGGTGCGCGGCCTTTGGGCCAGCATGCCGGGCAGCGCGGTCCTGGTGTGCGGCAGCGAGCGCGAGTCCGGGCTGGCCCGGGAGATCCTCGACACCGCCGGCGCACCACCAGCCGGCCACGTGGCCGTGAACCTCGCGGCGGACCAACCGGCCCTGTCCATGCTGTGCGCGCTCACCGAGCGCGCCGCCGGCATGGTCAGCGTGGATACCGGACCCGCCCATGTGGCCGGCGCGATGGATTGCCCGCTCGTGGTGATGTACGCCAGTGCCGGCTGGGGCCGCTGGAGGCCGCGCGCGGCAACCGCCGAGGTGCGGGTTCTCGGGCCTGAGGCACCGACCGAAGGTGCCCGCCTGGAACAGATCACGCCGGACGAGGTGCTGGCTGAGTGGACCGCGCTTCGGAAAAGGTTTTCCTGACAACGCCGCCGCCCGTCGGACATCATGGCCGCTTGGGCGGACTGCCAGCCGGATGCAGCACCCGGCCCATCAGGGTGAGCCCGGGGCCGAACGGGCTGGTGCCCGCCTAGGATCGGGCCGATGATGAAGCAGCTCAGCGGCCTGGACGCCACGTTTCTGTACCTCGAGACGCCGCAGATGCCGATGCATGTCGGCGCACTGCATGTCTTCGAGCTGCCCGCCGGCTACCGTGGGCGCTTCGTGCAGGCCCTGCGCGACCACATGGCGCAGCGCCTGCCGCTGGCACCGGCCCTGCGGCGGCGGCTGTGGTGGATGCCGCTGAACATGGCCAACCCGGCCTGGGTCGATGCCGAGCCCGATCTCGCGCAGCACATCGTCGAAGCGAGCCTGCCGGCTTCGGCCAGGCGTGGCGACGGCATGGCCGAGCTGGAGGCAGCGGTGAGCCGGCTGCACCCGGTGCTGCTCGATCGCCGCCGGCCGCTGTGGAAGTTCCACGTCTTCGAGGGGCTCGCGCCCGGCGCCGACGGGCGCAGGCGCGTGGCCCTCTATGCGCAGCTGCACCATGCCGCCGTCGACGGCGAAGCGGCGGTGGCGC
>JBJXHB010000453.1:0-11831 GCA_046160725.1 Aquabacterium sp.
TGCTGAACAGGCAGTTCGACGCATGTGGCGCGACGTCGGGCATCAGACCGGCCAGTTCGAGTGGTTTGAGGTGGTGCAGGCCAAAGGTCTGGAAGCCCGGCGAGTCGATCAACGCACCGCCGGCCTGTATGGCATACCAGGTGGTGGCCGTGGTGGTGTGTCGTCCCGCGTTCAGCGCGACCGAGATCTCGCCGGTCTGCGCGCCGGCGTCCGGCACCATCAGGTTGATCAGCGTGCTCTTGCCCATGCCGCTGGGCCCCAGCACCAGCGTTGAGCGCCCGGCCAGGCAGGGCCGCAGCCGGGCCAAGGCCTCCTCGGGCGCCTGCTTCAGTGACAGCTCCAAGCCATCCAGCCCGAGGGCGCGGTAGGGGGCCAGTCGCTCACGGGCGAGTGCCACCTCCGGCCGGTCGATCTTGTTCAGCACCAACAGCACCGGGATATCGGCGGCCGCGGCGGCGATCAAGGCGCGCGAAAGCACCGACTCACTGAATGGCGGCGTGGCGGCCACCAGCACCAGGATCTGGTCCAGGTTGGCGGCAAAAGGTTTGGTGCGCATGGCGTCCTGCCGGAACAGCAGATTGCGCCGAGGTGCCACGGTCTCGATCACGCCCTGGTCGCCGGACCGTTGCCATTGCACCCGGTCGCCCACCACGCAGTCCTGCCGTCGGCCGCGGGGATGGCATTGCATCCGCGTGCCGTCGGCCAGCCGGACCATGGCATGTCGGCCATGGGTGGCCACCACCAGGCCGTCTTGCAGGCCGGCCTCAGCGCTGATTGGGGTACCTCCGTGCTGCGCACTCCGGAATTCGCCCTTTGGGCGGCCCGGCGGGCTCATGGTGCCAAGGCCTCAGGCCAGCAGGGCATCGATGCGAGCCGCGCAGATGACGTCGTTGCGCGTCAGGCCGCCAGCCGAGTGCGTGCTGAACCGCAGCGTGCAGTGGTCGTAGCCGACGGACAGGTCCGGGTGGTGGTCCTGTTGGTGCGCCACAAAGGCCGCCGCATTGACGAAGGCCATCGTGCGATGAAAGTCGGGGAAGCGAAGGCTGCGTTGCAGGCTGCCGTCGATCACCTGCCATTGCGGCACCTGAGCCATCAGCGCCGCAAGGGCATCGCCGGCCAGCCGGTCCTGTGGACCCAGTGGCCGACAGCTCTCCTGTGCCAGGGGCGCGCGGTGCGTCATGCCGTACCCGATGACGGACTCAGCGCCGCGATGCGTTCGCCCGCCGGCGGGTGCGAATAGTGAAAGCGTACGTACCACGGGTCAGGCGTCAGCGTCGCCGCGTTGTCCTCGTGCAGCTTGACCAGCGCGCTGGCCAGGTCGTCGGCGCGGGCATGTGCGCCGGCAAACGCATCGGCTTCGAACTCATGGCGCCGCGATTGTGCGGCCATCGTCGGCGAAACCAGGAAACCGAAGACCGGCATCACCATCATGAACAGCAGCAAGGCCAGCGCATCGTTGGCCATGCCCAGGTTGGGCTGCACGCCCAGGGCCGCATAGAAGCCGGGCTGACCGGACAGCCAGCCGAGCAGGGCCAGGCCGCCCATGCTGGCCGCAGCCATCACCACGATGCGCTGGGAGATGTGGCGGCGTTTGAAATGCCCCAGTTCATGGGCCAGCACCGCCTCCACCTCGCCGGGTTCCAGGCGCTTGAGAAGCGTATCGAAGAAGACCACCCGCTTGGCCGCACCCAGCCCGGTGAAGTACGCATTGCCATGGCTGGAGCGCCGACTGCCGTCCATCACGAACAGCCCCTTGGCAGCGAAACCGCAGCGGGCCATGAGGGCCTCGACGCGGGTCTTGAGCGCGGCGTCCTCCAGCGGCACAAAGCGGTTGAACCAAGGCGCGATCAGTGTCGGGTACAGCACCAGCACCAAGGCGTTGAAGCCCATCCACACGCACCAGGCCCACCACCACCAGGCCGCGCCGGCGCTGGCCATCAGCCACAGCACCGAAGCCGCCAGCGGCAGGCCCAGCAGCGCCGCGACGACCAGGCCCTTGGCCATGTCGGCCAGCCACAGGCCGACGCTGGTGCGGTTGAAGCCGAACCGCTGCTCGATGACGAAGGTGCCGTAGGCCGAAAAGGGCAGATCCAGGACGCCGCCGATCAGCATCACCGCTGTCAGCAGTCCCAACTGGTAGACCATCGGTCCGTAGGACGGCGCCAGCGCATCACGGACAAAGGTGTTCAGTGTGTCCAGACCACCCAGCCAGGTCCAACCCAGCAAGATGGCGGTCTCCGCGCCCAGGGCCAGCAGGGCCAGCCGCCCCTTGGCCACGGTGTAGTCGGCGGCCCGCTGGTGGGCCGGCAGCGCCACCCGTGCGGCAAAGGCGGGCGGCACGGCATCTCGGTGGGCACGCACATGCCGGATCTGCCGGCCGAGCAGCCACAACTGCAGCAGCAGCGAGGCGACCAATGCGCTGATGAAGACGGGCGCGAGGATCTGTTCCAGCATGTCCGTCAGTGTAGGGCTGCGAGAATCACCGCATGAGCGAAGCCACAGCTGCCAGCCTGACACCGAACGACCAGAACCTGATCTGGATCGACCTGGAGATGACCGGGCTGTCGCCCGACACCGACCGCATCATCGAGGTGGCCGTGGTCGTCACCGATGCCCAGCTCACGGTGCGGGTCGAGGGGCCGGTGATTGCCGTGCACCAGACCGACGCGGTACTGGGCACCATGGACGCATGGAACCGCAACACCCATGGCAAGAGCGGTCTCACCGACCGGGTGCGGGCCTCGACCATCGACGAGTCGCAGGCCCAGACCCTGGTGCTGGACTTTTTGCGCCGGCACGTGCCGGCGGGCAAGAGCCCGATGTGCGGCAACAGCATCTGCCAGGACCGGCGCTTCCTGGCCCGCACCATGCCGGCGCTGGAGTCCTTCTTCCATTACCGAAACCTGGATGTCAGTACGCTGAAAGAACTGGCCCGACGCTGGAAGCCGTCGGCGCTGGACGGCCTGCGCAAGGCACAGTCGCATACCGCGCTGGCCGATGTGCATGAGTCGATCGACGAGTTGCTGCACTATCGCCGGACCTTGCTGGCGGTGGACTGACGCCACCAGCAACAACAGCGCCGGCGACGATCAGACGCCGAGCAGGTCGACCTCGAAGATCAGCGTCGCGTTCGGCGGGATCACGCCGCCGGCACCCGCTGCGCCATAGCCGAGATCCGACGGTATGGTCAGAACCCGGGTGCCGCCGACCTTCATGCCCTGCACGCCCTCGTCCCAGCCGGCAATCACGCTGCCCATGCCCAGGAAGAACCGGAACGGCGAGCCACGGTCCTTGCTGGAGTCGAACTTGCTGCCGCGGCCGTCGGCCTGCTGGGGGTCATGCAGCCAACCGGTGTAGTGCACGCTGACGCGCTGGCCGGACTTGGCTTCGTCGCCGTTGCCGACAACGCTGTCGACATACTGCAGGCCGCTCGGGGTGGTGATCATGGTCATGGCGCGCCGCCTGGGCGTAGGTTGGTCAACGGGGCGCGCATCATGCCACCCAGCGCGTGGCCCAGGCGCGGCACGCCGCTGCCAGCCACTCCGGCACTGTCAGCGCCTCGAAGCGGGGCAACTCCAGCACCAGGGCAGCCTGTTGCAGCACGGCCAGCGGCTCGGCGGTGTCGACCGGCGTGGCGCCGTTCTGCTTGGACAGCTTGTGGCCATCCGCTGCGCGCACCAGCGGCGTGTGCAGGTACTGGGGTGTCGCAAGGCCGAGCAAGCGCTGCAGGTGGATCTGGCGCGGGGTGTTGTCGGCCAGGTCCTCGCCGCGCACCACATGGGTCACGCCCTGCGCCGCGTCGTCGACCACCACGGCCAGCTGATAGGCCCAAAGGCCATCCGCCCGCTGCAGCACGAAGTCGCCCGTCTCGCGGGTGACGTTCTGCTTCTGGCGGCCCATCCGGCGGTCTTGCCAGGCAATGCGCACCTCGACGCCGTCGCGCCCGGTGTGCACGCGCAGGGCCCGCGCCGATTTGCCGTGCAGACCTTCGCGGCAGGTGCCGGGATAGACCCGGTCGTCGTCGGCCTGATGCAGGACGCCTGCCGCCACCAAGGCGACATCGATTTCGCGTCGGGTACAGCCGCAGGGATAGGTCCAGCCTGACGCTGCCAGTTGCTGTGCCGCCGCGGCATAGGCAACGTCCCTTGTCGACTGGCGCCACGGTTCGTCATCCGGCAAGAGGCCGCAGATGGCGAGTTGGCTGAGGATGGCCTCATCAGCACCGGTGACGCATCTCGGCGGGTCCACATCCTCGATGCGGACCAGCCATTGGCCCCCATGGGCTCGCGCGTCCAGCCAGCTGGCCAGTGCGGCCACCATCGAGCCCGCATGCAGCGGGCCGGTGGGCGAAGGTGCGAAGCGGCCGCAGGCGGTCATGGTCCTCGGCCCGTCCGCTTCTCAACCGGCCGCGAGGGTGGGCCAGGGTGAGGCATGCCCATGCAGCAAGGCCTGCCGCGTGACCGGGCTCTGCAGGCGTTCCAGCCACCATTGCAGGGCCAGGCCCTGTGCCGGGCGGCGGGGTTGCGGCGTCTGCGCTGCGCGCCAGCCGATGGTCACCCGTGCCGTGGGCGCCGGCTGCCGCAAGGCCTTGGCCACCAGATGGCCAGCCTGCAGATGCTCGCGCACCATGCACTCCGGCAGGTAGCCGGCACCGAGGCCACGCAATTGGGCCTCGACCTTGGCCGCCATCGTCGACACCGTCAGCACGTCTTGTCCCGGCAGCAGGTTGACGGTGGTGGGCTGCAAGTTGCGCGCGGAGTCGGCCAGGGCGACCGCCCGGTGGGGCAGGATGTCCTGGGCCGTCAGCGGCTCCGTCGCCGTGGCCAGCGGGTGGTGCGGCGCGACGGCAAAGACGAAGTGCACCTCGCCCAGCGGCCGGGTCTGGATCTCCGGATGGGACGGCACAGACGCTGCCAGGCCGATGGCCAGGTCCGCCTGGCCGCTGACCAGGGCCTCCCACAGTCCCGTCATGACCTCGCTGCGCAGGCGCAGGCGCGTGCCTGGTGGACTGCCGTCGTCGCGGCGCACGGCATAGAACGCGTCGATCAACTCGAACAGCGCCGGCCGGGCGATCAGGGCATCAACAGCCACGGTCAGCTCGGACTCCCAGCCACTGGCCACGCGCCGGACGCGGTGTGCCACCTGATCCATCTGGGCCAGCAGCCGGCGTCCCTCGTCCAGCAGCTCTTGCCCGGCCGCGGTCAGGCGGGCCTGTCGCGAGCGCCGGTCGAAGAGCAGGACATCCAGTGCGTCCTCCAGTTGCCGCACGCTGTAGGTCAGGGCCGACGGAACGCGACCCATCTCCCGCGCCGCCGCGGCGAAGCTGCCGGTGCGCGCGATGATGTCCATCATCGACAACGCGTCGGGCGTCAGGGCATTGCGTCGGTTGGGCGTGGGCATGAGGGGTCGGCCGGGGTTCACTTCATGATATTTGAAGGGCTGGTTCAGCGCCGCACGACCCAGAAAGCGACGTGCTGTGGAACGATGCAGGCCTTGAAGTCACAGGATGGAGATGCCGCATGCTGACCCTGCGCCGATCCGAAGAACGCGGCCTCGCCGACCACGGCTGGCTGCACAGTCGCCACACCTTCTCGTTCGCCGACTACCACGACCCGCGCCACATGGGCGTGGGCAACCTGCGCGTCATCAACGAGGACCGCATTGCGCCCGGCACCGGCTTCGGCACTCACGGGCACCGCGACATGGAGATCGTCAGCTATGTCATCTCGGGCGCGCTGGCGCACCGCGACAGCATGGGCCATGGCACGGTCATCGTGCCGGGCGAGGTGCAGCGCATGACCGCCGGTACCGGTGTGCGCCACAGCGAGTTCAACCACGATCCGCAGGGGCACACGCATTTCCTGCAGATCTGGCTCCTGCCGGCACGGGGCGGGCTGACGCCCGGCTACGAGCAGAAGGCGTTCGCGCCCGCGGATCGCCGGGGCCGGCTGCGCCGGGTGGCGGCGCCGGATGGCATCGGCGGGGCCGTCACGTTGCATGCTGACGCGGTGCTGCACGCCGGGCTGTTCGATGTCGGCGAGGCGGCCGACTTGCCGCTGGCGTCGGGACGGCTCGGCTATGTGCATCTGGTGCGCGGCTCGATACGGGTCAATGGTCAGGATTTGCACGCCGGTGATGGCATCGCCCTGCGCGACGAGTCCTTGTTGATGCTGCGCGATGGGAATCAGGCAGAGGTGCTGGTATTCGATCTCGCGTCCTGAGAAACCTGCCCGCCCCGGGGGCGGACAAGTCCTTACAGCCGGTAGCGCGCCGGTAACCATTGCCGCCGCACATTGGAGCCGTCCATTCGAAGAAGGGGACGGCCATGAGCCCGACCGACGAGGAGACGGCAGCCGCGGTGGCCGCGATTCACCACAACCCGGCCCACCATGCCGCGGTCACCAGCGACCCCGTTCCCCTTTCGCCGGCGGCAGCTGTGGCACCCTGGGCGGCTGCCGGCTGTGCCGCGTTGCTGGCTGCCTGCGGCGGCGGCGACGCGACCCCGGCGCCGGACGAAGCGCCGTCCGGCCCGCCACCCAGTGCGCGCGATGCCGCGCGCTTCCTCAGCCAGGCCAGCTTCGGCCCCCGCTCGACCGAGGAAGTCCAGTCCCTGCAGGCGCAGGGGCTGGGACGCTGGATCGACCTGCAGTTCGCTGCCGCCGGTGCGTCCCATGTCGCCTACCTTGAAGCCCAGCGCAGGCGCGAGCGCGACAACCGCGTGCTGGAGGAGATGAGCTATGAGGCGATCTGGCAGCAGTGGCTGTTCGGTGACGACCCGCTGCGCGCGCGCGTGAGCTGGGCCTGGCTGCAGATCTTCGTCATCTCCAACATTGCGCCGGACATCCGGCCGCATGCCATGAGCAGCTACATGGACATGCTCAACCGCAACGCCTTCGGCAACTACCGCCAGCTGCTGGAGGAGGTGACCCTGCACCCCGCCATGGGCTACTACCTCAACATGCTGGAGTCCGAGAAGGAGGACCCGCAGGCCGGAACGCACCCGAATGAGAACTATGCGCGCGAGGTGCTGCAGTTGTTCTCGATCGGCCTGGTCCGGCTCAACCTGGACGGCACGCCGCAGCTCGATGCCAACGGCCGGACCACGCCCACCTATGACGAGGCCGTGGTCAAGGGTTTTGCCAAGGCCTTCAGTGGCTGGGCCTACGGCGGCCTGGACAACCGCAACCCTGACACCTTTCATGACCATGACGAGAATGTCGAGGCCCTGTGGACGCAGCCGATGCAGGCCTGGACGATGCACCACGATGCGGGCGCCAAGACCTTGCTGGATGGGCGCGTGCTGCCGCCGGGCCAGACGCCGCAGCAGGACATGAGGGACGCGCTGGACAACATCTTCCAGCATCCCAATGTCGGCCCCTTCATCGCCGTCCGGTTGATCCAGCGCCTGGTGACCAGCAACCCCGGCGCCGCCTATGTCACCCGGGTGGCCCGGGTGTTCAACGACAACGGCGCTGGTGTGCGCGGCGACTTGCGTGCGGTCCTGCGGGCCATCCTGCTGGATACCGATGCCCGCGGCGACGATGCCGCAACCCGCGAGCGCCAAGGCAAGCTGCGCGAGCCCGCGTTGCGCTTCGCCCAATACTTGAGGGCGCTGGGTGCAAGAAGTGCGAACGGGCGTAACGCGATCCACTACCTGGATTCGGCCGACGATGCGCTGGGGCAAAGCCCGCTGCTTGCGCCGTCGGTCTTCAACTTCTATTCGCCGTTCTATCGCCCGGCGGGTGCGCTGGCCCAGGCTGGCTTGGTGGCGCCGGAATTCCAGATCACCGGCGAGACCAGCCTGGTCGGCGCGTTGAACTTCTTCGCATGGGTCTTCCAGTCCGAGGGCTATGGCTGGGACGAGTCTCGTCTGCGCCTGGACCTGGCCCCACTGGTGGCCCTGGCCGGTGGCGACGGCGCCAGCCTGCTGGACCGGCTGGACCTTCTGTTCTTCGACCTGCAGATGAGTGCGCGCACCCGCGCTCGCTTGTTGCAGCTGCTGGCCGCCATGCCCGCGACCAACGTCGAGCAACGCACCCAGCGTGTCAAGGCGACGCTGACGCTGAGCGCCATGAGTCCCGACCACGTGGTCCAGAAGTAGGCCGGCGACAGAACCACCAGGAGACCCGCATGAACACACTCCGGACCGACATCCGACGCCGCGTCCTGCTCAAGGCCGCCGCGGCAGCAGCATTGACGCCGATGCCGGCGTTGCAGGCGCTCGCCCAGACCACCGGCGGGACGGGCTACCGGGCACTGGTGTGCCTGTTCATGTTCGGAGGCAACGATGCCAACAACATGATCGTGCCGCTGGACGACAGCCGGTACGCCGGCTACCTGCGGGCCCGTCCCAACCTTGCCATTGCCCGCGACGCGCTTGCGCCGCTGGGCGCGTCCGGCTATGGCGCGCATCCGGCCATGACGCCCTTGAAGCCCTTGTTCGATGCCGGGCAGGCGGCGGTGGTGGCCAACGTCGGCCCGTTGATGGTGCCCACCACCCGCTCACAGTACGACGCCCGCAGCGTGCCCTTGCCGGCAGCGCTGTTCTCCCACAGCGACCAGCAGGGCGCCTGGCAGAGCGCACTGGTCGATGGCCCGGCGCGCCACGGTTGGGGCGGGCGGCTGCTGGAGCGCCTGCTGGACAGCGGCGTCACCAACCGCGGCTACAGCGCCATCAGCCTGGCCGGCGGCAACCTGTGGCAGGCCGGCGACCGCAGCCTGTCGCCGTACCGGGTGTCCAGCAACGGGCGCTTCGGCTTCGACTTCTTCGACCCGCAGGCCAGCGACCCGCTGTCGCGCGCCGTCGCCGCTGCGTTGGCCGATGTGCCGGCCGACCCTTTCGAGCGCACCTGGCTGCAGCTGATGGGCCGCTCGATCGAGAACCAGCGCGTGCTGGCCGCGGCCCTCCAGTCCAGCACGCTGCGCACCGCCTTTCCCGACAGCGGCCTGGGCCGGCAACTGCGCACCGCGGCGCAGTTGATCGGCGCGCGCACGCAGCTGGGTCTGTCACGTCAGTGCTTCTTTGCCAGCATCGGTGGCTTCGACACCCATGGCGACGACCAATTGCAGCGCCAGGCGGACCTGCTGGGCGAGATCGCGCAGGCGGTCGCCTCTTTCCAGGCCGCGATGGTGGAGCTGGGCACCGCGCAACAGGCGACGCTGTTTACCGCCAGCGATTTCGGCCGCACCTTTGCATCCAACGGGCAGGGCACGGACCACGGCTGGGGCGCGCACCAGTGGGTGGTCGGCGGTGCGGTCCGAGGCGGCCGCGTCGTGGGGCGGTTTCCGGAGCTGCGGGTTGGCGGCGCCGATGATGTCGGCAGCGGTGTGTGGGTGCCGTCGGTGGCGTTGGACCAGCTGGGCGGCGAACTGGGTCGATGGTTCGGCGCCGACGCGGGGCAGCTGGACGATGTGTTTCCGCGCCTGCGCCACTTCAACCGCGACCTCGCGTTGTTTGCCTGACGGCCCGGCCCGCACGCCGGGCCGGGCCGCTGGCGCCGCAACGTGACCTCAGGGCCGTGGCGTCACGCCCAGGAAGCGCAGCACCGACTGCACCGTGGCCGCCGGGTCTTCCTCATGCGGCACATGGCCCAGGGCGTCGAAGACCACCAGCTCGCTGCCCGGGATGTCCTGCTGGAACTGCCGTCCCCATTGCGGCGGAATCAGCCGATCCTGTCCGCCCCACAGGATCAGCGTGGGCAGGCGCAGGGTCCGGATACGCGCCGCGTCGGCGCCGACGTCGATCTGCGCGAAGCGCTGCACCAGCGCACGCCGGTTGCCCTCACGCAGCATCAGCTCGAAGTAGCGGTCCACCAGCGCCTGCGTGACCCGCGTCGGGTCGCCATAGACCTCACGCACGCTCTGTTCGACGGCGCCGCGTGGCAGCACGCCCTCCAAGATGCGGTTGACCACCGGCATGCGCGCCAGGCGGAAACCGATCGGGATGTGCTCGGGCTCGAAGGCATGGCCGGCGGCATCGACCAGGATCAGCCGCTGCACGCGTTGCGGCGCCATGGCTGCGACCCGCCAGGCGACCTCGCCGCCGAGCGAGTTGCCGCCGATCGAGAACCGCCGCACCTGCAGCTGGTCCAGTAACGCCAGCACGAAGCGCGCATAGGTGTCGCCGCGGTAATCGGCATCGGCGCTGGGGCCGGTCAGACCGAATCCGGGCAGGTCCAGGGTGATGACGCGGCGCTGGCCCTTCAGCGCGCGCACCCAGCCCTCCCAGGTGTGCAGGCTGGCCGAGGTGCCATGGATGAGCACCAGCGGTTCGGTGTCCGTTGTGATGCCTTCGTCGCGCAGGTGCACCAACTGCGTACCCACCTGGATGAACTGCGACGGCGGCGGCGCCCAGCGTGGCACCAGGCTCTGGACCGGCCGGTCCGGCGCGCGCGACAGCGCAAAGGCCAGTGCCGTCAGCATCATCAGGCCGCCGACCAGCCGCAGGATCCAGCGTGACATAGGCGCAGGATTCTAGGAGGCGGTCGGGCAACCTGAACCGTGCCGCAGGGCGGCCGCGGCAGGTGCGCTGCCTACAATCGTTCGATGTCATTCGTCCACCTGCGTGTCCACTCCGAATACTCCGTCGTGGACGGCACCCTGCGGGTCGACGCTGCCGCTGCGGCCGCGGCTGCCGACGGCCAGCCGGCATTGGCGATCACCGACCTGAACAACCTGTTTGGTGCGGTCAAGTTCTACAAGGCCTGCCGCGGCCAGGGCGTCAAGCCCATCATCGGCGCCGACCTCTGGATGGAGCCGCGCGGCACCGAGCGCACGCCGTCGCGCCTGCTGGTGCTGGTGCAGGACCGCAGCGGCTACCACCACCTGTGCCAGCTGCTGGCCCGGGCCTGGACCGGCAACACACAGCGCGCCCAGGCCTGGGTGCGCTGGGACTGGCTGGACGAGTTGCAGGGCGGCCTGATTGCGCTCAGTGGGGCCGACGGCGGCGAAGTCGGCCAGGCCCTGCTGGCCGGCGACCGCGACCGGGCACAGGCCGCGGCCGAGCGGCTGTCGGCGCTGTTTCCCGGCCGCCTGTACCTGGAGCTGCAGCGCTTCGGCGCGCCCCACCAGGAGGCTCTGGTGCGGGCCACCGCAGCCCTGGCCGCGCGGCTGGGTCTGCCGGTGGTGGCGACGCATCCGGTGCAGTTCCTGCACGAAGGCGACTTCGATGCCCACGAGGCGCGTGTCTGCGTGGCCGACGGCGAAACCCTGGCCAACCCGAGGCGGGTGCGCCGCTTCAGCCGCGAGCAGTACTTTCGCAGCCGCGAGCAGATGACCCAGGCTTTTGCCGACATTCCGTCGGCCGTTGCCAACACCCTGGCCATCGCACGGCGCTGCAACCTGAGCCTTCGCATGGGGCAGAGTTTCCTGCCGGACTTCCCGACACCACCGGGCCTGGACGGCAAGCCGCTGCCGCTGGACGCGTTCCTGCACGACCAGTCCCGCCTGGGGCTGGAGGTCCGGTTGGCACAGCGCTTCCCTGACATCGTCCGGCGCGATGCCGAGCGTCCGCGCTACATGGAGCGGCTGGCCTACGAGATCGGCGTCATCGTCAAGATGGGCTTTCCGGGCTACTTCCTGATCGTGGCCGACTTCATCAACTGGGCGCGCGACAACGGCTGCCCGGTCGGCCCGGGCCGCGGCTCCGGGGCCGGCTCGGTGGTGGCCTGGTCGCTGCGCATCACCGACCTCGACCCGTTGCAGTACCAGCTGCTGTTCGAGCGCTTTCTAAACCCAGAGCGCATTTCGATGCCGGACTTCGACATCGACTTCTGCCAGGCCAACCGCGACCGCGTCATCGACTATGTGAAGGACAAATACGGCCGCGAGGC
>JBJXHB010000454.1:0-14868 GCA_046160725.1 Aquabacterium sp.
CAGGCACGATCCCTGCTCATGGACCGATGCCAACCCGGCATGCCGCATCGGTGTTTCTGCGGCTTGCCGGCGTCGGGTGCCGCGGACATGCTCGCGGCTGTGGTCAGCTGGGCTTTCGCCTGGGACCCGGATGCATTCCAACTACGGAGATCGAAATGCTCAAACCCATCCTGGCCGCCCTTGCCGTGGCCGCCTTCACCGCTGGCGCGCAGGCCGGCAAGACGATCGACGCCATGAAGGCGCGCGGCCAGCTGGTATGCGGTGTCAACACCGGCCTGCCGGGCTTCTCCGCCGCCGACAGCCAGGGCAACTGGACCGGGCTGGATGTGGATATCTGCAAGGCCATTACGGCGACCGTGATGGGCGATGCGACCAAGATCAAGTGGGTGCCGACCTCGGCCCAGCAGCGCTTCACCGCGCTGCAGTCCGGCGAGATCGACGTCCTCAGCCGCAACACGACCTGGACGCTGACCCGCGATGCGTCGCTGGGCATGCACTTCGCCGGCGTCACGTACTACGACGGCCAGGGCTTCATGGTCACCAAGAAGAGCAAGATCACGTCGGCCAAGCAGCTCAAGGGCGCCACCGTCTGCGTGCAGTCCGGCACCACCACCGAGAAGAACCTGAACGACTATTCCAAGGCCGCCGGGCTGAACATGAAGCCGGTGGTGTTCGAGACCCAGGAAGCGACCAACAAGGCCTATTTCTCGGGACGCTGCCAGGCCTACACGACCGACGCCTCGGGCCTGGCCTCGGTGCGCAACAAGGAAGCCCAGAACCCGGACGACCACGTGATCCTGCCGGAGCTGATCTCCAAGGAGCCGCTGGGCCCGTCCGTGCGTCGCGGTGACGACGAGCTGTTTGCCATCGTGAAGTGGGTGGTGTATGTCCTGCTCGAGGCCGAGGAATACGGCATCACCCAGGCCAATGTGGACCAGATGAGGGCCGACAGCAAGGACCCGGTCGTCCAGCGCATCCTGGGCACCAGCGAGGACACCGGCAAGCACCTGGGCCTGGACAAGGACTGGGCTTATCGCGCCATCAAGGCGGTGGGCAACTATGGCGAGATCTTCGACCGCAACGTCGGTCCGAAGTCGGCGCTCAAGCTGCCGCGCGGTGCCAACAACCTCTGGAACAAGGGCGGGCTGATGTACGCCCCGCCGGTGCGCTGAGCATCTGCTGATCGTGGGCGAGGCCTGCCATCCGGCAGGCCTCACTGCTTAGCCCATTTTCCGAGGGCCCCTCATGGCCGCACCCCCCAAGGAACGCAACTGGTCCTGGCGCAGCGAGCGCGTTCGCGGCCTGGTCTACCAAGCCGTGGCCCTGCTGCTGCTGCTGCTGGCCATCGGCTACCTGATGTCCAACACGCTGGAGAACATGCGTGTGCGTGGCATCAAGAGCGGCTTCGACTTCATCACACAGCCCGCCGGCTTTGGCATCGGCGAGAGTGTGATCCCCTTCGACTCGGCCGAGAGCTACGGCAAGGCCTTCCTGGTCGGCCTGAGCAACACCCTGCGGGTGGCGCTGATCGGCATCGTGCTGGCCACGTTGGTGGGCACGCTGGTCGGCGTCGGCCGCCTGTCGCGCAATCTGTTGCTGCGCTCGTTGTGCACCATGTACGTCGAGCTGGTGCGCAATGTGCCCCTGCTGCTGCAGCTGTTCATCTGGTACTTCGTGCTGACGGAGCTGCTGCCACCGATTGAGGAGGCGTTGCGTCCCTTGCCGGGCTGGTTCTTCAGCAAGAACGGCCTGCAGTTTCCGCACCCGACCTGGTCGCCAGGGCATTGGGGCACGCTGGCGGGCCTGCTGGCCGGCATGGCCGGCGCATGGGCCTGGGCGCGTGCCGCGGAGCGCCACCGCGAGGCCACCGGGCAGTTCCGGCCGGTCGTGCTGCCGGCGCTGGGCCTGTGGCTGGTTGGTGCCGCCGTCGGCTGGTTGGTCGGCGGGTCGCCGGCCGGCATGGACACCCCGGAAAAGACCGACATCAGCGTGATCGGCGGCGGTGCGGTGACGCCGGAGTTCCTGACGCTGCTGCTGGGACTGGTGGTCTATACCGCCGGCTACATCGCCGAGGTGGTGCGGGCCGGCATCCAGTCGGTGCCGTACGGGCAGCATGAGGCCAGCGTGGCGATCGGCCTGTCGCCCATGCAGGAGCTGCGCCAGGTGCAGCTGCCACAGGCGCTGCGGGTCATCATCCCGCCGCTGACCAGCCAGTACCTGAACCTGACCAAGAACTCGTCATTGGCGGTGGCAGTGGGCTACCCCGACCTGGTCAGCATCTCCAACACCTCGCTCAACCAGACCGGGCGGGCCATCGAGTGCATTGCGATCGTGATGGCGATCTACCTGACGCTGTCGTTGCTGACATCGGGCCTGATGAACTGGTACAACAAGCGTTCGCGCATCAAGGAGCGTTGATGTCGTCCCTGGCGCAGGTCTTCACTCCCGTTGCCAGCCGGCCGCCGCCGACCTCCCAGGTCGGGCTGGTGGCCTGGGTGCGCAAGAGTTTCTTCGACGGCTGGCTCAACAGCTTGCTGACCCTGGTCGTACTGGCCGTGCTGATGGTCGCATTGCCGCCGCTGTTTGGTTGGACGGTCTGGCATGCCGTGGCGGTGCCGGACAACGCGCTGTGCCGAGCCCAGCACCATGTCGGCGCCTGCTGGGGCGTGGTGGCCGAGAAGGGCCAGCTCATCCTGCTTGGGCGCTATCCGTTCGAGGAGATGTGGCGGCCCGTCACCGCCTGCCTGATCCTCGTCGCGGCCCTGGTGTGCAGCTGCCTGCGCAGCTTCTGGAAGCCCTGGCTGGCGGCGCTGTGGCTGGCGGTGCTGGTCGTGTTCTTCGTGCTGATGGGCGGCGGCGTCGCTGGCCTGGCCAAGGTCGAGACCAGCCGCTGGGGCGGCCTGCCTTTGACGCTGATGCTGTCCACCTTCAGCCTGATGGTGGCCTTTCCGCTGGCCGTGCTGGTGGCGCTGGGCCGGCAGTCGCGGCTGCCGGCGATCCGCACGCTGTGCGTGGTCTATGTCGAATTGATCCGCGGCGTGCCGTTGATCTCCGTTCTGTTCATGGCCTCGTTCATGTTTCCGCTGTTCATGCCGGCGGGCACGACCATCGACGTGCTGCTGCGGGTCTTTGTCGGCATGACGCTGTTCTCGGCCGCCTACCTGGCCGAGGTGGTGCGCGGCGGGCTGCAGGCCCTTCCCAAGGGCCAGGTCGAGGCGGCCCAGTCGCTGGGCCTGAACTACTGGCAGACCCAGCGCATGATCGTGCTGCCGCAGGCCCTGCGCCTGGTCGTGCCGGCCATCGTCAACACCTTCATCGGCGCATTCAAGGACACCTCGCTGGTCACCATCGTCAGTCTCTACGACTTGACGGGCTCGCCGCAGCTGGCGCTAGGCGATGCGGACTGGCGCAAGTTCTTCCTGGAAGGCCAGCTGTTCGTCGCCGGCGTGTACTTTGTGTGCTGCTTCGCGATGAGCCAGTACAGCCGCTGGGTCGAGCGCCACCTGTTCACCGGCACGCGGCGGCAGTAGCCGGCGCGCCCTCAGATCACCAAGGAAACCGCGATGGCCGACGCCGGCGAACCCATCATCACCTTCGATGCCGTCAACAAGTGGTACGGCGAATTCCATGTGCTGCGCGACATCCAGCTGCATGTGGCACGTGGCGAACGCATCGTCATCTGCGGACCATCGGGCTCGGGCAAGTCCACGCTGATCCGCTGCGTCAACCGGCTCGAGGAGCACCAGACGGGGCGCCTGGTGGTCGATGGCACCGAACTCACCGACGACATCAAGGCGATCGAGGCGGTGCGCAAGGAAGTGGGCATGGTGTTCCAGCAGTTCAATCTGTTTCCCCACCTGACGGTGCTGGAGAACCTGACGCTGGCGCCGATGTGGGTCGGCAAGGTGCCCAAGAAGGAGGCCGAAGATCGCGCCATGCAGCAGCTCAACCGGGTGCGGATTGCCGAGCAGGCCAAGAAGTACCCGCTGCAGTTGTCCGGCGGACAGCAGCAGCGCGTGGCCATTGCCCGGGCGCTGTGCCTGACGCCCAAGATCATGCTGTTCGACGAGCCCACCTCGGCGCTCGACCCGGAGATGATCAACGAGGTGCTGGACGTCATGATCGAGCTGGCGGGCCAGGGCATCACCATGCTGTGCGTGACGCACGAGATGGGATTCGCCAAGTCGGTGGCCGACCGCGTCATCTTCATGGACCAGGGCCAGATCGTCGAGCAGAACACGCCGGCGGAGTTCTTCGCCAATCCGAAGAGCGAGCGCACCAAGGACTTCCTGTCCAAGATCCTGCACTGACCCGCGCGGCCGGCTGACCTGACGGCACCACAATGCCGTCCATGAACATCCTGGTCTTCGATTTCGGCGGTGTGCTTTTCCACTGGCATCCGCCGCGCCTGCTGCGCCGGGAACTGCCGCACCGGTGCCCGGACGAAGCTGCGGCACAGGTCCTGGTGCAGGCCTTCTTCCAGTCCTATGGTGGCGACTGGGGTGAATTTGATCGTGGCTCGATCGCGCCCGAGGCCCTGGTGCCGAGGATCGCGCAGCGCACCGGGCTGGACGCCGACGAGGTGCGCCGGGTGATGGACGGCGTGCCGCGCGAACTGGCGCCCATCGATGCCAGCGTGGCGCTGCTGGACCGCACCCGCCGGTGCGGGCTGCCGGTGTATTTCCTGTCCAACATGCCGGCACCGTATGCCGACCATCTGGAGCGCGCGCATCCCTTTGTCGGCTGGTTCACCAACGGCCTGTTCTCCGGCCGCGAGGGCCTGATCAAGCCGGAGCCTGCGATCTTCGACCGCGCCGCGCAACGCTTCGGCCAGTCGCCGGCATCCCTGGTGTTCCTGGATGACCATGGCCCCAATGTCGAGGCTGCTCGCGCCGCCGGCTGGCGCGCCCTGCAGTTCCGGGATGCGGAACAGGCCGAGACCGACTTGCGTTCACGCGGCTGGTGGCCCGGCGTCGACTGACGCCCGCAGCGTCTGCTGCGTCTGCTGCGCAACAGCCCGCACTGCTCGTCGTGGGCCGTGTCGTTGTGTGACCCGGGCGTCAACATCGGCGCGCGCCGTCATCGGCGGTCACCGGGCTCCGCTCATGTCCCCCGGGGCCGCTGCGCGGCCCCTCCTCCTTGACTTCGCTGCGCCCGGTGACCGCCGATGACGGCCGGGACAAAGGTGGGTATCGGGACGAGCCGCCTCGGCGTTGCCCGAAGGCTGACGGCATCAGGCCGTGTGGAGCGAAGTAAAGGAGGAGGTCCGGGCGCAGCCCGGGCCGGGGGACATGAGCGGAACGCGGCCTGGTGCCGTCAGCCTTCGCGCGCCTCGGCCCTATCGGCTGTGCGTCGCCCCTGAAATCGAAGCGCTAACCGCATCTGCAGCGTCTTGAAAAAACCGAGGTCAGCCCGCCGCCAGCCCCGCCACGCCCTGCAACGCCGCCGCTTGCGCCTGCTCGACGATCGCGCGTTTCCACTCTGGCGTGTCGGTGTAGAACGCATCGCGCATACGGCGCTTGATGGCCTGGGCTTGTGCGGCCGGGGCATCCGGATGCAACTGCAGCCACTGCTCGCCGCGCATGGCCTCGATGACTTCCGTCGTCGGCACGGTGCCGTACTCCATCGCGATGCCGGTGTAGGTGGCCTGCGGGCATTCGGTGGCGGTGGACATCCACATCAGGCCCGTGAGCTTGGCGGAGGTCGAGCTGCCGTCGTAGATCGAGGTCACCTCGCTACCCCACCAGGCCTTGGTGCGCGCCAGCGCCACCGGGTCGTCGTCGCCAGCAAAGATGCGCTCGCCGTGGCCGCTGGGGCCCAGGCCGGTGTGGAAGTCGATCCAGCCCAGCCGGGCGCAGCGCTGTCCGTGGTCGCGCAGCACCGTGCGCAACGTGGTGTTGCTCCAGGTCGGCGCCTGGCCGCCGAAGAACAGGCCCTGGGGATGGTCGTATTGCCCAGCGGTCACCGCTGCCTGGAAGGCCTTCATGCCGCGCTCGGCCAGGAAGCGCTCTGTCGCCTGGACGATGTCTGGCCCCGGCGGCCAGGCTGGCGGCAGCAGCAGGGGTGCGATCTCCGCATAGGCGGTATTGGCCGGCAGCGGACGGCTGAAGTCCTGGAAGTTGCGATTCAGGTCGACGTTCTCCTGCGTGACCCGGCGCCACCAGGAAAAGCCGTAGGGGTTGAGGGCGTGGATGTACAGCAGCGCCACGCAAGCCTTGTCCGCGGCCGCATGCAGCGCGCCGTCGCTCAGCAGTGCCACCTGCGCGCCGGAGCCGCAATAGCCCTCCACGCCGTGGCAGGCGCTGCTGAGGATCAGGACGGCACGGGCGTCGGCGGCACCATAACGGGCCACGTCCATGGCCAGCGGCTCGCCGTCGCGGCCAGGCAGGGGGTGCGGATGCGACTGCACCGGCACCGCGGCGCGGTCGCAGGCGGCAAGGAAGCGGGCACGCGCCTCGGAATAGCTGTGCGAGAAGCCGGCGGCAGGATCGGTCATGGCGAACACCTCGGTGTGTCGAAAGCGTTGCCGACGGCGCGGCGCCGCCGGCCGGGTTGGCGTTGGCTAGCGCGGCGCCGCCAGCCAAGCCTCGGCCATGCGTACCCAGGCCGTGGCCCCCAGTGGGATCAGATCGTCATTGAAGTCGTAGCTGGGGTTGTGCAGCATGCAGGGCCCGAGCCCATGGCCGCCCTCGCGGTGCGATCCGTCGCCGTTGCCGATCAGGAAATAGCAGCCGGGCTTGTCGAGCAGGAAGTAGCTGAAGTCCTCGGCGCCCATGGTCGGCTCGAAGTCCAGCACGTTGGCCGCGCCCACCACGTCGCCCAGCACCCGCCGCGCAAAGGCGGTCTCGACGTCGTGGTTGACCGTGGGCGGGTAGTTGCGTGTGAAGCTGAACTCGCAGCTCGCCTCGAAGGCCGCGCAGGTGGCCTCGGCCAGCACCCGCATGCGGCGCTCGATCAGGTCCAGCACCTCGGTCGTGAAGGTACGCACCGTGCCCTCCAGCACGCAGCTGTCCGGGATCACGTTGGTGGCCTCGCCGGCGTTGATCATGGTCACCGAGATCACGCCGGTGTCGATCGGCCGCTTGTTGCGGCTGATGATGGTCTGGAAGCCGTTGACCATCTGGCAGGCGATGGGCACCGGGTCCGTGCCCAGGTGCGGCATCGCACCGTGCGCGCCCTTGCCGCGGATGGTGATCTTGAACTCGTTGCTGGAGGCGAAGACCGGCCCGGTGCGCAGGGCGAACTGGCCGACCTGCATGCCGGGCCAGTTGTGGGCGCCAAAGATCGCCTCCATCGGGAAGCGGTCGAACAGGCCGTCCTTGATCATCTCGCGCGCGCCGCCGCCGCCCTCCTCGGCCGGCTGGAACACCAGGTAGACGGTGCCGTCGAAGTTGCGATGTCGGGCCAGGTGGCGCGCGGCGGCCAGCAGCATGGCGGTATGGCCGTCGTGGCCGCAGGCATGCATGCGGCCGGCGTGGCGGCTGGCATGGGCAAACGTGTTCTTCTCGGTCATCGGCAGGGCGTCGATGTCGGCCCGCAGGCCGACGGCGCGCTCGGACGTGCCGTTGCGCACGATGCCCACCACGCCCGTCTTGCCCAGCCCGCGGTGAATGGGGATGCCCCACTCCGTCAGCGCGGCGGCGATCACGTCCGCCGTGCGTTCCTCCTGGAAGCACAGCTCCGGGTGGGCATGGATGTCGCGCCGGATGGTCGTGATGGCCGCGGCGTCGGCGAGGATGGATTCGATCAGCTGCATGGTCCTGGGCCTCCAGTGGCAGGGGCGAAGCCACCGATGGTACGGCCCGGCCCTGTGGCACATTGTCGCCATGGAAAACACCGCACTCGCCACCGGTACACGCGTCGTGCAGGGCGCCTGTCCGCACGACTGTCCTGACACCCGCGCGCTGCTGGTCACGGTGCAGGACGGCCGGGCCACTCGCGTGGCCGGACATCCGGACCACCCGCCCACCCATGGCGTGCTGTGCACCAAGGTGTCGCGCTACACCGAGCGCAGCTATCACCCGCAGCGCGTGCTGACGCCGCTGAAGCGCGTAGGCACCAAGGGCGAGGGGCGGTTCGAGCCGGTGGGCTGGGACGAGGCTCTGGACGACATCGCGGCGCGGCTGAAAACCATCGCCGCCCATGACCCGCAGGCCATCCTGCCCTACAGCTATGCCGGCACCATGGGCCAGGTGCAGGGCGAGGGCATGGCGATGCGCTTCTTCAACCGGCTCGGTGCGTCGCGCCTGGACCGCACCATCTGTGCCAACGCTGGCGGTGACGCGCTTGCGGCCACCTACGGCGCCAAGGTCGGCATGCGGGTGGAGCAGTTCGCTCACAGCCGGCTGATCCTGATCTGGGGCAGCAACCCGATCGCATCGTCGGTGCACTTCTGGAGCTTTGCGCAGGAGGCCAAGCGGCGCGGCGCGCAACTGTGGTGCATCGACCCGCGCCGCACCGAGACGGCGGACAAGTGCCATCGCCACTTCGCCATCCGGCCGGGCACGGATGGGGCGCTGGCGCTGGCGATGATGCGCGAGTTGTTCGTCAACGGCTGGGTCGACACCGACTATGTCGCGCGCCATGTGCCGGATGCCGATCTGCTGCGCGAACGGGCCATGCCTTGGACGCCAGAGGCTGCAGCCCGGGAATGCGGCCTGTCCGCGGCCGATATCCGCGAGCTGGCGCACGCCTATGCGACGACCCGGCCGGCGGCGATCCGGCTCAACTACGGCATGCAGCGCGTACGGGGCGGTGGCAACGCCGTGCGACTGGTGGCCCTGCTGCCGTGTCTGACCGGCGCCTGGCGACAAGCCGCCGGCGGCCTGCTGCTCAGCTCCGGCGGCTGGTTCAACCCGGTGCGCAACATCGAGGCGTTGGAGCGGCCGGACCTGCGGCCCGCCGGCCTGCCGCGCATCATCAACATGAGCACCATCGGCGACGCGCTGCTGGCGCCGGCATCGCAGGCCTTCGGCCCGCGGGTGCAGGCCCTGGTGGTCTACAACAGCAACCCGGTGGCGGTGGCGCCGGAGTCGTCCAAGGTCGCGGCCGGCTTTCGCCGCGACGACCTGTTCACCGTGGTGCTGGAGCACTTCCTCACCGACACCGCCGACCATGCGGACTACGTGCTGCCGGCGACCACCCAGCTGGAGCACCTGGACGTGCACTTCAGCTACGGGCACACCTCGGTGTTGTTCAACCAGCCGGCCATCGCGCCGCTGGGCCAGGCGCGAACCAACACCGATGTGTTCCGCGGCCTGGCGCGGCGCATGGGCTTCGATGAGCCGTGCTTCGCCGACGATGACGAGACGCTGGCCCGCACGGCCGTGCGGGGCATCGACTTCGACGCGCTGCGCGCCCAGGGCTGGGTGCAGTTGCCGGTGCCCGATGCGCCGTTTGCCGATGGCGGTTTCCCGACGCCGGATGGACGCGTGCGCGTGAATGCGCCCGGCCTGGGCGTGCCGGACTATCTGCCCCCGTACGAGGTGCCCGGCACGCAAGCCAGCCAGCCGGCCGCCGCGGCTTACCCGCTGGCGATGATCTCGCCGCCGGCGCGGCATTTCCTGAACTCCAGCTTCGTCAACGTGATGAGCCTGCGCGCCATCGAGGGCGAGCCGTTGCTGGAGATCCATCCGGACGACGCCCAGGCCCGGCACATCGGCGACGGCGTGGCGGTGCGGGTGTTCAACGACCGCGGCAGCTATGACTGCAAGGCCCGGGTGTCGACCCGGGCGCGCCCGGGCGTGGTCAACGGCCTGGGCGTGTGGTGGCGCAAGCTGGGCAGCCACGGCACCAACGTCAACGAGCTGACCAGCCAGCGCCTGACCGACATCGGCCGCGCCCCCACGTTCTACGACTGTGCCGTCCAGGTGGAGGCGGCTTGAGTTGCCCGGCCGCCGGCTGCTGATCGCGATGGGTCTGGGCAGCGCCGCGACGCTGGGCCTGCTGGCGCTGGCATGTCTGGGCAGCGGATGCTCGTCGCTGGGCTACTACGGGCAGTCGGTGGGCGGGCATCTGGACCTGATGACGCGCGCACGGCCGGTGGCCCAAGTGGCGGCTGATCCGGAAACGCCCGCCGCGCTGCGCGACCGCCTGGCGCTGACACAACGCATGCGCGCCTTTGCGGTGCGCGAACTGGCCCTGCCCGACAACGCCAGCTACACCCGCTATACCGACCTGCAACGGCCGGCGGTGGTGTGGAACGTGGTGGCCGCACCGCCCTTGTCGCTGGCGCTTCAGACCTGGTGCTTCCCCGTGATGGGCTGCGTCGGTTACCGAGGCTACTTCCAGCGCGCCGACGCCGATGTTTTGGCCGCCACGCTGAAGGCACAGGGCCTGGAAGTGGCGGTATATCCGGTGCCGGCCTATTCCACGCTGGGCTGGACCAACTGGTTGGGCGGTGACCCGCTTCTCAATACCTTTATCCACTGGCCTGAGGGCGAGCTGGCCCGGCTGCTGTTTCATGAGCTGTCGCACCAAGTCGCTTATGCGCCGGATGACACGACGTTCAACGAGAGCTATGCCACCGCGGTGGAGCGCCTGGGCGGCCAGCGATGGCTGGCCCAACCCGGCCATGAGGCCGCCCGTGCCGAGTACGAGCGGCTGGACGAGCGGCGACGTGATTTCCGGGCCCTGACTTTGGGCACCCGACAGGCCCTGCAGGCCATCTACAACTCGGCGCGCAGCGACGACGACAAGCGCCGCGCCAAGGCCGAGGCCATGGCCGCCATGCGTCAGCAGGTACAGCAGCTCAAGCAAGGGCCCTGGCAGGGTTTTGCCGGCTACGACCGTTGGTTCGAGCAGGCCAACAATGCATCTTTCGGCGTGCAGGCGGCCTATGACGACCTGGTGCCGGCGTTCGAGCGCCTGTTCGACCGCCAGGGCCGGGACTTCGCCCGCTTCCATGCCGAGGTGCGGCGCCTCGCGGCGTTGCCACGGGCCGAGCGCCGGGCTGCCCTGGTGCCCTGAGTCAACTACGACGCCGAAAGGACCTGCCTGCGATGGCCGAAATCAAGATCCGACGTGAGCATCAGCTGGGCTTGGCCAAGGCGCGCAAGATCGCCATGACCTGGGCCGAGGAGGTGGAGTCCGAGTTCGGCATGGACTGCACCATCACCGAAGGCAAGACGTCCGATACCGTGGCTTTCACGCGCAGCGGCGTCACCGGCACGCTGCTGGTCGCGGCCGATCACTTCGACCTCAACGCCAAGCTGGGCTTCCTGCTGGGCGCCTTTGCCAAGACCATTGAGCGCGAGATCACCAAGAACCTGGATGACCTGCTGGGCGGTGCCGCCGCGGCGCCCAAGGCAGCCCGTGCGGCCGCAAAGGCGGCGCCAAAGCCGACGGTCAAGGTGGCCGCGCGCAAGAAGTAGAGGGCATTCAGGCTGCCGCAGCCAGCCTGGGCGGCGGCGGCACTGTGGCCGCTGGCTACTTCAGCGACTCGACCAGGTCGACGTATTCCTTCATGGCCGCGGCGGCGGTCTTGCCCTTGATGGCATTCCAGGCGTCCCACTTGGCCCTGCCGACCATGTCCAGCATGCCCGGGCGCTTGCCGTCGACGTCGCCAACCGAACCCTGCTTGTACAGCGCATACAGCTGCAGCATGGTGGCGTTGTCGGGGCGCTCGGTCAGCTTCTTGCTGTCGGCGGCGGCTTTCTCGAAGGCGGCTTGCAGTTTGGCCATGGCAGTCCTTTCGTACCAGACAATGGGTGAGGCGATCACGCCATCTTAGCGACGCCGCAGCGGCTGTCGCCCCGAGGAGACCCGCCATGGATCAGGCCGCGCCGCTGTCGCTGGCGCCGCAGCGCATGTCCCGCGTCGACACCGCCTGGCTGCACATGGACAACGACGTCAACCTGATGATGATCGTCGGCGTGTGGCTGCTGGCGCCCGCGGTCGACCTGGCGGCGGTGCGCGACCGTGTGCGGCGCCGGCTGGTGCCCTTGGATCGGTTCCGCAGCCGGGCTGTCAGCGACCCGCTGGGCGCACAGTGGCTGCCGGACACCGACTTCGACCTCGACCGGCATGTGCTGGCCCAGCCGCTGCCGTCCGGCCATGCCAGCGAGCAGGCGGCGCTGTGGGCCTTGTGCGGCGAGCTGGCCTCGACGGCGCTCGATCCCAAGCGACCGTTGTGGCAGATCCACCTCATACCGTCCTATGGCGCAGGCAGCGCCCTGGTGATCCGGGTGCATCACTGCATCGCCGACGGCATCGCCCTGATCTCGGTGATGAACAGTATCGTCGATGGCGGTCCCGATCGGCCACCGCGCCGGCCAGGAGCCAGGGCTGGCGCCGCTGGCAGCGACGGATGGGCCGAGGCCATCGTGCGCCCCTTGTCCGACATGGTGGCCCGAGCCATGGACATGGGCGGCACCGCTGCAGCATCGAGCTCGCCGGCAGCCCCGTCGGGGTCGGCCGTCCTGGCGCATGCCGGTGGCCAGCTGCTGGGCGACCTGGTGGCCCTGGCGCTGATGCCGGACGACGCGCCGACACGGCTGAAGGGCGCCTTGAGCGGTCGCAAAGTCGTGGCCTGGAGCGAACCCCTGCCGCTGGATGCGGTCAAGGCCGTCGGCCGGGCGCTGGGTTGCTCGATCAACGACGTGCTGCTGGCCACGGTCGCCGGCGCGATCGGCGGCTGGTTGGCGTGCCAAGGCGACGACCCCGCCGGCCAGGAGATCCGGGCCATGGTGCCGGTCAACCTGCGTCCAGCCGACCAGGCTTGGCAGCTCGGCAACCGCTTCGGTCTGGCCCCGCTCAGCCTGCCCATCGGCCTGCCCAACCCGGTCGAGCGGGTCTACGCCGTGCACCACCGCATGGCCGGGCTGAAGGGCAGCTACCAGCCCTTGCTGGCCTATGGCCTGCTGTCGCTGACCGGGTTGATGTCCAAGCCGCTGCAGGATGCGGTGCTGGGCCTGCTGGCACGCAAGGCCACGGCGGTGATGACCAACGTGCCCGGGCCGCGCGAGGCGCTGCGCTTCTGCGGGGCCCGCCTGGAGCAGTCCTTGTTCTGGGTGCCGTCGTCCGGCGACATTGGCGTCGGCGTCAGCATCCTCAGCTATGCCGGTGGCGTGCAGTTCGGCCTTATCGCCGACGCGGGCGTGTGCGGCGAGCCGAAGCAGATCATCGATCGATTCGCGCCGGAATTCGATCGGCTGCTTTGGCTGGTTCTGCAACTGCCCTGGGTCGATCAGGCAAAGCCATGAGACTTTGGGCGCGACTCGCTACAAAGTGGGACTGGACGCCGGGCTGCAGGCCACCTAGAGTCCCGCGCGCAACCGGTACCCGCACAGGTGCGGGCCACAACAGAGGAGACGACCCGATGACCCGACCATCCCGCCTGCAAGCCCTTTGGGCGCGACTGCCGCGTACCCTGGCCTGCGCCACGCTGAGCCTGGCCGCTGGTGCCTGGGCGCAACAGGCCGCCGAAGAACCGTTCTGGGCCAAGGGGCGCCCGCGCAACCCCACTGCCGACAAGATGGCGCCGATCCCGGCCCTGCCCATACCGACCGCGCTGGACAAGCTGCCGATCGACAAGGTCAAGCTGCCGCCCGGCTTCAAGATCGAGGTCTATGCCAGCGGCCTGCTGGACGCTCGCGGCCTGCGCCAGGGTGACAAGGGCACGGTCTTCGTCAGCACCCTGTTCGTCGCCGGCAAGATCTACGCCATTGTCGAGCGTGGCAGCGCGCGGGGCTCCCGCACCATCGCGGAGAAGCTGTTCCTGCCGAACGGCATCGAGTTCCACAAGGGCTCGCTGTATGTCGCCACGCCCAAGGAAATCCTGCGCTACGACAACATCGAGGACAAGCTGGCCGACCCCGGCACGCCGGTGGTGGTGTACGACAAGCTGCCGGGCGACATCCCGCACGGCTGGAAGTTCATCAAGGTGGGGCCGGACGGCAAGCTGTACGTGCCGGTGGGCGCGCCTTGCAACATCTGCGAGGTCAACGACAACTACGCCAAGATCATGCGCATGAACCTCGACGGCACCGCCGTCGAGACCGTGGCCAAGGGCGTGCGCAACACCGTGGGCTTCGATTTCCAGCCCAAGACCGGCGAGCTGTGGTTCACCGACAACCAGCGCGACTGGCTGAGCGAGGACCTGCCGCACGACGAGTTGAACCGCGTGTCCAAGCCAGGGCAGGAGCACTTCGGCTTCCCGCACTGCCACCAGGGCGACTTCGCCGACCCGGAGCTGGGCTGGGGCAAGAGCTGCAGCGAGTTCACGCCCCCGGTGGCCAAGCTGGGGCCCCACTCGGCGCCGCTGGGCATGCGCTTCTATACCGGCAAGCAGTTCCCGTCGCGCTATCACGGTGCCATCTTCATCGCACGACACGGCCCTTGGAACCGCACCACCAAGTACGCCGCCGATGTGGTGGTGGCCTATCCGGACGGCCGCGGCGGCATCTTGTCGTGGGAGCCGTTCATGACCGGCCTGGTCGAGAACAACCAGTACCTTGGTCGCCCGGTGGACGTACTGGTGCACAAGGACGGCTCGTTGCTGGTCAGCGATGACCACAACGGAGCTGTGTACCGCATCTGGTACGCCGGCCGGTGATTCGGGCCGCCAAATGAGCGTGCTGTGGGCGCATGCCCGCAGCCTCGCGGCGGCCGCCCTGGCCGCCGCGGCGCTTCTGGGCGCCGGCGGTGCATCGGCCCAGGCCGATGCCGCGCGCCGCGAGCGTTTCAACACCCAGTGTCTGGCCTGCCACGGTGAAGTTGGTGCCAGCCGTCTGGCGTTGATACCGTCGCTGTCGGGCCAGCATGGCTTCTATGCCATCACCCAGCTGTTTTTGTTCCGTGAGGGGCGACGCGACAACCCAGCCATGACCGAGGCCGCGCGTGGCATGAGCGATGCGGACCTGCAGGGGT
>JBJXHB010000455.1:0-3480 GCA_046160725.1 Aquabacterium sp.
GCCAGCAGCGCGTCGGCCGATGCCGGCAAGGCCAGGTCCAGCACGTGGCTGCTGACGGTCACGCCCAGGTCGCGCGCCTGCGCGGCGGTCGTCTCCAGCCCGGCAGGGTTGATGTCCACCAGCGCCAGGTGGCAGCCGCGCGCAGCCAGTTGCAAGGCCAGCGCAGCGCCGATGCCGCTGCCGGCGCCGGTCAGCACGGCCAGGCCGTTGCGCGTATCCAGTGTGGGTGATGTGGACATGGAGACCTTGTCGGGTTGGGCGCGCAGTATCGCCGGCCTGAACCGACAATCCGGCCCAAGCCACCCAGGCCTTCGGGCTCCACCCAGCATGAGCACCGCCGCCCCGTTTGCTTTCGACAACAGCTACGCCCGCGAGCTGGAAGGCTTCTACGTCCCCTGGCAGCCGGCACGCGCGCCCGAGCCGCAACTGCTGTACCTGAACCTGGCCCTGGCCGCGGAGCTGGGCCTGGACACGGCCGGTCTGGATGCCGCCGCACTGTTCAGCGGCAACGCGCTGCCGGCCGGCGCCACGCCCATCGCCCAGGCCTATGCCGGCCATCAGTTCGGCCGCTTCTCACCGCAGCTGGGCGACGGCCGTGCCTTGCTGCTGGGCGAGGTGCTGGACCGGCAGGGCCGGCGGCGCGACATCGCGTTCAAAGGATCAGGCCGCACGCCGTTCTCCCGCGGCGGTGACGGCAAGGCCGCGGTCGGCCCGATGCTGCGCGAGGTGCTGATCGGCGAAGCCATGCACGCGCTGGGCATTCCCAGCACGCGCGCGCTGGCGGTGGTGGCCACCGGCGAGCCGGTGATGCGCGAACAGGTGCTGCCCGGCGCGGTGTTGACACGGGTGGCCGACAGCCATCTGCGCGTGGGCACCTTCCAGTACGTTGCCGGCCGCGACGAACCGGAGCGGGTGCGCCGTCTGGCCGACTACACCATCGCCCGCCACGACCCGGCGTTGCTGGGGCACCCTGATCGCACCTTCGGGCTGCTGCAAGCGATGGCCATGCGTCAGGCGGCGTTGATCGCGATGTGGATGAACGTCGGCTTCATTCACGGCGTGATGAACACCGACAACATGACGCTGTCGGGGCAGACCATCGACTATGGCCCCTGCGCCTTCATGGAAGCCTTTGACCCGGGCGCGGTGTTCAGCTCGATCGACCACAGCGGGCGCTATGCCTATGCCAACCAGCCGCTGATTGCGCGCTGGAACATCGCGCGCCTGGCCGAAACGCTGTTGCCGCTGCTGGCCGACGAGCCCGACGCCGCGGTGGCCCGCGCCACCGAGGTGATCGACGCCTTTCCAGCCTGGTACGACGCGCAGTTGCTGCGCGGGCAACGGGCCAAGCTGGGCTTGTCGACACCGGGCGACGGCGATGCAGTCTTGGCGGCTGACTGGCTGGCGCTGCTGCAGGCGCAGCAGGTCGACCACACGCTGGCCTGGCGCCGCCTGGCCGATGCCGCGGTCGGCCAGGCCGACCCGCTGCAGGCGATGTTCAGCGACGCTGCGGCCCTGGACGCCTGGCTTCAGCGCTGGCACGCGCGTTGCGCTGGCGAAAACCAGCTGCCGGCAGACCGCGCCGCGGCGATGCGCCAGGTCAACCCGTTCGTGATCGCGCGCAACCACCGGGTCGAAGAAGCGCTGACGGCAGCCACCGAAGGCGACCTGGTGCCTTTCAATCGCCTGCTGACGGCGCTGCAGCAGCCGTTTGTTGAGTGCGTCTACAATGCAGGTTATGCAGAACCCGCTGCGCGCGAGGTGACGGCCTGCTACAAGACTTTTTGCGGGACTTGATCCGATCGTGCTTGCTTGAGCACCGTTCGCACTGAGCTTGTATTTCTGACCGTCCTGAGCTTGTCGAAGGAAACCAGTCCTGCGCATTTCGAAGGGGCTCCGCGGGCCCTTCGACAGGCTCAGGGCGAACGGGTGGGATGCGTTGCGTTAGGCTCAGCAGTCACCCACCGCCTGCACCACCAGGGCTTCATCCGCCGGCGCCACGTCGCCCACCGTGAAGGCCGCCTGCACGCCCGCGGCGGCGGCCACCGCGGCGTCGGCGCTGGCAGCGTGCACGCGGCACAGCACATCGCCCGGACGCACCACCGTGCCCAGCGGCAGCAGGTCGGACAGCCCCACCCGCGGGTCAATCCGGTCACCGGGTCGCAAGCGTCCGCCGCCCAGCCCAACCACCACCAGACCCAACGCGCGCACGTCACAGGCCTGCAGCACGCCGGCGCGCACAGCCGGCACGGCGTGCACCACGGGTGCGGCGGGCAGTTGCGCGTCGTGCAGCACGTCAACCGGCCCGCCCAGCAGCGACACCATGCGCGCGAAGCGCTCGGCGGCAGCGCCGGAGTCCAGCGTGCGCTGCAAGGCAGACCGTGCAGCGCCGGCGTCGGCGTGCAAGCCGCCGGTGACCAGCACCGCCGCGCCCAGGGCCAGCGTCAGCTCCAGCGTGCGCGGCTCGCGCTGCGACGCATGGAGCAGGAAGTCGATGGCGTCACGCACTTCCAGTGCATTGCCGGCGGTGCGGCCCAGCACCTGGTTCATGTCGGTCACCAAGGCCGTGGCCGGCAGGCCGGCGCCGCGCGCGGTGCGCACCAGGCTGTGCGCCAGCTCCAGCGCCTGGGCCGGGCTGCTGGCAAAGGCGCCGCTGCCCACTTTCACGTCCAGCACCAGGCCCTGCAAGCCGGCGGCCAGCTTCTTGGACAGGATGCTGGCGGTGATCAGGGGCACCGACTCCACCGTGGCCGTGACGTCGCGGATGGCGTACGGCCGCCGGTCGGCCGGCGCCAGGTCGGCCGAGGCGCCGACGATGGCGCAGCCGCAGCGCGACAAGGTGTCACGCAAACGGGCGTCTCCCGGGTCGACCGTGTAGCCGGGCAGCGATTCGAGCTTGTCCAGCGTGCCGCCGGTGTGCCCCAGGCCGCGGCCGCTGATCATCGGCACCCAGGCGCCGCAGGCGGCCAACATCGGCGCCAGCATCAGGCTGAGCTTGTCGCCCACGCCGCCGGTGCTGTGTTTGTCCAACACCGGGCCGGTGGCCTCGGGCCAGGCCAGCACGCGGCCGCTGTCGCGCATGGCGGCCGTCAGCGCCACCGTGGCGTCGACCGACAGGCCGCGCCAGACGATGGCCATGGCCATGGCGCCGACCTGGGCGTCGCTCCAGCCGCCGTCGGCCAAACCGCTCGCAAAGGCTTCGATCTGGGCGGCAGACAAGGCCTCCCCGCTGCGCTGCGCGCGGATGATTTCGGCGGGGTGCAGCAGCGTCATGCCGGCACCGCCGCTTCAGGCTGCCAGTTGAAATGAGCGTCACCCAGCGTGAACACCGCCAGGCCGGCCTGGTCGGCCGGCAGGCGCAGCACCGTGTGCCCCGCGGGCGACAGCACCACGCTGCCGCCCAGGCCGGTGGCATCAGGCGTGTTGGGCGCATTCGGCGCGTTGCACTGCACCCACCACGCGCCGCTGCGCCGGGCCCAG
>JBJXHB010000456.1:0-12031 GCA_046160725.1 Aquabacterium sp.
CGAGTCGGACACCGCGCCGACGACGACCACACCGACCACCCCGACGCCCACCGCGCCCGTCGTGCCCTGGACCGACCGGGTCCTGGACCTCAACGGTGCGGTCGCCGACCTGTCCGGCTACGACACCACGGTCCAGGGCAAGATCGAGGAGATCGTGCTCACCGGCGGCCGCAACGACCACGGCGGCACGCAACTGTCCGGATCCAACCCGTACTGCCTGCACTGGACCGTGGGCAACGCCGTGCGCATCTTCGGCAATGTCGACAACGGCAACTTCACCTTGATCGGCACCGGCCGCCACACCGGCAAGGGCAGCTCGAAGTACTCGGTCGATCTGCTGTTGGGCGGGACCTGCACGGCAACCACGGCCTGAGCGCGCGGCCGAGGACCGGCGGGGCGACTCCTACGAAATCGCATTCAATCGTATGAGACTGAAGGTCTGATACGGGCTCTTTGCGGTCTGATGAATGACTGCTACTCGGCTTGATACGTGCGGCGCGGCAAGGCTGGGGCCGACGGGCTGGGCGGCCAGAATGAGGCGCCTGTCCCTGCGGGCCAGGTGCCCTGTGCTCCTCGCGAGACGGGGCGGCTGCGATCGCTTCGGGCTGCGCCTGAACGGCGCAGCCCATAAATCGTTCTCACCGGCCCGCCCTGCGGGCGGGCTGCCCTCGCCTCGCTCTGGTGCTCGGCGCCTTGCACAGGCCACCCAGCCCACCGGACCCGGCCTTGTAGGCTACGAGTAGGACGGTGGACCATTGAAGACCGCGGTTCTTGAAGCGGAGGTGAGGGATTGGGTCGTCACTGCAAGCCGCTTGCAAACAGCGACCGGGCGCTTGGCCCCCGGTAGGGAGTTCCGCTACTCGCGGGCACCGGGGTCGGGTAGGCTCCTGTCGCGCTGCCAACGCAAGTACAAATGGGAGAGGCCGTGGACCGCTTGAGGCCGCTGGGTCGTACGCTTGATGAGTTCAGGCCGCTAGGGCCGGGCGAACAGCAACTGCTGGACGCCTGTCGGACTGGGGAAGAGGCGGTGTTGGGCGCGGTGACGCCGGAGTCGGCCACCGATGCGCAGCGCATACGCGCTGTATTTCTGCGCTTTTTGCTCCTGGGCGGCGATGACCAGGCGCCTTTGCATGAACGGGGTGTGCGTCTACGCGGCGCTTCGGTGGAAGGGCTGCTCGACCTGGACGGTTGCCGCATTCATGCCAGCGTGGACCTGAAGCACTGCCGCTTTGACAGCCAGATCCGCGCGATGGACGCGCAGGTAAATGGCCTGCTCACCTTGCAGGGCAGCCACCTGGCCGATGGCCTTGCCGCGGACCGCCTGCACTGCTCGGCCGGTGTATTCCTGCGCAATGAGTTCATGGCGACGGGCGAGGTCAGGCTGCTGGGCGCGCAGATTGGCGGCAACCTGGATTGCGTCGGCGGGCATTTCCTGGGGAAGGAAGGCGCTGCCTTGTCGGTCGATGGCGCAGTCGTCAAAGGCGGTGTGTTACTGAAAGACGGTTTCAAGGCGACTGGCCAGGTCAGTCTGCTGGGCACGCAGATTGGCGGCAGCCTGGAGTGCCTTGGCGGGCAGTTCCTGGTGACGGAAGGCGCTGCTCTGTCGGCCGATGGCGCAATCGTCAAGGGCGGTGTGTTCCTGGCAAGCGGCTTCAAGGCGAACGGCGCGGTCAGGCTGCTGAGCGCGCAGATTGGCGGCGACCTAGTTTGCGTTGGCGGGCAGTTTGAGGTGGAGAAAGGCGATGCCTTGTTGGTTGACCGCGCTTCCGTCACAGGCACGGTGTTCCTGAGAGATGGTTTCAACGCGACGGGCCGGATCAGGCTGCTGGGCACGCACATTGGCGGCAACCTGGATTGCACTGGCGGGCAGTTCATGGTGAAGGAGGGCGAAGCCCTGACAGCTGATGGCGCAGTGGTCAAGGGCACAGTGTTCCTGAGAGATGGTTTCAACGCGACGGGCCGGGTCAGGCTGTTGGGCACGCACATTGGCGGCAGCGTGGATTGCATTGGCGGTCAGCTCTCAGCGAAGGAAGGCGCAGCTTTGTCGGCCGATGGCGCAGTCGTCAAGGGAGGTGTGTTGCTGTCAAGCGGCTTCAAGGCGGCGGGCGAGGTCAGGCTGCTGGGTGCGCAAATTGGCGGCGACCTGGTTTGCCTTGGCGGGCAGTTTGAGGTGAATGAAGGCCAGGCCTTGTCTGCGGATCGCGCAGTGGTCAAGGGCAACGTGGTTCTGACCCGCGGCTTCAGGGCGACGGGGACGGTTAGGCTGCCTGGCGTACAGATTGGCGGCAACCTGGTTTGCTATGGCGGGGAGTTTCTGGCAAAGGTAGGTGTTGCCCTATTCCTTGAACGCGCCGATGTTCGAGGCGCCTGGCACCTATACAGCGTTCCGCATCCGGTGCGCGTGGATGCATCGCACGCCGACGTGTCCGTGTTGGTAGACGAGTTGGCCGCCTGGGCGCCTGGTAGCGTGCTGAACGGGTTGCGCTACGCCGCCCTCGGGGGCTCGGCGCCAACCAGTGGGACGGACCGGCTGAAGTGGCTTCACTCGCAACGCGACGACCATCTCGGCTTGACGGCCGGCAGCGCGAACTTCTGCCCCCAGCCCTGGCGCCAGGTGCGGCGTGTGCTGCGCGAGATGGGGCACGCCGAGGGCGCCAAGCAGGTGGGTATCGCCTTTGAGGACCATCTGCGCGTCATCGGCCGATTGGGCCAGTCGCCGCCGGGCACGCCCGCGCCGTTCGCGAGGTTGAAGCGCGTGGTGGCGCAGAGCGCGCACTATGCTTTCGGCAAGCTGGCCGGCTATGGCTACCGGCCGATTCGCCTGGTGGCGTGGATGGTCTCGGTGTGGTTCCTTTTCGGCGCGGCGTACTGGTGGCTGGCCCTGCCGCCGCGCAGCGCAATGGCGCCTTCGGACCCCCTCGTGTTTCAGAACGCGAGCTACGAAGAGTGCCTGCCCGATCGCCCTGTGAAACCGGGAAACTGGTACCTCTGCGGCCCGCTGCGTGGCGAGTACGCGACCTTCAGCCCTCTGGCCTACTCGCTTGACGTGTTGCTGCCGCTGGTCGATTTGGGCCAGGAAAAGACCTGGGGTGCGTTTGTACCCACGCCCAAGGAGAACCCACTGGAGGAGCTGTTCGGCCACTTCCACTGGGGCCACGTGGCGCGCCTGCTGACATGGTTCGAGACCCTGTTCGGCTGGTTGAGCAGCCTGCTGCTCGTGGCCATCGTCTCGGGCTTTTCGCGCCGCAACGACGAGGAGTAGCGGCGTGCTGGCGTCCGGCCGCCGCCGCAGGCCACAACGGCGATGGGCGTATCCGCACGGGGATCACCGACTCTGCAACAGGATCTGGCTGCGACGGGGCGCCGCGGAGCGAAGTCAAGGAGGAGGGCGCCGGCCCGGGGCCGGCGGCCGGGGGACATGAGCGCAGCGGCGCCCCGTCGCGGCCAGATCCCGCTCCGCGCCGCATGCAGTGCGTCACCGCGGCCGGATCCCGCTCGGCGGCACATGCCGCACGCCGCCCCAGATCCCGAACGGCAGCCACGCCGCCGCGCCCGCGCACAATCGCCGCCATGAGCGAGCACTCCCGCGCCGTGTCCCTGCTGTTGAACGTGGCGCATGCGCTGGACCACCTTTTTCTGCTGATCTTCGCCACCGCCGTTGCCACGATCGCCACCGAGTTCGGCTTTGCGCGCTGGGAGGACCTGATGCCCTACGGCGCCGGCGCCTTCCTGATGTTCGGCCTGGGGTCGCTGCCGGCGGGCAAGCTGGGCGACAGCTGGGGCCGTCGGCCGATGATGCTGGTGTTCTTCTTCGGCATGGGCGTGTCGGCGCTGCTGTGCGCGCTGGCCACCGGCCCCTGGACCCTGGCCGCCGCGCTGACGTTGATGGGCCTTTTCTCGGCCATCTACCACCCGGTGGGCATACCGATGCTGGTGCAGGGCGCGTCGCGCCCCGGGGCGGTGATCGGCGTCAACGGCCTGGCCGGCAACCTGGGCATCGCGGCCGCGGCGCTGCTGACCGGTGCGCTGGTGCAATGGGCCGGCTGGCGTGCCGCCTTCGTGGTGCCCGGCCTGGCCTGCCTGGTGCTGGGGCTGCTGTTCTGGCGCGTCACCCCGCGCGAGACCGAGGCCCCGGCCGCCCGCAAGCGTGGCACGGCCTCGGCACTGACGCCGGCCGAGCTGGCGCGGGTGTTCGTGGTCCTGACCATCGCCTCGGCCAGCGGCAACGTGATCTTCAACACCACCACCAACGGCAACGCGCAGTTCATGGCCGAGCGCTTCGCCGGCATCGTCGACAGCCCGTCGACGCTGGGGCTGATGCTGGCCGTGATCTATGCCGTCTCGTCGCTGGCGCAGGTGGTGGTCGGCCGTCTGATTGACCGCGTCCCGCTGAAGCGCCTGCAGCTGGCCATCGTGGCCTGCCAGGTGCCGCTGCTCCTGCTGGCCTCGCAGGCTGAGGGCTGGTGGCTGTTCGCCACGCTGGTCGGCATGATGGTGGTGATCTTCGGCGCCATTCCGTTCACCGATGCGGTGATCGTGCGCTACGTGGACGACCGCATCCGCTCGCGCGTGGCCGGCATGCGGCTTACCGTGTCCATCGGGCTCAGCTCGCTGGCGGTCTGGGCACTGGGCCCGGTGGTCAAGGCGGCCGGCTTCGGCGTGCTGATGGCCGCGATGGCCGCATTCGCGCTGGTGACGGTGCTGGCGGTGTCCGCACTTCCGCAGGAGCGGCCCGCCGCACCGGGGGCCTGACTTTCACACAAGGAGACGACATGAAACGAACCATCAACCTGTTGCGCGGCCTCCTGGCCGGTATCACGCTGCTTGCGGCGGGTGCCGTCCAGGCCCAGCCCTATCCGAACAAGCCGATCCGCCTGATCGTGCCGTTCCCGGCCGGCGGCACGGCGGACTTCGCTGCCCGCACCATCGCCGGCGCGCTGCAGCAGGGGCTGGGCCAGCAGGTCATCGTCGACAACCGGGCCGGCGCCGATGGCGTGGTCGCGTCGCAGGCGGTGCTGCAGGCCGCGCCCGACGGCTACACGCTGTACTTCGCCACCACCACCGGCCTGAACGCGGCGCCGGTGCTGCACAAGCCGTCGCCCTACGACCCGCTGACGGCCTTCACGCCGATCGCCAAGGCCGGCTTCTTCGGCTTCTTCCTGATGAGCCATGACAGCGTCCCGGCCCGCACCGCCCAGGAGCTGATGGCCCATGCCCGCGCCAACCCGGGCAAGCTGAGCTACGGCACCGGCAACGGCACCAGCATCCTGACCACCGCGCAGCTGGCGGCGGCCGAAAAGGTCGACATGGCCCACATTCCGTACAAGGGCGACGCCCCTGCCGGCCTGGACTTCATCGCCGGGCGCATCCAGTTGATGATCGCCACGCCCACGCCGGCCATCCAGGCCCAGATCAAGGAGGGCAAGCTGCGCGTGCTGGCCACGCTGCTGCCCAATCGCAGCCCGTTGTATCCGCAGACGCCAACGGCGACCGAGGCCGGCCTCAAGGGCATGACCATCACCCCGTGGGCCGGGCTGTTCGGGCCGGCAGGGCTGCCGCGCGAGGTGGTCGAGCGCGTCTCGCGCGAGATGCGCTCGGTGGCGCAGCGCAAGGACATCCGCGACACCCTGGACGGCATCGCCTACGAGCTGGACGGCTCGGGCCCGGCCGAGATGACGACCCTGCTGGCCGACCAGCTGCAGGTCTGGCGCCGCGGTGTGCAGGAGCTGGGCCTGAACAGAAACTGAGGTTGCCGGCCCGGCGGACTCGCCGAGCCGGGCCTGCCGTTGCACGCCGCGCCGGAAGCGGCGCGCGTATCCATTGCTACGAGATGTCAGCACCGGCGGGTGTCGTGACGACTTGGAAACAGGGCCCCGCTGCTGCATGCCCATGATGGACGGCATCGGCCCGTGACGCCGGCCGGCCCCCGCCGGCCGGCCCTGACAACGGGCCTTGTTGGGAGCCCGTTCCATGTCCTTGCCCATCTGGCGCGGCCGCATCGCCGCCTTGAGTCTGGCCGTGCTGCTGGCCGCCTGCGGCGGCGGCGGTGGTGGCGACAGCAACGAGACGCCGCAGGGCCAGCCGTCGGCGCCGGAGATGCCGGCCGACCGTGTGGCGGCATCGCGCTTCCTGTCGCAGTCGACCTTTGGCGCGACCGATGACCAGGTCAACCGCGTGATGAGCGTGGGCTACGGCGCCTGGATCGACGAGCAGATCGCCAAGCCACAGACCTCGCACCGCACCGAGTGGGAATCGGTGGACGCCGCCAACAAGGTCAACGACCCCAACAGTGGCGCCTGGCAGGACGACACCACCAACGCCTGGTGGAAGGCGGCGCTGACCGGCGACGACCAGCTGCGCCAGCGCGTGGCCTATGCGCTGAGCCAGATCTTCGTGATCTCGATGGTGGACAACGGCGTCGGCGACAACCCGCGCGGCGTGGCGGCCTATGTCGACATGCTCGGCACGCACGCCTTCGGCAACTACCGCACCCTGCTGGAGCAGGTGTCGCTGCACCCGCTGATGGGCACCTACCTGTCCCATATGCGCAACCAGAAGGCCGACGCCCGCACCGGCCGCGTGCCGGACGAGAACTACGCACGGGAGGTGATGCAGCTGTTCTCGATCGGGCTGGTGGAGCTGAACGCCGACGGCACGCCGCGCCAGGCCAGCGGCCAGGCCGTCGACGCCTATGGGCAGAACGACATCGCCGGCCTGGCCCGGGTGTTCACCGGCTGGAGCTGGTCCTGCCCGGACTGGCCGGACAACTCCTGCTTCTTCTGGGGGTCGGCCAACAACAGCAGCGACCCGGACCGCAGCTTCAAGTCCATGCTGGGCTATCCGCAGTACCACAGCACCGAGGCCAAGACCTTCCTGGGCAGCACCATCGCCGCGCAGACGCAGTCCGACCCGCGCGCCAGCCTCAAGGCGGCACTGGACACGCTGGCCGCGCATCCCAACGTCGGGCCGTTCATCGGCAAGCAGCTGATCCAGCGCCTGGTCACCAGCAACCCCAGCCCGGCCTATGTGCGGGCCGTGGCGGCGGCGTTCGACAACAACGGTGCCGGCGTCCGCGGCGACCTGGCCGCGGTGGTCAAGGCGATCCTGATGCACCCGGAGGCGCGCCAGGTTACCGACACCTCGGGCAAGCTGCGCGAGCCGGTGCTGCGCATGACGGCGTTGCTGCGGGCCTTCAAGTTCACGTCCGACAGCGGGCGCTTCCGTGTCGGCAACACCGACAACCCGGCCAGCTCGCTCGGCCAGACGCCGCTGCGCTCGCCGTCGGTCTTCAATTTCTACCGGCCGGGCTATGTGCCGCCGGGCACCCAGGCCGCTGCCCGAGCGCTGGCCGCGCCGGAGATGCAGATCGTCCACGAGACCACCGCCGCGGGCACGGTCAACTTCTTCCGCGACGTCATGAGCTCGGGCGCCGGCCAGTGGAACAACCAGACCAACCGGCGCGACCTGCAGCCGGACTTCGCGGCCGAACTGGCGGTGGCTGACCAGCCGGGCGTGCTGGTCGACCAGGTGGCATCCAAGCTGTTGACGACGGCCCTGCAGGCGGCGCTGAAGACCGAGATCCAGACCGCCGTCACCAGCATCGCCATTCCGACCGCCAATGCGAACAACGCCAACCAGGTGGCGCAGGCCAAGCGCAACCGTGTCAACGCCGCCGTGCTGCTGATGCTGGTGTCGCCCGAGTTCAACGTGGTGCCCTGAGCGCTTGTTTAGCCCCGAATCGAGGAAAACCACATGACGTTCCGCTCCACTCCTTCTGCCATCGCCGGCCCGGCCACGCGCCGCCTGTTCCTGCAACGCGCCGGCGCCATGGGGGCCCTGACCGGCATCGCCGCGCCGACCGCGCTCAACCTGCTGGCCGCCGGCCACGCGGCGGCGCAGTCCGCGCCGGACTACAAGGCCATCGTGTGCCTGTTCCTGTTCGGCGGCAACGACACCTTCAACATGGTGCTGCCGACCGACAGCGGGTCCTGGGCCGCCTACACCGCGACGCGCAACCAGGCGCCGTCGCCGATCGCGTTGCTGGCGCCGGGCATACCGCGCGGCGGCAATGGCGGCTCGCCCCAGGCGCTGGGCGGGGTGCTGCCGATCACGCCGCTGAATGCCCAGGGCCGCAGCTTCGCGCTGCACCCGACCATGGGCGCACTGCAGCAGCTGTTCAACGTCGACCGCCGCCTGGCCATCGTCGCCAATGCCGGGCCGCTGGTGATGCCCACCACCAAGGCGCAGATGAACCAGGGCAGCCATCCCAAGCCGGCCAGCCTGTTCTCGCACAACGACCAGCAGAACACCTGGATGGCCCTTGGCCCGGAGGGCACCACCCGCGGCTGGGGCGGCCGCATGGCCGACCTGCTGGCGTCGCAGAACAGCCGGCCGGTGTTCACCGCGGTTTCCGCGGCGGGCAATGCGGTGTGTCTGTCCGGCGAGACGGTGCGCCAGTACCAGGTCGGCTCCAACGGCGCGATCCGCATGGGTGCCGATGGCGGCGGGCGGCTCTACGGCTCCACCGAGGTGGCCAACGCGATGCAGCGCATCGTCGGTGCCAGCCGTGGCGGCCATGTCATGCAGGCCGACCTGGCGGCGGTGTCGCAACGCTCGATCGACGCCGAGAACGCCCTGCGCACGGCACTGAAGCCGGCCTCGGACCCGCTGTTCGGCACGCCGGCCACCAACTACAACGCCAACAACGACCCCAAGCTGCGCTTCACCAACCCGACCAACGGCCAGGCCACCTTCAACAGCCTGGCCCAGCAGCTGCAGATCGTGGCCCGGATGATCGACGCCAGCAGCAACAACGGCATCGGTGCCCGGCGCCAGGTGTTCTTCGTCAGCATGGGCGGCTTCGACACGCATGACAACCAGAACGACGGCCATGCCGGGCTGATGGCGCGGCTGGCCCATGCGCTGCAGTACTTCGACAGCACCCTGGGCGCGATGGGGGCACGCGACAAGGTGACCACCTTCACCGCCAGCGACTTCGGCCGCACCTTCACCAGCAACGGCGACGGCACGGACCACGGCTGGGGCGCGCACCATTTCGTGATGGGCGGCGCGGTGCGCGGCGGCGACCTGTACGGCCGCTTCCCGACCCTGGCCACAAAGAACGCCAACAACAACAACTTCGACGGCAGCCCGGACCAGCTCGGCAACGGCTCCCTGCTGCCCGCCACCTCGGTCGACCAGATCGGCGCCACGCTCGGCCGCTGGTTCGGCGTCAGCGATCAGTCGCTGCTGGACATCTTCCCGAACCTGGCGAACTTCTCGCAGCGCAACCTGGGGTTCATGGCCTGAGCGGCGCGCGCAGCGGCCCGGCGTCGGCAAGGCGGTCGACCGCCGCCTCCATCACGGCGCGGCGCATCAGCAGGTCGAGCCGGTCCACGACATCGTCCCAGTCGCGCTGGCGGGCATCACGCCGCGCCTGCGCGCCCCAGGCCCGCCGCCGGTCGTCGCGCGCCATACGGGCGGCGGCCAGCTCGAAGGCCATGCTGTCGCCGCAGGGCGCGAGCCAGCCATTGCGTCCGGTGACCACCATCTCGCCGGCCGCCGCGTGATCGAACGCCACCACCGGCAGGCCGCTGGCCATGGCCTCGGGCACCACATTGCCAAAGGTTTCGGTCATGCTGGGAAAGAGGAACAGGTCCGCGCTTGCATAGTGCGTGGCCAGGTCGGCGCCGCTGCGCTGGCCGGCGAAGTGGGCTTGCGGCAAAAGGGCCTGCAAGGCGGCGCGCTGCGGGCCGTCGCCCACCAGCACCAGCCGCGACCGGGGTTGCCCGGCCAGCATGGCCGCCTGCGCGGCCACCAGGGCCTGCAGGTTCTTCTCCGGCGCCAGCCGGCCCACGTACAGCGCCACCACGTCGTCGTCGGCGGCGCCCCACTGCCGCCGCAGCGCCGTGCTGCGCAGCGCCGGGTCGAAGCGCTTCAGGTCGACGCCGCGGCTGACCACCTCCAGTCCGCTGAAGCCCGCTGCGGTCAGCTCGCGTGACAGGGCCATGGTCGGCACGGTGGTGAAGGCGCAGCCGTTGTGGAAGCGCCGCAGCATCGACATGATCGGTCGCCGCAGCCAGCCGATGCCGTAGTGGGCGCTGTAGGCATGGAAGTTGGTGCGGAAGTCCGACGACACCGGCAGCGACAGGGCCCGCGCGGCACGCAGCGCAGACCAGCCCAGCGGGCCCTCGGTGGCGATGTGGACCAGGTTCGGGCGGTCCTGTTGCCACAGACGGCGCAGGCGGCGGCCGGCCGGCAAGCCCATGCGCAGATCGGGATAGCGTGGAATCGGCAGCCCGGCCACCAGCACCTGCCGCAGGCGCGGCAGCGAGGCCGGCGCATCCGCGTCGCCCTGGCGCGGCCGCACCAGCGTGATGTCATGGCCGCGTCGATGCAGGCCGTCGACCATGCGGGCCAGGCTCAGCGCGACGCCGTTGATCTCGGGTGGCCAGGTCTCGGTCACCACCGTCAGGCGCAGGCCAGGGCGAGCCTGGGCTGCCCGGTGGTCGATGTCAGCGGCGGGCCATGCACTCATGCGGGCATGGTGCACGGGCCATGCAACGGCTTCGTGACGGTTCCGTCACCGGCCTTTCATCGACGCCCGGCACCATCTCGAACCGCCGTGCGGCGGGTGCCGACGGCGCTCACCCTCGCAACGGAGACCCCATGCAAAACTTCCTGAGGGCGCTGGATGAACAGCGCTGGGACGACCACCGCTACTACCACCACAGCCGCATCAACCAGAGCCTGCACCTGCTGAGCGCCATCTGTTTCGTGGTGGCCTATGGCCTGTTGTTCGTGGACCCGGCGGTGGCGGCGCTGCTGGCATGGGGTGTCTCCATGACCACGCGCCAGGCGGGCCACTTCTTCTTCGAGCCCAAGGGATACGACCGGATCAACCAGGTCACCCACGCCCACAAGGAGGCCATCAAGGTCGGCTACAACCTGGCGCGCAAGGTGGTGCTGATGGGCCTGTGGGCGGCGACGCCCGTGCTGCTGTGGCTGCAGCCGTCGCTGTGGGGCCTGATCGTGCCGGCCGGCGGCGGCTGGTCCGGTTTCCTGCACGACCTGGGCCTGCTGTGGCTGGCCCTGGGCGTGGCCGGGCTGCTGTTCCGCATGCTGCAGCTGACCCTGACGCGGGATGCCTTCACGGCGCTGGTGTGGGGCGTGAAGATCATCACCGACCCGTTCCATGACATCAAGCTGTACCACCGGGCGCCGCTGGCGCTGATGCGGGGCGAGTGGATCGACCCCGCGCCCGACCAGCGCTGAGGCCCGGCGCCTGCGGGCCCCGCTCAGGCGCCGTGCACCAGCCGGCGCCAGGCGCTGCGCAGCGCGCGGCCGAGGATGCCGCGGCGGATGCCCCGGTCGGTCTGGCCCGGCGCCTGCCACCACCAGCCGTCGGCCTGCATCTGAAGGGCAGCAGCGACGAACCGGCCCGCCAGGTCCTCGAAGTCGCCATCGGTCCAGTTCAGGCCCAGGATCATGCGCCCGCTGCCGACCCAGCTCAAGGCCACACCATGCGCCCGCAGGTAGAACTGCAGCATCCAGTTGTAGCGCGAGCTGCCGGCGTAAAGCACGGTCCAGACCGATGCCATGTGGGCCACCCGGGCCGGCACGCCGGCCTGGTCGAGCATGGCGTTGAGCTGCCGCGACCAGCGGTCGAATCGCTCATCCTGGCCGTCGTAGAGGGCCTGCACCTCCGGGCGCTCCAGCCGCTCCAGGAAGGCGTGCATCGCACCCATCACGTAGGGGTGGGTGTTGAAGGTGCCGCGCGCAAAGCAGATGTCGGCCGGGTGGTCGTCCCGGTAGCGCCGCATCAGGGCCGCGCTGCCGCACAGCACGCCCACCGGCAGGCCGCCGCCCAGCGTCTTGCCATAGGTGACCATGTCGGCGCGAACGCCGAAGTACTCCTGGGCGCCACCAGGCGCCAGCCGGAAACCCATGAACACTTCGTCGAGAATCAGCACGATGCCGCGCGCGCTGCAGACCGTGCGCAAGCGCCGCAACCACTCGGCATAGGCATCGC
>JBJXHB010000457.1:0-4569 GCA_046160725.1 Aquabacterium sp.
CCGCCAGCAACGGGTCGTGCGTCACCTCCGCCAGGTCGGCCACCGCCACATCCTGGGCCCGCTGCTTGCCACCGGCCGCGCCGACGCAGATGGCCGGCACGCCCGCCTGCATCGACCACCGGGCCAGCGCCAGCTTGGCGCGGACCTGGTCGCAGGCGTCGACCAGCCCGTCCACGGGCGCCGGCAGGAGCGCAGGCCAGTTGTCCGGCGTGACGAAGTCGTCCACCAGCGTCACACGGCAACCGGGGTGGATGTCGGCAATGCGGGCGGCCAGCGCGGCGCCCTTGGGCGCACCCAGCGTGGCGCCGAGCGCCTGCACCTGCCGGTTGATGTTGGACTCGGCCACATGGTCGTAGTCGATCAATGTCAGTGCCGCCACGCCGCTGCGGGCCAGCGCCTCGGCCACCCAGGAGCCAACGCCACCGAGGCCGACCACGGCGATGCGGGCGGCGCGGATGCGGGCATAGCCGGCCGGGCCGTACAGGCGTGCCAGGCCACCGAAGCGGCGCTCCAGGTCGGCAGCGGCGGGGGCGATGGGGGGCGACTCGATCATGGCGCGTCGGTTCGGTGAAAGGTGCGGCGGCTCATGCCGTGCCGGATACCGACGGCCTGCGGCGCGGCATCAGAGGCTGCGTTCCAGCCGCCACATCTGCCAGCGCAGGGCCAGCACGCCGCCGGCCACGATGCCGGCCACGGCCAGCACGCTGCCGATGGCCAGTGTCGACAACCCGGTCAGGCCCTGGCCCACGGTGCAGCCCAGCGCCGTCACGCCGCCCACACCCATCAGGACGGCGCCGACCAGGTGGTTGGCGGTGTCCTCGACGCCGGCAAAACCCTCCCAGCGGAAGCTGCCGCCGGCCAGCGAAGCCACGGCACTGCCGACGACCACGCCGACCACGGCCACCACCCCCAGCGTCAGCACCTTGGACTTGTCGCTGAACAGGATCAGCCAGTCCAGCGTGTAGGCGATGGGCGCGACGAAGGTCAGGCTCTCCATGCGCTGTGTGCTGGTGGTGAGGAACACCTCCTCCAGCGTCTGGGGATGCTCGGCCAGGTGGCCCAGGCGCCCCGACACCCACCATACCGCGGCCACCACCGCGCCGATGCCGATGCCGCCCAGCAGCACGTCGGCGCTGCGGCCCTCGGGCCGGGCCAGCACCCAGGCCACCAGCACCAGCGCACCGCCCACGCCCAGCACACCGGCCAGCAGGCGCCTGCTGCCAAGCCCGGCATGGGCGAGAAGCGACGGCAGGTCCTGGCCGGCCGGCAGGGTGAGCGCCACCATGTCCAACGTGCTGGCGCGCCACACACCGGTGATGCCCTTCAAGGTGGCGAAGGCCGCGATGCCGAGCACGCAGAAAACGACGACCGACTTGAGGTTGCCGCCGCCGATGCGCACCAGCGTCTTGCTGCCACAGCCCGATGCCAACACCATGCCGAATCCGAACAGCAGGCCGCCGACGATGTGGGACAGCCAGATCAGCCGCGGCGCGGCATAGATCGACTTGCCGGCCTCCACCCAGCCAGCGGCCACCATGCCGTTGAAGCCGGCCATGGCCACGGCCACCGCCAGCACCCACATGCGGGCACGCGACCAGTCGCCGATGTTGACCACGTCGGCCACCGCACCCATGGTGCCGAAATGGGTGCGCTGGGCAATGGCGCCGAATACGACCGCCAGCGCGAAGGCCGCGCCCAGCACCTGGGCCTGCAGGCCCGGCAGATCCGCCTCGGTCATGGGCCGTCAGCCCTTGAGCGTGGCCAGCCGCTCCTTGCCGGCCGTGGCCGCCTCGGACGCCGGATAGGCCTTCATCAGCTCGTCGATGGTGCGGCGCGCGCCGCGCACGTCCTTCATCTCGGCCTGGCAGTTGGCAATGGCCAGCAGGGCCTCGGCAGCCCGCGGATGCTCCGGCGACGCGGTGACCAGCGTACGGAAGGTGGCAATGGCCTCCTTGTAGTCGCGCTTGCCGTACAGCGCATTGCCCAGCCAGAAGCGCGCCGAGTCGATGTAGCCGCTGTGGCCCCACCGCCGCGTGAAGTTGGTCAACGTGGTCGATGCCTTGTCGAAGTCGCCGGTGCGCAACACCGCCATGGCCTCGTCGAAGGCACGCTTTTCCTCCGGCTCGACCATGAACTCGCGGCCGTCGGCGCTGGCCTTCTGCGGCTCCAGCTTGCGCACGCGATCGTCCACGGCCTGCGCCACGTCGCGCTGGCGGCGTTGGGACTCGGCCACGTCGCGCGCCAGCTGCTCCTGCGTGCCGCGCAGCTTGGCATTGTCCTGACGCAGCGCCTCGAGCTGGTTGTTGAGGTCCAGCAGGCTGCGCTTGAGCTGGCTGATCTGCTCCAGCAACTGGGCATTGAGCGCATTGACCTGCGCTGCCAGCTCGGCGGTGCGGGCCTTGGCCTGCTCGTCACCGGCGGCAATGCGGGCCCGCAGATCGAGGATGGCCTTGCGTGCCTCCTCATCGTCGAACAGGCCGGCCTGCGACGTACCAGCCGCCGCCAGCCCCAAAGCCAGGACAGCCGCGTGCAGCAACCGATGAAGGGCGATCCAGCGCAGGCTCACGTCAACGGTCCTTCAGCTCGACACGGCGGTTCTTGGCCCAGGCGGCCTCGTCGCTGCCCTCCGCGGCCGGCCGCTCCTTGCCGAAGCTCACCGACTCCAGCTGCGCCTCCTTGGCGCCGACCAGGGTCAGGGCCTTGGCCACAGCCTGGGCCCGCTTCTGACCGAGCGCCAGGTTGTACTCGCGTCCGCCGCGCTCGTCGGTGTGGCCCTCGACGACCATGCGGCGACCGGCGGTCGACGCCAGCGCCTTGCCATGCCCTTCGATCATCCTGCCGAACTCGTCGCGGATGGCGAAGCTGTCGAAGTCGAAGTACACCACCCGGCCCAGCGGCGCCGCCGTGGCGGCGGGCGCGGTGCGGCTGAGGTCCACCGTGGCCACGCGGCTTTGCGGTGCCGCCGTGGCGCTGCCGGCAGCCGGCGCCGTCGGTGTGGTGGCCGCAGCTGTGCCGGGCGTCACCGGCGTGGCGCTTCGGCTCTCGACCGGAGCACCGTCGTCGAGCTTGACCGAGGAGCCGCAGCCGGCCAGCAGCAGGCCCGCCAGCACGGCAGGCAGGGCAAGGGAGCGAAGGCGTGTCGTCATGCAGGACTCCTTGTTGAAAGCGTCGAAGATGCGTGGCGACCGGGGCTCGGCTCAACGGCCGTAGGGCCCCCAGGTCGGCTCGCGCACGTCCAGCCCGCTGACCAGCAGGCGGGACTTGATCTTGCCATCGAGGGTGGTCGTCATCAACACATCGCGCCCGGCCGAGCGCGACGCGTAGATGATGAGCCGGCCGTTGGGTGCAAAGCTGGGGCTCTCGTCGTCCAGCGTCTCGGTCAGCAGGGTCGGCGTGCCGCCGCCGGCCTCCAGGTCCATCGTCGCCAGCTTGAACGCGCTGCCGTTGCGGGTGATGAAGGCCATGGTCCGGCCGTCCGGGCTGATGGCCGGGCTGATGTTGTAGCTGCCCTGGAAGGTCACCCGCTCGGCCGTGCCGCCGACGGCGGGCATGCGGTAGACCTGCGGCCCGCCGCCACGGTCGCTGACGAAGTAGATCTGCCGCCCGTCGGGCGAGAACACGGCCTCGGTGTCGATGGCCGGGCTTTGCGTCATGCGCCGCACCGCCAGGCCGGGCAGATCGATCAGGTACAGCTGCGACGGGCCGTCCAGCGTCAGCGTGGCGGCCATGGACCGGCCGTCCGGTGCAAACGCCGGCGCACTGTTGCTGCCGCGGAAATTGGCGATCGGGCGCCGCTCGCCGGTGGCCACGTCCTGCACCCAGACCACGGCCTTGCCGCTCTCGAAGGACACATAGGCCAGCGCCCGGCCGTCGGGCGACCAGGCGGGCGAGATGATGGGCTGGGGGCTGGCCAGCGCGACCTGGCCGCCCTCGCCGTCGGCATCGGTGATGCGCAGCGTGTAGCGGCTGCCGGCCCGGGTGACATAGGCGATGCGGGTCGCGAACACGCCGCGCTCGCCGGTCAGCTTCTCGTACAGGGCGTCGGCCGCCCGGTGCGCCGCCAGTCGCAGGTCGGCGGCCGGCACCGCCATCGCCTGGCCGCCCTGGTCGGCCGTCTTGACCACGTCCCACAGCTTGTAGCGCAGGTCGACCCGGCCATCGGCCAGGCGGGCGACCGAGCCCGCGATCAACGCGTCGGCGCCGCGCGCGCGCCAGTCGGCATACATCGGCGGCGACCGCTCGTCCAGGCCATCGGGCTGCGCCACGACGCGGAAACGGCCGCTGCGCTCCAGGTCGGCGCGGATGATGTCGGCCACCGCCTGGCCGGCCAGGGACTCGTCGCGGAACGGGCCGATCGCGATCGGAATCTGGGTGCCGCCCACGCCGGTGATCTCGACCCGGAACTGCGCCCTGGATGCCGCCGCGAAGGCCAGCCCGGCGGCACCGGTGGACAGCGTGGCGAGAAGGCGGCGACGTTGGCGTTGCATTCGGCTTAGAGGATTCGTCCGGACGGTTTCGGTTCCGTTGGCCGTTGGCGCGGACCACTTGGACTCCGCGCGGCGGGATTGT
>JBJXHB010000458.1:0-14405 GCA_046160725.1 Aquabacterium sp.
CCCTGCAGGTCCAGCGGGACCGGCTGTACCTTCATGTGCAGCACCTCCAGCAGCGCCGGCAGGCTGGTATGGCCGGGGTCCTCGATCCAGACCCGGTCGCCCGGCTCCAGCAGCACGCGCGCGATCAGCTCGATGGCCTGCATCGGACCGTTGACCACCACCACCTGCTGCGGCGTGCAGACCAAGCCGCGGGTCAGCGACACATGGCGGGCCACCGACTCACGCAGATCGTCCAGGCCGGCTGGCGGGCCATAGCCCATGTGGTCCAGCTGGTCGTCGCCCCAGGCCCGGGCCAGCAGGCGGCGCCAGATATCGAGTGGAAACCCCTCGGTCATTGGCGCCCGCGCGAAAAGCGGCATCGGGGAGAGCAGCCGGCTCGGCTGTTCCATCTGCCGCGGCTGCCCCAGGTACGGCGCAAAGCGATCGAGGACGCGCTGCGCCGCCTGACTCAGGGGCCGGGGCAGCCGCGCAGGCCCGGCGACCTTTCGTGGCAGCTGTGACGCCACGTAGGTTCCGTCGCCCACCCGGCGCTGCAGCCAGCCTTCGATCTGCAGTTGCTCGTAGGCCTCGTCGACCGGGCCGCGCGCCATACCCCACTCGGCGGCCAGCTGCCGCGCTGCCGGCAGCCGCGTCCCCACCGCCAGGCTGCCGTTGACGATGGCGTCCAGCACCGTGCGATAGACCCAGACCCGTCGGCTCGGCTGCCGTGGTCCCTCGCCCGGCAGGGGCCGCAGGAGGATGCCGGAGGCCTTTTTCGTCATGGGGCGGAATATAGGGGCGACGAGTCACACCTGTCACGACCTTGCGACAGGCCGCGGTCTCGATGGCCCGAGCCGCGGCCGCCTGCATGCGAGCCACGGCTGCCCGGCACGGATTGGCCGGGGTCGGTGTCCTTCAATGGACCTTGTGTCCCCGCCGCACCAACCGCAACATCGAGTGCATGAGCCTGCTGAGGGATGTACCGACGGGATTGCTGATGGCCGCGGCGCCCGCAAGGCAGCCTGCTGATCCGGCCTTGTCGACCAGCGTGCCGCGCATGGTGCTGTGCGCCGGTCCGACACTGGCGCCAGGCGAAACCCTGGGTGCCGACGACCCGCAGCGGCGCTGGCGTCATGTCCACCTGCCGGACCCGTCGATGGTGCACCAGACCCTGTCCCAGGTGGCGTTCGACGCGGTGCTGCTGGAGCATGAGGCCCTGGAGCCGACGCCGGCGGTGCTGCTGTCGCGCCTGCGGGCCCAGACCGCCTGCCCGATCATCGTGCTGACCCGGCGCGCGGACGAGGTGGACGAGATCGTCGCGCTTGAGCATGGTGCCGATCGATTCCTGATCCGGCCGCTGTCGCCGCGGCGGCTGCGGGCACATCTCTCGGCCGCCTGGCGAGCCGGCCTGGACGACGCCGGTACGGGACCGACCCGGCATGCCGCCGCGGTCGATGCGCCCGTCGCGGGCTGGTCGCTGGACGGCAACCTGCGGCGCCTGCAGCGCCAGCACGAGACCATACCGCTGACCGCGGCCCTTTTCGCACTGGCCAGGCGCCTCATGTGCCATGCCGGGCGGGTGGTCGATGTGCCCGAGCTGCTGGCCGCGCTTCACTCGGCCGGTGCCGAGCCCGATCCCGCGCACGTCGCGGTCTACATCCACCGGCTGCGCCGGCGCCTGTCGGGCAGCGGGCTGCGGATCGATGCCCTGCGCGGCAGTGGCTTCGTGCTGATGCCGGACGCGGGCAGCGCGACGGCCTGACCATCGGCCGGCGGCCGCCATCGCGGCTGCGACGGCTGATCCCTGACAAATGGAAAGGCCGGCGCGCCTGCACCGGCCTGAGGCAACCACCCGCCGGGGCGGTCTGCCCCGGCGCCCTTGACGCATCACCAGAACGTGTAGCGGACGTTGCCGTACAGGAAGCGCCCGCGGTTGCCATACAGCTCGGCAAAGCCCATCTGCGTGTACGCGTTGCTGGACGCATTGGTCACCGAGAAGGGTGGCATGCGGTCGAGCAGGTTCTTGACGCCGAACGTGATGCTCGCATTCTTCAGGCCGCTGTAGCCGACCTGCAGGTCCAGTTCCTCGAACGATCCAACACGGCGCTTGCCCACCGGTGCAGGCCAGGCCTGGTCGGTATCCCAGAAACCGGCCACCGACTTCAGGTTGGTGGTGACCACCCAAGGCCCCCGCTCGACCGAGACGGACAGGCCGTTGCGCCAGCGCGGCACCGCGTAGGTGGCGATGAACTCCGCCCATGCGGCACCCGGGCTGCTCTTGGTCCGCTGACTCTCGTAGTAGGTGAAGAGGTTGCGGATGGAGACGTTGCCCAGCACGGTGTTCGGAATCCGCAGGCGGGCGTCCACGTCGGTTCCACGTGTCTCGCGCTCGGCGATGTTGTTCAGGTTCGTGAAGACGAATACGCGGGCACCCTGCCTCGACCACAGTCCCTGTGCGATGGCCGATGCGATGGTCGGCGCCGAGATGTCGTCGGTCTTGTGGATCCTCCAGGTGTCCACCGCCAGGCTCAGGCCGGGCATCGGCTCGATGATCAGGCCGAGGTTCATGGTCTCGCCGGTCTCGGGCTTGAGGTTCGGGTTCGAGCCATTGACCTGGAAGGCGTTGAGCTGGCAGGGCGTGGGGATGCCCAGCGCCACGCACTGGGCGTCGTCGGTGATGGTGATCGCGCCCTGCTCCTGTGCGCCGTACAGCTGCTTGAGCACCGGCGCGCGGAAGCTCTCGGAGTACGAGGCGCGCAGCGCCATCTGGTTGGACGGCGTGAACTTGAGCGCCACCTTCGGGCTGGTCCGGCTGGCATTGGAGTACGCGTCGTGGCGCACCGCGACCTGGGCCTCCAGCGACTTCAGTACCGGGATCGACAGCTCGGCAAAGACGCCCTTGCTGTTGCGGGAGGCGTCCACCGCCGCCTGGCGGATGCTGCCGATCACCTTGCCGGCCTGGGTCAGCGGGTCCGGGGTGTCCTGCAGGGACTCACGGGTGTAGGACGCGCCAACGGCATAGCGGACTTCGCCGGCGGGCAGCTTCATCAGCTCGCCACCGAGCTGTGCATTGACATAGTCCACCGACGCCTCGCCGGTGCGCAGCGGCCGCACCTTGAGCCGGTCCACCAAGGCCGCGTCATTGGTGCTGACCGTGGGGTCCAGTTGGCCGCTGGTGGTGGCCGGGCCCCACAGGTCGGCATTGAAATAGTTGGCGTCCTGATTGCTCACCTTGCTGATGCCGCGGCCGGCGTTGAGCTTCCAGTCCAGGGTGCCCAGGCTGCCTTCGGCGCCGACTGCGACGTTCAGCAGCGTGCTCTTGCGGTCGGTCATGCGCGGGCCGCCCTGCAGGAAGCGGCCGGCGATCAACACCGTGCCAGGCACCGTCGGGTCCTCATAGGCGCGCTGCGCATCGTTGAGGATCGGGACATTGAAGAAGTCCGGCACCGGATGGGCGTCGAAGTGGTCCTTGGCCTGCGCCCAGGTGAACTCGGCAAATGCGCGGATGTCCGGCGTGACCTGGAAGTTGCCGACCAGGAGCGCGCTCACGCGATCGGCACCGTTGTAGGCGGTCAACACGGTGCGGTTGAAGTCGTAGCGGCAGACGGCATTGAAGTCGGCCGGCGGGCAGTCCTTGTACGTCAGGCCGACGAAGGCACCGGTGTTGGGGTCGGCCACGTTGCCAAGTGGTGCGAAGCTGGACCGTCGGTCGGGCCCGCCGAAGCGGCGGAAGTCCACCGAACTGGACAATTCGCGGTCCTTGCGCATGATCGGGTCGCGCTTGAACAGGTCCATGCCGAACAGGACGTTGAAGCGGTCCTTGGCCAGGTTGCCCATGCCCCAGGTCAGGCCCAACGGCTTCTCGGCGCCGTCGCTGCGGCTGGACTGGCCGAAACCGATGCGGGCCTCCAGGCCGGCGTAATCGGTCCGCGTGATGATGTTGATCACACCGGCCACGGCGTCGGCGCCATAGATGGCCGAGCCGCCGTCCTTCAGGATCTCCACCCGGTCGATGGCCGACACCGGGATCATGTTGACGTCGACGGCGGCACCTGCGCCGGAGGAGTCGTACAGCGCGTTGACGGGCAGGCGGCGTCCGTTCAACAGCACCAGCAGGTTGCTGCTGGCCAGCCCGCGCAGGGCCAGGTTGGTGGTGCCGGACCCGGAGGGCGAGTTCGATGCCAGCTCGCCCTGGTCGAACACGTCGATGGACGGTATCGAGCGGATCAACTCGTTGACCGAGGTCGCGCCGGTGCGCTCGATGTCGCGGCGCGTGATGACCTCGACCGGAGCGGGTCCTTCGGCGTTGACCCGCTTGATGGCCGAGCCGGTGATCTCCACCCGTTGGGCAGGTGCCTGCGCCAGCGCAGCGATCGCCACGGTGGACAGGGTGCCGATGGCCAGGGCGCGGATCGCGCGCGCCTGGGCGTTGTATCTGAATCGCATGGTTTGCTCCTGAGCAGTGAGGGAGCCGGTGACACCGGCGTGGCTGCAATCTAGGCAGCCTCGGCCGCGCACCATGAAGCGCTCTGTCGCGTGCCGGTGACCGTCGGCGACGATGGGCATTCGCATGCCACCCAAGGCATCTGAGGGTCACGTCAGTGACGACGGCGACATGTGGTGACCGATGCCGCCGGATACAGGCTTTCCCGCAGCCTGTGGCATGCATCCGACAGCCACGGCCCTCGCATGGCCCGTCCGTGGACGCACCGGCGCCGAGGCCGACCGGCCGGACCCCGCCGATATACTCTGGCTTTACCTCCGGGCCGCATCCCAGTCGCGCTTCGCGCAGACGGTGTCGGCCACCCGACATGACCAAGTTCGTCTTCGTCACCGGCGGTGTGGTGTCCTCCCTTGGCAAGGGCATCGCGTCGGCGTCACTGGCTGCCATCCTCGAGTCGCGCGGCCTCAAGGTCACCCTGATCAAGCTGGACCCGTATCTCAACGTGGATCCCGGCACGATGAGCCCGTTCCAGCACGGCGAGGTCTATGTCACTGAGGACGGTGCCGAGACCGACCTGGACCTGGGCCACTACGAACGCTTCATCACCACCCGGATGAAGCGCAGCAACAACTTCACCACGGGCCAGATCTACAAGACCGTGCTGGAGAAGGAGCGCCGTGGCGACTACCTCGGCAAGACCGTCCAGGTGATTCCGCATGTCACCGGCGAGATCCAGGAGTTCATCCGGCGCGGTGCCGGCGTGGGCACGCCGGATGCAGCCCAGGTGGCCATCGTCGAGATCGGCGGCACGGTGGGCGACATCGAGTCGTTGCCGTTCCTGGAGGCGGTGCGGCAGATGAGCCTGAAGCTCGGCCCGCAGAACACCGCCTTCGTCCACCTGACCTACGTGCCCTGGATCGCCGCGGCCGGCGAGCTCAAGACCAAGCCGACCCAACACACGGTGCAGAAACTGCGCGAGATCGGCATCCAGCCGGACGCGCTGCTGTGCCGGGCGGACCGCCCGATACCGGACGACGAGCGCGAGAAGATCTCGCTGTTCACCAACGTCGCCCTGCACGGCGTCATCAGCGTCTGGGATGCCGACACCATCTACAAGGTGCCGCGCATGCTGCATGAGCAGGGCCTGGACGAGATGATCTGCATGAAGCTGCAGTTGCTCACGCGGCCGGCCGACCTCAAGCGTTGGGACCGCCTGGTGTGGGACCTGGAGCACCCCAAGGCCACGGTGCGCATTGCGATGTGCGGCAAGTACACCGACCTGTCGGACAGCTACAAGTCGCTGAACGAGGCCCTGCGCCATGCCGGCATCCACAACCATGCCCGGGTCGAGATCGAGTACGTGGACTCGGAAACGCTGGATGACGCGAGTGCGCAGCGTCTGCGGGACTTCGACGCCATTCTGGTGCCCGGCGGCTTCGGCAAGCGTGGCATCGAGGGCAAGATTGCCGCCGCACGCTATGCCCGCGAGCAGCGTGTGCCCTACCTGGGCATCTGCCTGGGCATGCAGGTGGCCACCATCGAGTTCGCGCGGCATATGGCCGGTCTGGCCGACGCCAACTCCACGGAGTTCGAGCCCGAGACGCCGCATCCGGTGATCGCGCTGATCGACGAATGGCAGGACCGCGACGGCAGCATCCAGCGCCGCGATGCGAACTCTGACCTGGGCGGCACCATGCGCCTGGGCGCCCAGAGCTCGGACGTCAAGGCCGGCACCCTGGCGCATGGCATCTACGGCCCGGTCGTCACCGAGCGCCACCGGCACCGCTACGAGGCCAATGCGCGCTATCTGGAGACGCTGGAGCGCGCCGGCCTGGTGGTGTCGGCCATCACGCAGCGCGAAAAGCTGACCGAGATGGTCGAGCTGCCGCAGGCGGCGCACCCCTGGTTCATCGGCGTGCAGTTCCACCCGGAGTTCAAGAGCACGCCCTGGGACGGCCATCCGCTGTTCAACAGCTTCGTCCATGCCGCGCTGGCGCACCATGCGCAGCGCCTGGCCACCGGCGCGGTGCCGGCGGCCGCCTGAGCGAGGACGCGCCATGCAGCTGTGCGGCTTCAGCGTCGGCCTGGACCGGCCGTTCTTCCTCATCGCCGGCCCCTGCGTGGTCGAGAGCGAGCAGTTGCAGATGGACGTGGCCGGCCAGCTGAAGGAGATGACCGCGGCGCTGGGCATCCCGTTCATCTTCAAGAGCAGCTACGACAAGGCCAACCGCAGCAGCGGTGCCAGCTTCCGCGGGCCCGGCATGGAGCGCGGCCTGGAGATCCTGGCCAAGGTGCGCCACGTGCTTGGCGTGCCGGTGCTGACCGATGTCCACGATGCCTCGCAGATCACCGCCGTCGCGGCGGTGGTCGACGTGCTGCAGACGCCGGCCTTCCTGTGCCGCCAGACCGATTTCATCCAGGCGGTGGCGCGCAGCGGCAAGCCGGTCAACATCAAGAAGGGCCAGTTCCTCGCTCCGCACGACATGAAGAACGTCATCGACAAGGCCCGGGCCGCCGCGCGTGACGCGGGCCTGCCGGACGACCGCTTCATGGCCTGCGAGCGTGGCGCGAGCTTTGGCTACAACAACCTGGTCTCCGACATGCGCAGCCTGGCCATCATGCGCGAGACCGGCGCGCCGGTGGTGTTCGACGCCACCCACAGCGTGCAGCTGCCCGGCGGCCAGGGCACCAGCTCCGGCGGCCAGCGCGAGTTCGTGCCGGTGCTGGCCCGGGCCGCGGTCGCGGTCGGCATCGCTGGCCTGTTCATGGAGACCCATCCGGACCCGGCAAAGGCGCTGTCCGATGGCCCGAACGCAGTGCCGCTGAGGCACATGCGCGCCCTGCTGGAGCAGTTGCTGGCCCTGGACCACGTGGTCAAGCAGCAGCCCCTGCTTGAGAACGACTTCACCTGCTGATCCACTGTCACCATGCCACACGCTTACATCATCGTCGAGTCGAAGATCACCGACCCGGAGCAGTTCAAGTCCTACATGGCAGCGGCGCCGGCGGTGGTCAAGGCCTTCAGCGGCGACTACCTGGTGCGTGGCGGGCGCCTGGCGGTGCTGGAGGGCAGCTGGCAGCCGCCGCGGCTGACCGTGCTGCGCTACCCCAGCTTCGAGGCCGCCCAGGCCATGTACGACAGCCCGGGCTATGTCGCCGCGCGCCAGCTGCGCGCTGGCGCCACGGCCGTCTTCAACATGGTGCTGGTCGAGGGCGTTGACGCGCCGGTCTGAGCATCCTCTCCCGTCCTACCCAACCAAGGTCTTCTCCCCATGAGTGCCATCGTCGACATCGTCGGCCGCGAGATCCTCGACAGCCGCGGCAACCCCACCGTCGAATGCGACGTCCTGCTGGAGTCCGGCACCATGGGCCGGGCGGCGGTTCCCTCAGGCGCGTCCACCGGCAGCCGCGAGGCCATCGAGCTGCGCGACGGTGACAAGGCCCGCTACGGCGGCAAGGGCGTGCTGAAGGCCGTTGAGCACATCAACACCGAGATCAGCGAGTCGGTGATGGGCCTGGATGCGTCGGAGCAGGGCTTCCTGGACAAGACCCTGATCGACCTGGACGGCACCGACAACAAGGGCCGGCTGGGTGCCAATGCCACCCTGGCGGTCAGCATGGCAGTGGCCCGCGCCGCGGCCGAGGAGTCCGGCCTGCCGCTGTACCGCTATTTCGGCGGCTCCGGCGGCATGCAGCTGCCACTGCCGATGATGAACGTCATCAACGGCGGCGCCCATGCCAACAACAACCTCGACCTGCAGGAGTTCATGATCCTGCCGGTGGGCGCGCCCAGCTTCCGCGAGTCGGTGCGCTGGGGCGCCGAGGTGTTCCATGCCCTGAAGAAGATCATCGACGGCCGGGGCATGAGCACCGCGGTCGGCGACGAAGGCGGCTTTGCGCCCAGCGTGGCCAGCCACGAGGCTGCCATCCAGCTGATCCTGGAGGCCATCGACAAGGCCGGCTACAGCGCCGGCGAGCAGATCGCCATCGGCCTGGACTGCGCCGCCAGCGAGTTCTTCAAGGACGGCCTGTACCACCTGGAGGGCGAAGGCATGAAGCTGCAGCCGGCCGAGTGGGTGGACATCCTGGCCACATGGTGCGACAAGTACCCCATCGTCTCGATCGAAGACGGCATGGGCGAGTCCGACTGGGACGGCTGGAAGCTGCTGACCGACCGCCTGGGCCGCAAGATTCAGCTGGTCGGCGACGACCTGTTCGTCACCAATACGCGGATCCTGCAGGAGGGCATCGACAAGGGCGTGGCCAATTCCATCCTGATCAAGATCAACCAGATCGGCACGCTGTCGGAGACCTTCGCCGCCATCGAGATGGCCAAGCGCGCCGGCTACACCAGCGTCATCAGCCACCGCAGCGGCGAGACTGAAGACTCCACCATCGCCGACATCGCAGTCGGCACCAATGCCGGCCAGATCAAGACCGGCTCGATGAGCCGCAGCGACCGCGTGGCCAAGTACAACCAGCTGCTGCGCATCGAGGAGGACCTGGGCGACATTGCGAGTTTTCCCGGTCGTCGCGCGTTCTACAACCTGCGCTGATCGCCCGGCGCACCGCCGCACGCCCTGCCCGCCATGACCGCCCCGCGCCTTGTCACGCTTGCGCTGCTGGCGCTGTTGCTGATGGCCCAGGCCGGGCTCTGGCTGGGCGATGCCGGCTTGCCACGCGTGGCGGTGCTGCGCGCCCAGCTTGACCAACAGCTGGCCCGCAATGCCGCCATGGTGGCGACCAACCAGCGCATGGCGGCCGAGGTCGACGACCTGCGCACCGGCCTGGAGATGATCGAGGACCGGGCCCGGCGCGACCTGGGCCTGATCAAGCCGGACGAGATCTTCGTTCAGGTCGCACCGCGCCGCTGACGCGGCGATCCCGATGGTCGAACCGGCCGACATCAGCCGTCTGGTGATGTGGACGGCTTTCGACCTGCTGGGCAGCCCGGTGACCTGGCTGGAGGTGCTGGCCTTCGGCCTGTCGCTGTGGATGGTCCGTTGCAACATGCGCGTCCAGCCCCTGGCCTGGCCGCTGGCCATCGCCGCATCCGTGCTCTATGGCGTGCTGTTTGCTCACAGCCGCCTGTATGGCGAGGCGGCGCTGCAGGTGGTGTTCATCATGGTGTCGGCCTGGGGCTGGCAGCAGTGGCTGCGCGGCCGTGACGCCACCGGTGCGCCGCTGGCCGTGCGCCGGCTCGGCGGCCGGGGCGGCTGGTGGATCGGGCTTGCGGTCCTGGCCGCCTGGCCGACGCTGGGCCTGCTGCTGGACCATGCCACCGACAGTGACGTGCCTTATGCCGACGCGCTGCCGACGGTGGCCAGCGTCGCCGGGCAATGGCTGCTGGCACGCAAGTACCTCGAGAACTGGCCGGTCTGGCTGGTGGTCAACATCCTCAGCGTCGGCCTGTTTGCCTGGAAGGGGCTGTGGCTCACCGTCGTCCTGTACGCGATCTTCGCGCTGCTGTCCTGGTGGGGCTGGCAGGCCTGGCGCCGGATGCTGCCCGGCGCCGCGCCGGCCCAGGCCTGACGGCACGCGGTCTCACAAGATGCCCGCCCTGGTGATTGCGGTGCTGGGTGCGGAGAGCACGGGCAAGACCACACTGGCCCGCACCCTGGCCGAGCGCCTGGCCCAGGACACTGGCTTGCGCAGCACCTGGGTTGACGAATGGCTGCGCAACTGGTGCGACCAGCACGGGCGCACGCCACAGGTGCACGAGCAGGCCGCCATTGCCGCGGAGCAGCAGGCCCGCATCGACGCCGCATGCCAGGCCCATGACATCGTCGTTGCCGACACCACCGCAATCATGACGGCCATATACAGCGGCCTGCTTTTTGGGGACCGCTCGCTCGATGCGCAGGCCCTGGCATGGCAGCGCGACATGTCGATCACGCTGGTCACGGCGCTGGACCTGCCATGGGTGGCCGATGGGCTGCAGCGTGATGGTGCTCATGTCCGTGCGCCGGTCGACGACCAGCTGCAGGCGCTGCTGACACAAGGGGGCATCGCCTTCCACCGCATCGCCGGCAGCGGCCCGGCCCGCCTATCGGCCGCGCTGGCCGCGGTGCAGGCGGCGCGGCTCAGTTGACGGCGGCGCTGCCCGGCAACTGGTCAGCGGTCGGCGTGAACAGCCCGCCCACATCCACCGCATCGAAGCGGTACTGCGCGCCGCAGAACTCGCAGCCGACCTCGACATCGCCGCGCTCGGCCAGCACCTCGTCGACCTCGGCCCGCCCCAGGCCCCGCAACATGCCGCCCACACGTGCGCGCGAGCAGGTGCAGGCAAAGCGCAGGGGCGACGGCTCGAACACCCGCACCGACTCCTGCCAGAAGAGGCGGTGCAGCACGCCCGCCGGCTCCAGCCTAAGCAGCTCGTCGCGGGACAGCGTTGCGGCCAGATGGGCGATGCGATTGAAGGCCTCGTTCAATCCGATCTCGTCCTCGTTGCGCGGCCCGCCCAGGTTGCCTTGCCCCTCCACCGGCAGGCGCTGGATCAGCAAGCCGGCGGCCACCCTGTCATCCGCGGCCAGCACCAACCGCGTGTCCAGCTGCTCGCTCTGCAGCATGTAGTGCTCCAGTACCTGGGCCACGTGCTGCAGCGGCTCGCGCTGGTCGCCGTGCAGCGGTACCACACCCTGGTAGGGCTGCTGGCCAGGCTGGCGCTCCTGCGGGTCCAGCGTGATGGCGCAACGGCCCTGGCCATGGACGTTCAGCATCGCCTCCAGCGTCGCGCCGGGGGCCACCTCGCCCACGACCTTGGCCGTGGCGCGAAAGCTCATGTCGGACCCACATTCCGCCACCGCCAGCTTGACCGGCCCGTCGCCCATGATCTGCAGGATCAGTCGGCCCTCGAAGCGGATGCTGGCCTGCATCAGCGCCGCCGCCGCGGTCATCTCGCCGAGCAGGCCGCGCACCGCCGGTGGAAACTCGCCCGCACCGCCCTGCGCAGGCTGGCGCCGCGCCAGCAGGTCGCGCCAGCCGTCCTCCAGGCGCACCAGCATGCCGCGCACCGGCAGGCCCTCAAAGAGAAACTTCTGCAGCTGGTCCATCAGCGCCTGCCGCCGCCCGGCTCAGCCATCGATGCGCACGCCACCGACGCGGTGACGCAGTGCCTGCTCAACGTAGTGCTGGGCCGAGAAGCGCAAGCGCTCAATCTGCTCTGGTGTCAGGTCTCGCACCACCTTGGCCGGCCTGCCCAGGATCAGCACGCCGTCCGGGTACTCGCGGTCCTCCGGTACCAGCGAGCCGGCGCCGACGATGCTGTGGCGGCCGATGCGCGCACCGTTGAGGATGACGCTCTGGATGCCCACCAGGCTGTCGTCACCGATGGTGCAGCTGTGCAGCACCACCTGGTGCCCGATGGTCACCCCCTCGCCGATGATCAACGGCCTGCCGTTGTCGGTGTGCAGCACCGAATTGTCCTGCACGTTGCTGGCGCGGCCGATGCGGATCCAGTCGTTGTCGCCACGCAGCACTGCGCCGTACCAGACGCTGCTGTCGGCGGCCATAGCCACATGGCCGATCAAGTCGGCCGACCCGGCCACCCAAGCGCTGGCATGCAGCTCGGGAGCGCGGTCTTCGAGGCGATAGACGGCCATGCAGGCTCCGATCCAAAAAGGGCCGATTCTAGGAAGCCGGCCCCGCTGACAATCCCGGCATGTCGTTGCGCATGCTCGCCCTGCAGGCCCTGGCCCTGCCAGACCCTGCCGAGAAGGTGGCTGCCGCGCAGGCGCTGGCCCAGGCCGCGCGTGACGGCGCGGCGATCGATGCGGCAGCCGAGCTCATCCCTGGCACCCCGCTGCCCGGCCGCCCGCAGAGGCCGCGCCTGGTGCCGCCCAACGACCTGCCTCGACGCGCCCTGGGCAGCCCGGCCGGCCGCGCGGCGCTGCTGCATGCCATCGCGCACATCGAGTTCAACGCGATCAACCTGGCACTGGATGCCACCTGGCGATTCGCCGGCCTGCCCGATTCGTACTACCGGGACTGGCTGCGCGTCGCTGCCGAGGAAGCGCACCATTTCACGCTCCTGCGCGAGCACCTGAAGGGCCTGGGCCATGACTACGGCGACTACGATGCCCACGACGGCCTGTGGACCATGGTCGAGAGGACCCGTACCGATGTGCTGGCACGAATGGCGCTGGTACCCCGCACGTTGGAGGCCCGCGGGCTCGATGCCACGCCCCCGATGCGGGCGCGGCTGGTAAAGGCCGGCGACACACGCGCAGCCGCCATCCTCGACGTCATCCTGCGTGACGAGATCGGCCATGTGGCCATCGGCAATCATTGGTACGCGCATCTGTGCCGAGAGCGTGGGCTCGATCCGGTGGCCACCTACGACCAGCTCGCATGCCAGTTCGGCGCGCCACGCCTGCGCGGTCCGTTCAATGTCGAGGCTCGCCTCGCTGCCGGGTTCACGCCGGTGGAACTGGACGCACTCTCGCGATCCCAGCCGGCGACGGTGGGCGATGCGGGCCTTGTGGCGAACTAAACGGCGTTGGTCCCATCCAGCGTCGACCGCGACCTACACTGTCTCAAAGGCCCATTTCCCGACGCCATGGTTGATTCGTCCGCGCCCGACCTCGCTCCCAATGACCGCCTGAACCAGGTCATCGTCTGGCCCGGTCTCCTGGATGCCGAGACCTGTGCTCGTGTGATCGAGATGGTGCGGCCCCATCCCCCGCTACGGGGGCGTGTCGGCAGCCTCAATCTGGACCACGGCGGCATCCGGCGGTCCGACATCTGGCTGTTCGACCCCGAGCCAGACCTGGGTTTCGTCTTCGACCCGTTGGTGCAGGCCGTCCTGCATGTGAACCAGGGCTACGGCTTCGACCTGACCGGGTTTGCCAGCGGTTGCCAAGTGGCGCGCTACGCGGCCGGCGAGCAAGGCCACTACGACTGGCACATGGACCTCGGCACGGGGCCGATGTCCTGCCGCAAGCTCAGTGTGTCGGTGCAGCTCAGCCCGCCCCAGTCCTACGACGGCGGCGACCTGGAATTTCGACTGGATGGCCTGGACCCGCTCAAGCTGCGCCAGCAGGGGACACTGGTTGCCTTCCCGTCCTACATGCAGCATCGCGTTGCGCCGGTGTCACGGGGTGAACGCTGGTCGCTGGTGGCCTGGGTCGAGGGGCCGCCGTACCGCTGAGCCTTCTGTCTCTGAAGTCTTGCCGGACGCACGCCATGGCGTTGTCAGCCGCGCGGATGATGCTGCGCATGCAGCTGTCGCAGCCGCTCGCGCGCCACATGGGTGTAAATGGTGGTGGTGGAGATGTCGGCATGTCCCAGCAGCAGCTGTACCGCGCGCAGGTCGGCGCCGTGGTTCAGCAGATGGGTGGCAAAGGCATGCCGCAGCGTGTGCGGCGACAAGGGCACGTCCACCGCTGCCCGGCGCGCATGCTGCTTGATCAGGCGCCAGAACATCTGCCGGGTCATGGCGGCGGCACGGCCGGTCACGAACAAGGCGTCGCAGCCGCGCCCGCGCAGGATGGTGCCGCGCGCCTGCGCCAGGTAGCGCTGCAGCCAGTCGGCGGCCTCGGCGCCAAACGGCACCAGCCGCTCGCGGCTGCCCTTGCCCACCACCCGCACGACACCCTCGTTCAGGCTCAGGCGCACCGCCGGCAGGCCCACCAGCTCGCTCACCCGCAGCCCGCTGGCATACAGCAGCTCGAGCATGGCGCGGTCGCGCAGGCCCAGCGGCGTGGCCACGTCCGGCGCATGCAACAAGGCCTCCACTTGAGCCTCGCTCAGCGTACGGGGCAGGCGCAGCGGTGTGCGGGCCGCGGTGATCTTCAGGGTCGGGTCGGCGCTGGCCAGATGCTCACGCAGCGCCCAGCGGTAAAACCGCCGCAGCACGGACAGGCGGCGGTTGGCGCTGGTGGCCCGGGAGCCGGCATGGCGCTCGACCATGTAGCCCATCACGTCCGCCTCGCCGGCCTGAGCCAGCCCCGGCCCGGCCCGGCTGGCCAGCCAGGCCGAGAAC
>JBJXHB010000459.1:0-3120 GCA_046160725.1 Aquabacterium sp.
TGGGATGCGTTCTGCCATGCCGAAAGTGCCTCAGCCCGCCGCCTCTGAGTTCGGTCGCCAGTAGTCGCGCATCAGCTCGGTCGCCCAGGCCGGCTGGGTGACCTCGCCGCGCGGCAGGAACTCGCGCATCACGGGCTTGAGGTCGATGACCGGCGTGCCGTCGATGGCGTCCAGCTCGGACACCACCAGCGTGCGGCCGTCGATGCCGCGCACGCGGCAGATGGTGCTGCCGATGCGGTTGGGCCGGTTCTTGGCGCGCTGGGCCAGGATGCCGACCTTCGGCCAGGCCGGGTTGCCGCGCGGATGCCGCGCGCCGGTGACGACGCCGGCCGGGTCCACGCCGTGGAAGACGTACAGCACCTCGACATGCGAGAACGTCTCCAGCCCGGCCAGGGCCTCATCGGGCAGGCCCGGCGCCAGGGTGATGCGGGCGGTCTCGCCGCCCCAGAAGTCGTCGATCGCCTTGTCGCGGGTCGCGTTGACCTGCCCGATGGGTGTGATGCTGAAGCTCATGCTCGGGTCCTCTCGCTTGGATAAATGCAATGTGACGGCGGCCGTGCGAAACCGAAGGCTGCCGGATCAAACGGCTGGCGCCGCGGTCCGCTCATCGGCGCTCAACCCGCCCCGTACGCCGCGTCCTTCATCACCCGCGCCACCCGGTCGTACGCGCGCTGCCAGGCGGTGTCGAGCGCATCATCGAAGGCCGGGCCCAGCGCCTGCCGCAGCGCCCACATCAGCGCTGCGCCGACCTGGTCGTAGTGGGCCGCCGTGACGTGCCATTGCAGATGGCGCACGCCGAGCTGGCCCAGCACCGGCTTCAAGGGCGCCAGGTCGCTCAGGTGCTCGACCACCACGTTCAGCGATGCCATGAGCTTGGTGCCCTGGGCCGCCATGTCGGCGCTGAACATCGCCCGGGTCTCGGGCGCGATCTCGAACAGGCGGCCATAGAAGGCCGCCGCCAGTTCGTCGCGCCGGGCCTCGAGCGGCGGCCAGCTGTTGCGCACGAGTTCGATCTGTTGCGGCGTCATGCCGCCATTGTCATGCCGCTGCGCGCAGGTCTTGCGGGTAGGCCGCAGCCTTCATCGCGCCGGCCAGGATGCCGTAGGCGGCGGCCCAGGCGTCGTGGGTGGCGGGTGTGAAGGCGTCGCCCAGCCCGCGCTGCAGGGTCCACAGCAGCGCCGCGCCGACGGTGTCGTAGTGCACGGGCTGCACGCCGTAGCCAACATGGCGCCGCGCCAGCTGGCCGATCGCCGGCAGCAGGGCCTCCAGCCGGGTCAGGCCGGACACCACGCCGTGGATGGCGGCCATCAGCATGCGGCCCTGGGCGGCCATGTCGCCCTTGAACATCGGGCGCAGCGCCGGGTCCAGCTCGAACAGCCGGCCGTAGAACAGGGACGCGGCGGTGTCCTGGATCGGACGGACCTGCTCCCAGCTGGCCTGGACGAGGGTGATCTGATGCGGGGTCATGGGTGCTCCTTCTGGGCATGGATGTGGCGTCGGATCGACGTGCCGCCATGGTCGGCGGCGCTCCGGCTGGCGTCATGACGGGCTGCTGATGTCTTGCTGACATCTTTCTGATCGCGTGCGTCCGGCACTCAGGGCGGCCGGCAGCTGCGGGCTTCGTGTCTAGTTGCACAAGTCTTGCTTCATTCGATCAGACTGGCATCCCCGGGCGCGGCGTTGCAAATCCTCGCGATGCCACGGGGCATCGCTGTGGTTTGCGCCTTGCGCGCGGGGCGCCAGTCCGATCTCGGTGCCAACGCAGACTTATGCAACTAGACACTACGATGCGGGCCTGTCCATCCGCTGCGAGGCCCGCATGACCGACACCCATCGCCCCACCTGGCGCCGCCGCTTGATGTTCGGCGGGGCGGCAGCAGGCGCGCTGGCCAGCCTCGGCGTGCTGGGCCGCGCCAGCGCCCAGGCCGCGGCGCCGCTGCGCGTGGGCTCCAAGATCGACACCGAGGGCGCGCTGCTCGGCCAGCTGATCCTGCAGCTGCTGCAGGCCGAGCGCATCGCGGTGCAGAACCGGCTGCAGCTGGGCAACACCCAGATCGTGCGCAGCGCCTTGCTGGCCGGCGAAATTGACCTCTATCCGGAGTACACCGGCAATGGCGCCTTCTTCCATGCCGACGACCGCAACCCGGCCTGGAAGAACCTGCAGCAGGGCTGGCAGCGCATTCGCACGCTCGACCAGGACAAGCACCGGCTGGTCTGGCTCGCGCCGGCGCCGGCCAACAACACCTGGGCCATCGCCGTGCGGCGCGACCTGGCCGACGCCCACCAGCTGCGATCGCTGGCCGACCTGGCGCGCTACCTGGCCGGTGGCGGGCGGCTCAGGCTGGCGGCGTCGGCCGAGTTTGCCGAACGTGCCGATGCGCTGCCGGCCTTCCAGACGGCTTACGGCTTTGTGCTGAAGCGCGACCAGCTGCTGCTGCTGGCCGGCGGCGACACCGCGGCCACCATCAAGGCCGCGGCCGAGCAGACCTCGGGCGTCAATGCCGCGATGGCCTATGGCACCGACGGCCCGGTGGCCGCGCTCGGCCTGGTGGTGCTGGACGACCCCAAGGGCGTGCAGCCGGTGTATGCCCCGGCGCCGGTGGTGCGCGCCGACGTGCTGGCACGGCAGCCCCGGCTGGCCGCCGTGCTGGAGCCGCTGTTCAAGACCCTGGACACGGCGACGCTGCAGCGCCTGAACGCACAGATCGCGCTGGAGGGCCGGGAGGCGCGCCAGGTCGCCGCCGCCTATCTCAAGTCGAAGGGCCTGGTGAAGTGAGCCCAAGGCCGCCGGCCGCCGCGGCCGCGCGCAGCCCGGTGCCGGCGGTGCTGCTGGTGCTGGCCGCCGGGGCGGCCTGGGGGCTGGGCTTTGTGGGTGTCGCACCCAACCGGCTGCTGTCCGGCCAGGCGGTGCCGCTGGCGCAGGTGCTGGCCCAGGCCCACCCGGCGGTGGGGTTGATGCTGGCGGGCGTGTTGCTGGCCTGGGTGCTGGCCGCCATGCGCCCACTGACACCGCGTCGGGGCGTTGTCGTCGTGCTCGCCGCAGGCCTGGCCGTGGCGGCGCTGGCGCTGACCGCCGGCGGCGAGGCGCAGCGCCGCATGGCCCAGGCGCTGCTGGCCGCG
>JBJXHB010000460.1:0-2890 GCA_046160725.1 Aquabacterium sp.
ACCGGCGGGTCGATGTGCACCACCTGATTGACACCATGTACGCCAGCGTCGGTGCGGCCAGCGCAGACCGTGGTCACAGGCTGTGCCGCAAAGGCAGCCAGCGCCGCCTCCAATCGATCTTGAACAGTCCGTCCGCCCGGCTGGGTCTGCCAGCCTTGGTAGGCCCCGCCGCGGTAGCTCAGGCCCAGCGCCAGTCGCGAGACCGGCGCCAGACCCGGCCCATCAGGCAAGGCCGTCCAACATCACCTGGGCCTTGGACTTGAGCATGCCGTCGGCCTTGGCAATCACTTCCTCGATCAGGTCGCGGGCGCCTTCAACGTCACCGATCTGGCGGAACTCTTCGGCCAACTCCAGCTTGCGGGCCAGCGGGTCACCGCTTTCATCGACCGGAGGGGCATCGACAACCGGCACCGGCTTGGGCTCTGACGGCGACCGGCCCATGGCCACGGTCTTAATTTCAGGAGACTGAAGGGCGAAGTCACCAAAGTCCAGCACGCTGTCGCCCACATCGGCTCGAGGCAGCGGCATGGTCTTGGGCACCGGCTCGTCCAACGACAAGCTGTCCAGGTCGAAATCGATGCCGCCGTCGCCTGCCGAGGGCGGTGTAGCCATCATGGCGGCCGGCTGGGTGGATCCGGCATCAAGTGGAGCGGGCGGCTCGAAGTCGACGACCGGCTCGAGACTGATGTCGGCCCGCGTCTGCATGGGCCGGGTCATTTCCGCAGGCTTCAACGGCGCTTCGGCGCCGAAGTCGAGGTCCAGATCCAGGTCGGCAGGGCGCGAATCGGGCCCTTGGGCCGGTGTGAACACCGGAGGCGGCACCGTCGCTGCGTGCGGCATGGTGGGCGCGCCAAGGGGTTCGTCCACTTCGCGGCCACCGGCACCGCGCACCGGCTCGGGCTGTCCGCCTGGCTTGTACAGCGTGTTGTCGGGGTCGATCTGCAGACCCATTTCCTGGATCTTGTCCCAATCCTCGCCTTCACCGCGGGTCAGGGAATGCACTTGCGAGGCCAGCAGTTCAAAGCCCTTGACGTCACGCCGCTTGGCGTACACCTCGAGAAGCTTGGTGCGGATCGCCATGCGCTGCGGGTTGGCGCGCATGGCCTCCTTCAGGATCTCCTCGGCCTGCAGGTCGCGCCCGTAGGCCAGGTAGACGTCGGCTTCGGCCACCGGGTCAACGTCGCCAATAGCATCGAGCTGGCTGAGCGAATAGCTCATCGACGATGATGCCGAAGACGAACCGGAAGCCGATGCGTCGCGCGTGTCGATGCGTTGGCCGCCACTGGCGCCGAAGAAGGAGTCGGGCTGCAGCCGGCTTTCCAGGAACGAGGTCTCGCCGCCAGATTTCTTGCGGCCGCGAGCCCTGTACAGGCCCAGGCCGACCAGCAACCCGACCAACCCCACGGCGCCGGGCAACGCATAGGGGTTGTCCATCAGACTGGACAAGAAACCGGGTTCGTCGACGCCCACTGCCGGCGGTTTGACTGCCGGAGCGGATGCTGCAGGCTTGGGGCTTGGAGCCGAGGCCACGACCGCTGGCGTGGGCATGGCGGGTGCCGGTGCTGACGCTACAGGGGCCACCGGAGGGGGCTGAACCACCGGTGCTGGGACCGGGGCCGGTGCAGGTACGGGTGCAGGACTTGGCGCTGGCGCTGGCGTCGGAGCGGGTGCAACTGGGGCCGCCGCCTTGCCTGCAGCCGCTGGCGCCGCCAGGGTGACCGGCGGCGTCGGCGCGGGCGCTGGGGGCACTGCGCCTTGCTGCAGTCGCTTGAGCTCTTCGACGTTGCGTGACAGCTCGGCGACACGGGTCGACGAGTCCTTTTTCTCGGCGTCGCGGGAGATCTTGGCTTCGGTGCCGCCCGGCTTGGCCGATCCTTGCGACAAGGTCAGCTTGTCGGGGCTGGTTGCAGCCGCTTGCTTGCGGTCGTCCACGCGGGCCTGGACGCTGCCTTTGGCCTGTCGGGCCGGGGCTTCATCGGCCTTGATGGTGGCGCCGCCAGCCAAGCGGCGGCGATACGACGAGAAATCGGCACTCTGGGCCTGGATGACATCACGCGCTTCCGGCGCGGTGACTTTCTTGACGGCCTCGGCCGATGGCACCGTCAGCACCGAACCGGCCTTCAGCCGGTTCATGTTGTCACCGACAAAAGCTTGCGGGTTGGAGCGGAACAGCGACACCAGCATCTGGTCGAGCGACACGCCAGGACGCTGCGTCTTGCCAGCGATGCGCGACAGCGAGTCGCCTGCCTTGACGCGGTACTCGTTGGCCCCGGCATCGGCGGCAACACCGGCTGTGGGCGGCGTGGGCGCTCTCATCGGCGCGGCTGCCGGTGGCGGCGCCACGGCGACAGGGGCCGCTGGGGCTGGCGCCGGCGCCACAGACGGCGCCACGGCTGCTGTGGCCGGTACGGCAGCCGGCGGCGGCGCAGCCAAGCGGGTGGGAGGGTCGAGCAGCAGCGTGTATTCACGCACCAGCCGGCCCGTGGCCCACGTTGCTTCGACGATCACGTCGATGAACGGTTCGACCAAAGGACGTTCGCTGGTCACTCGAAGCACCGGGCGCCCATCGGCGCGGCGTTGCAAGGTGACTGTTGCCCCGGCCAACGCGGCATTGAACTCGACGCCGGCTGCGCGGTAGGCCTCAGGGGAAGCCACTCGCAGGTTGAGCGATGACGTCTCTTCAGCCGTGATGCTGGTGACGTCAATTTCAGCCCGCAGGGCTTCACCCAGCGACGATTGAACGCTCAGCCGGCCAAGCCCCAGCGACCAAGCTGGTGATGACACCAGACATCCGGCGGCCAGCGCCACTGCGGTCAGCGCAAAGCGACCTGCGTTCATTGAGCGTTGTTCCAAGGCGTCCCCCAAAGCGAACGGCGGGCTCTCTTCACGA
>JBJXHB010000461.1:0-11195 GCA_046160725.1 Aquabacterium sp.
GCTGGCCCCGGCCTGGGCGGCGGGCACAGGCCCCGCCCCGCCCGCTGCGCCTGCCCCATCACCGGTGGTGGCCGCGACAGCCGCCGCGTCGGCGCCGTCCACGACGGCCCCCCGGCGTCCCAACATCGTGCTGATCGTGGCCGACGACTGGGGCTTCAGCGATGTCGGCGCCTTCGGCGGCGAGATCGAGACGCCGCACCTCGACGCGCTGGCGCGGCGCGGCCTGCGCTTCAGCAACTTTCATGTCGCCGGCTCATGCTCGCCCACCCGCGCCATGCTGCTGACCGGGGTGCAGAGCCACCGGGCGGGCGTCGGCGCGCTGCGCGAATCCATGCCCTTTGCCCATCGCGGCCAGCCCGGCTACGAGGGCTCGCTCAACCAGCGCGTGGTCAGCGTCGCCACCCTGCTGCGCGATGCCGGCTACCGCACCTATGCGGCGGGCAAGTGGAACGTCGGCTCCGAGCCCGGCAACCGGCCGGACCAGCGCGGTTTCGACCGCTCCATCGTGCAGGGCGACACCGGCTCTGACAACTGGCAGCCGGACAAGCGCTACCTGCCGACCGGGCCGCAGGTCGACTGGTTCGAGGACGGCCGGCCGGCCACCATGCCGGCACGCTTCTATTCGTCGACCTACTTCGTCGACCGCATGATCGGCTACCTGCAGCCGGGCACCGGCAGCGACAAGCCCTTCTTCGCCTATGTCGCCTTCCAGGCCAACCATGTGCCGGTGCAGGCGCCGCAGGCCTTTATCGACAAATACCGCGGCAGCTACGACGCCGGCTGGCATGCCGTGCGCCAGGCCCGGCGCGAGCGCATCGCCGCCATGGGCCTGCTGCCGCGCGACGCCGCGCCCGCGGCCACGCCCATGGCCGGCGACTGGGCGGCCCTCACCGCCGACGAGCGGCGCTACCAGGCCCGGCTGATGGAGGTGTATGCCGCCATGGCCGACGCCATGGACCACGAGGTCGGGCGCCTGGTCGCGCATCTCAAGGCCAGCGGTGATTTCGAGAACACCGTGTTCGTCTTCCTGTCCGACAACGGCCCCGAGGGGTCGGACTACAAGGGCGCCCGCCTGTGGTTGTCGACACAGTACGCGCGCGACCTGGACCGCCTGGGCGGCCCGGGCGCGTATGCCGTGCCCGGGCCGGGCTGGGCCACGGCCAGCGCATCGCCGCTGGGCGCGTACAAGTTCCATGCCGGCGAGGGCGCGCTGCGCGTGCCGCTGATCATCGCCGGCCCGGCCGTGGCAAGGCCGGGCGCCGTCCATGCCGGCCTGACCCATGTCACCGACATCGCGCCGACGCTGCTGGACCTGGCCCGGGTGCCGTCGCCCGCCGGCCGCCACCAGGGCCGCGCCGTCGAGCCGATGCGCGGCCACAGCCTGATGCCGCTGCTGGCCGGCGCGGACGCCCCCGTGCGGGCCGCCGACGCGGTGCTGGGCTACGAGTTGTCCGGCAGCGCCGCCCTGTTCAAGGGCCCGCACAAGCTGGTGCGCAACCTGCCGCCGTTCGGCGACGGGGGGTGGCGCCTGTTCGACATCCAGGCCGACCCGGGCGAGACCCTTGACCTGCAGGCGCGGCAGCCGGCGCTCTTCAACGCCATGCAGGCCGACTATGCGGCCTGGGCCCGCGAGCACGGCGTGCTGCCGGTGCCGGACGGCTACGACCCGCAGCGCCAGGTCAGCCTCAACGTGGCGCTGAACTACTTCCTGCCGACCTACGGCCCGTGGGCGGCCGCGGTGCTGCTGCTGGCCGCGACCGGTGGCGTCATGGCCTGGCGGCGCCGCAAGGCCGCGGCCACGGCACGCCGGCCCTGACCCCAACCTGCCAACCTGCCGAACCGCGCCATGACCCGTCGCCCTGTCCTGTGGACCCTCCTGGTCATCGCCATGGCGCTGGGCATGGCCGCCTGGCTGGCCCGCACGCCGCTGCTGCTGGCCGCCGCGCCGGCGATCGCGGCGCAGCGCCTTTCGGCCGACCCGGTCAAGGACCTGCCCGATGGCCTGCATGTCGGCCTGTGCGGCGCCGGCTCACCCTTCCCGGACGAGCAGCGGGCGGGACCCTGCACGCTGGTGCTGGCGGGCCAGCGCCTGCTGGTCGTCGATGTCGGCGCCGGCAGCGTGCGCAACATCGGCCGCATGGGCTTCAGCCACGGCCGCATCGACGCCGTGCTGCTGACGCACTTCCACTCCGACCACATCGACGGCCTGGGCGAGCTGATGCTGCAGCGCTGGGTGGCCGGCGCCCGCACCGAGCCGCTGCCGGTGCACGGCCCGCCCGGTATCGAGCAGGTGGTCGGTGGCCTGATGCAGGCCTATGCGCAGGACCGCCACTATCGGGTGGCCCACCATGGCGCGGCCACAGTGCCGCCCACGGGCTTTGGCGGGCTGCCACGTGCGTTCACGCTCGGTCCCGAGGGACGCGTGGTGGTCCTGCGCGAGGACGACCTGGAGGTCGTGGCCTTCGCCGTGGACCATGCGCCGGTGCACCCGGCGGTGGGCTACCGCATCGCCTACAAGGGCCGGGTGGTGGTGATCAGCGGCGACACCAAGGCATCGACCGCCGTGCGCCGCGAGGCCCGCGGCGCCGACCTGCTGGTGCACGAGGCACTGTCGCCGGCCCTGGTGGCCGCGCTGCGCGAGGGCGCGCGCCGCACCGGCCGGACCCACCTGGTCAAGATCTTCGACGACATACCGGACTACCACGCCACGCCGCGCCAGGCCGCGGAGACCGCACGCGATGCCGGCGCGCGCTACCTGCTGCTCAACCACATCGTGCCCGCCTTGCCCCTGCCCGGCCTGGAGCAGGCCTTCCTGGGCGGCGCCGACGACATCTTCACCGGCCCGCTGAAGGTCGGGCGCGACGGCGACTTCATCAGCATGCCCGCCGGCAGCACGGCGATCCAGGCCACACGGCGGTTCTGATCGGCAACCGGCCCGCGCCAGCGCAGGGCCACCACCACGACCCATTGCATGACACCCCTGCCCATCGTCACCGACATCCTGCGCACCCCGGACGCCTGCTTCGCCGGCATCCGGGACTTTCCCTTCACGCCGCACTTCACGACGATCGGCGGCCTGCGCATCGCCCACATCGACGAAGGCCCGCGCGACGGCCCGCCGGTGCTGCTGATGCACGGCGAGCCGACCTGGAGCTACCTGTACCGCAAGATGATCCCGGTGCTGGCGGCCGGCGGCTGCCGCGTCATCGCACCGGACCTGGTGGGCTTCGGCCGGTCCGACAAGCCGGCGCGGGCGCAGGACTACTCCTACCTGAACCATGTCCTGTGGATGAACGCCTGGCTGGCCGCGCACGACTGGCAGGACATCACCCTGTTCTGCCAGGACTGGGGCTCTCTCATCGGCCTGCGCATGGCCGCCGAGGCGCCCCAGCGCTTTGGGCGCATCGCGCTGGCCAACGGCGGCCTGCCCACCGGCACCACGCCCGTGCCCCGGGCCTTCCACATCTGGCGCGCCTTCGCCCGCTGGAGCCCCTGGTTCCCGATCGGCCGCATCGTCCGCGCCGGCTGTGCCCGCGGCCTGTCGCCCGAGGCGGTGGCGGCCTACGACGCGCCCTTCCCCACCGCCGGCCATCGCATCGCGGCGCGGCTGTTTCCGGGCTTCGTGCCGACCTCGCCAAGCGATCCCGAACGCGAGCGCAATGAGCAGGCCTGGCGCGTTTTCGAGAGCTGGGACAAGCCCTTCCTGACCCTGTTCAGCGACCGCGACCCGGTCACCCGCGGCGGCCACCGGCCCTGGCAGGAGCGCGTACCCGGTGCCCGCGGACAGCCCCATGCCATCACCCGCGGCGCGGGGCATTTTCTGCAGGAGGACAAGGGGCCGGAGCTGGCGCAGGCGTTGCTGGACTTCATCGCGCGGACGGCTGCGGTGCGTGGGTAACGCACCGGGCAACGGCCTGGCAGCGGCCATCAACGGCGCGAGCGGGCCCGGCGTCTGCACCGTTGAGCGAGGACTTCGCTAGTACGCCACCACCCGCTCCACCCGCAGCTGCCACGTCGCCTCGCCCTTGACCAGCCGGTACTGCAGCTGCCGCACGCCACCGCTCGGGCTGGCGTTGGCGTCGCCACCCTTGTAGACCGGAAACCGCCGCAGCAGTCGGTTCTCGCCCACCGCGAACTGGTCGTGCCCCTGGTAGCCGCTGGCGGCGCCCGGGTGGGCCTCCAGCGGCGGCAGCACGATGTCGCTGAGCGACCGGCGCCGGTTGGCCGCCAGGGCCACCAGCGACCCATGCGACCCCGACCCGGCCGAGCTGACGTAGACATACAGCTCCGGCGAGCCATCCGCATCGAGGTCGGCAACCTCGGCACCCACGACCAGGCCGTCGATGGGCCGCACCTGCGGCGCGTTGTCGACCGCCAGCCCGGCCGGCGTGATGTGCACCTCGCCGACGGACGAGGCGTTCTCGCTGCGCACCCGGAAGGTGATGCCCTGCAGCTGCAGCGTGCGGTCGAAGGGACCGGCCGGCACCGCAACGGGTGGCAGCCGGGTCGGCGACGCGGCGGCGCTGGCAGCACTGGCGGCACTGGCCGGCAGCCCTGCGGTGCTCCAGTACACCCGCACCGTCTCATCGGCCAGCCGATAGATGTGGCCGCGCGCGCCCAGCCCGCTGCTGCGCACCGCGGGCCGGCCGTCCTGGTCGACATACCGGCCCGGCCCGCCGGTGGGACTCAGGTCATGGCGCACGCCGTCCGACCGCGTGATGCCGATGAAGCCCTGGCGCTGCGAGAACTGGCAGGCCATCACCGCCCGGGGCTTGGCGGCGCCCGGCGCATAGACATCGCAACGGGCATCGACGGTGTCGGCACGGGCCGGGCCGGCGGCCAGCAGTCCGCAAAGGGCCGTAAGCCCGATGAGGAGGATCGGGCGCATGGGCTTCTTCCGTGACATGACGCCATGATGCCTTGTCGGACGGGGTGGCCGAAGCTTCATGCCAGAGCCGCCTGCCCGCTGCGCCAGGGTTGCGACTTCATCTTCATGCCTGCACGTGGCCCCACCCGGCAACCCCGTATGGCGGCCGGCCACCCGCTCGGTATATTGGCCTTCGCTCTAACCGCCCCGGGTCTCCTCATGACGCACCGCTCGCTTCTCACCCCCTTGCTCGCCCTCGGCCTGGCCACGCTCGCCGCGTGCAGCACGGCCCCGCCGTCGCGGCCGGATGCCTGGGGTGCGCCCCAGGCGCTGGTGGCGCCGTCGTCCTTCACCGGCGTGCACGGCCTGGCGGTGGACCGGCAGGGCCGCTTGCTGGCCGGCAGCGTGGTGGGCAATGCGATCTGGCAGGTCGACCGTGCCACCGGCGCGGCCCGGGTGCTGGTCGGCGGGCCGGAGGGCCAGGCCGACGACATCGCCATCGGCCCCAATGGCGAGATGGCCTGGACCAACTACCTCATGGGCATGGTGCGGGTGCGCGACAGCGACAACGGCCCGGCGCGCGTGGTGGCCAAGGACCTGCCGGGGCTGAACTCGCTGGATTTCGACCGCCGCAACGGCAAGCTGTATGCGACTCAGGTGTTCCTGGGCGATGCGCTGTGGGAGCTGGACCCGAAGGGCGTGGCCGCGCCGCGGCTGATCGGCAAGGACTTCGGCGGGCTCAACGGCTTCGAGGTCGGCCCGGACGGCATGATCTACGGGCCGCTGTGGTTCAAGAACAGCGTGGTCCAGGTCAACCCGGCCAATGGCCAGGTCAAGGTGCTCAACAACAGCTTCAAGACGCCGGCCGCTGCCAACCTGGACGGCAAGGGCAATGTCTACGTCATCGACACCGCCACCGGCGAGCTGGCCAGCGTGTCCATCGCCACCGGTGCGCGGCGCAACGTGGCCCGGCTGAAGACGGCGTTGGACAACCTGGCAGTGGCGCCGGACGGCACGGTCTATGTCTCCAACATGGCCGACAACGCCATCGTCGCGGTCAACCCGGCCGACGGCAGCAGCCGCACGCTCACGGCCGGTGCGCTGGCCGTGCCCGCAGGCATGAAGGTGGACGGCGACACGATCTTCGTGGCCGACATCTTTGCCTTCCGCCGCGTCGACACGCGCAGCGGTGCGGTCACCGACATCAAGCGCATGCACGGCCAGGGCGTGGACATGGAGTATCCGTTCGCGGTCGGGCTGTCGGCCGACCGCATCGTGCTGTCGTCCTGGTTCACCGGCTGGGTGCAGGTGATCGACCGCGCCACCATGACCACGCGCGCCAGCCTGCATGGGTTCAAGGCGCCCTAGGACGCGCTGCCCCTGCCGGACGGCAGCATCCTGGTGGCCGAGATCGCCACCGGCAGCATCGTGCAGGCCAGCGGGCCCACTTTCGAGACCCGGCGCACCGTGGCCAGCGGACTCGGCGGGCCGGTGCAGATGGTGCTCGGCCGCGACGGCGCGGTCTATGTCACCGAGGCCGCCGGCAACCTGACACGCATCGACATCGCCAGCGGCGCCAAGACGGTGGTCGCCTCCGGCCTGGCCCTGCCCGAGGGCGTGGCCCAGACGCCCTGGGGCAGCTTCATCGTGGCCGAGGCCGCCAAGGCCCAGCTGACCGAGATCGACATCGTCAGCGGCCAGCGCCGCGTGGTGGCCGACCAGCTGCCCATCGGCCTGCCGGCCGGCCCCGGCATGCCACCGCCCTATGTGCCCACCGGTGTCACCGTCGGCGCCGACGGCACGGTCTACTTCAGTGCCGACCGCAACAACGCGATCTACCGGATTGCGCCGCGGCGCTGATCCGATGTCGTCCGGGTTGCGGCCCGTGCGCCAGCTCCTTGCCCGCATCCGGACGGCACCTGGCACTGCATGACCGACGCCGTCACGCTGCGCGCCGTGGACAAGCGCTTCGCCAGCGGGCTGCTGGCGCTGTCCGGCGTGGACATGGCCATCGGCGCGCGCAGCTTCGTCGCGCTGCTGGGGCCGTCCGGCTGCGGCAAGAGCACCGTGCTGCGCCTGGCCGCCGGGCTGGACACGCCCAGCGCCGGCACGGTCGACGCACCCGCCCTGCGCCGGCCGGACGCGGCGGCCACGGCCTTCGTGTTCCAGGAGCCGGCGCTGATGCCCTGGGCCGACGTGCAGGACAACGTGCGCCTGCCGCTGCGCCTGGCAGGGCAACCGCGGGCCGCGACCGACGCCGCAGTACGCAGCGTGCTGGCCGCGGTGGGGCTGTCGGACTTCGGCGGCGCCTGGCCGGCCGAGCTGTCCGGCGGCATGAAGATGCGCGCCTCCATCGCCCGCGCCCTGGTCACGCGGCCCGAGCTGCTGCTGATGGACGAGCCCTTTGCCGCGCTCGACGAGATCACCCGCCAGCGCCTGAACGCCGACCTGCTGGACTGGTGGCAGGCGCGCCAGCTGGCGGTGATGTTCGTCACCCACAGCGTGTTCGAGGCGGTGTTCCTCAGCCAGCGCGTGCTGGTCATGAGCGCCCGGCCCGGCCGCGTGGTCGCCGACATCGCCATCGACGCGCCCTACCCGCGCGACGCCACCTTCCGCACCTCCACGGCCTATGCCACGCTGTGCCGGACGGTGTCATTGGCGCTGGAGGGGGCTGCATGAGCGCCGTAGGGCCGCCCCAAGGCGCTCGCTCCCCCTTGGGGGGACGGCCCGCAAGGGCCAAGGGGGCTGCATGACCAAGCTATTGCCGCTGGCCACGCTGCTGGCGCTGCTGCTGCTGTGGGAGGCGGTGGTGCGCCTGGGCGACATCCCGCACTACACGCTGCCGGCGCCATCTCGCGTGGCGGCCACCCTGGTCGAGCACTTTCCGTCGCTGGCGGTGAGCTGGTGGTTCACGCTCAAGATCACCTTCGGCGCGCTACTGTTGGCCTGCGCCGGCGGCGTGTTGATCGCCAGCGTGTTCGCGCTGTCGCGGCGGGTCGAGGCGGCGCTGTTCCCGATCGCGGTGGTGCTGCAGGTGACGCCGGTGGTGGCCATCGCCCCGCTGATCCTGATCTATGTCTCCAGCACCACGGCGGCGCTGCTGCTGTGCGCCTGGATCGTGGCCTTCTTCCCGATCCTGTCCAACACCGTGATCGGCCTCCGCGCCACCGACCCGCTGCTGCACGACCTGTTCCGCCTGTACCGGGCCACGCCCTGGCAGCGCCTGGCCTTGCTGCGGGTGCCCAGCGCCCTGCCCTACTTCGTGGCCGGGCTCAAGATCAGCGGCGGGCTGAGCCTGATCGGTGCGGTGACGGCCGAGATGGTGGCCGGCGCCGCCGGCCGCGAGACCGGCCTGGCCTCGCGCATCCTGGAGGCCAGCTTCCGCACCGAGACACCCAAGATGTTCGCCGCGCTCACCCTGCTGGTGCTGACCGGCGTGCTGATCTGGTGGGGCTTCGACGCACTGGCACGCCGCCTGCTGCAACGGTGGCATGCTTCGGAGCAGGACCGACCGAACTGAGGAGCCCGTGATGATGATCCGTCTTGCCGCCATCGCCCTGGCCCTGTGTGCCAGCACCGTATCTGCCCAGGACAAGGTGACCTTTGCCACCAACTGGAAGGCCCAGGCCGCGCATGGCGGCTTCTACCAGTCGGTGGCCGATGGCACCTACAGGAAGTTCGGGCTGGAGGTCACCATCCAGCAGGGCGGCCCGCAGGTCAACAACCGCCCGCTGCTGCCGGCCGGGCGCATCGACTTCCTGATGACAGGCAACCTGCTGCACAACTTCGACAACGCCAAGAACGGCGTGCCCACCGTCGCCGTCGCGGCCATGTTCCAGAAGGAGCCGCAGGTGCTGATGGCCCACCCGGGCCAGGGCTACGACAAGTGGGAGTCGCTGAAGACCGCGCCGGTGGCCTTCATCAGCAAGGACAGCCAGTTCTCCTGGTGGCAGTGGCTCAAGGCCACGCACGGCTTCCGCGACGAGCAGCTCAAGCCCTACAACTTCAACCTCGGGCCGTTCCTGGCCAACAAGAAGTCCATCCAGCAGGGCTATTCGGTGGCCGAGCCGATCTATGTGCAGAACCAGGGCAAGTTCAAGCCCGTGGTGCACCTGATCGCCGACCATGGCTTCTCGACCTACTCGACGCTGATCGAGGCCCGCGTCGACACCGTGAAGAACAAGCCTGACATGGTCCAGCGCTTCGTCGATGCGTCCATCCTGGGCTGGGTGAACTACCTGTACGGCAACCGCAAGGCCGCGCACGCCATGATGATGAAGGACAACCCCGAGATGACCGAGGCCGAGATGGAGGCATCGGTGGCCCTGATGAAGGAGCAGGGCATCGTCGACTCCGGCGAGGCCCTGGCCGGCGGCATCGGCGCCATGAGCGAGGCCCGGATGCGCGACTTCTACGGCCAGAGGGTCAAGGCCGGCCGGTACAAGGCCGGCGAGGTCGACCTGACCAAGGTCGTGGCCACGCAGTTCGTCAACAAGAAGGTCGGCATGGACGTCAAGGCGACGCTGCAGCGGCGATAGCATGGCGCCGATCAGCGTGAAGCACCACAGGAGCCCACCGATGACGCGAGTCCCCGCCCTGTTGATCGCAGCGGCCCTGGCCGGCAGCATGGCTGCGCATGCCGCCGCGCCCGCCGCCAAGGCCGCTCCCAAGGTCGTGCCGCCGGAGCTGCCTGCCGAGACGCTGCAATCCGGCGGCAGCCTGGCCGGTGGCACGCGCGAGCGGGTCTACGTGGCCGACGTCAACATCGCCAGCATCGTCGACGGCCGGCTGCGGATCTTCGACGCCCGCACCGGGCGCATGCTGGGCATGGTCAACACCGGCTATGCCGGCAACGTGGCCTTCGGCGCACGCGGTGACGAGATCTATGTCGCCACCACCTACCTCAGCCGCGGCGGCCGTGGCGAGCGCACCGACCTGGTCGAGGTCTGGGACAGCGAGACGCTGGCCTTCAAGCACGAGATCATCATCCCGCCCAAGCGGGCGCAGACGCTCAACTACCGCGGCATGGTGGCCGTCAGCGGCAACGGGCGCTTCCTGATGGTGCAGAACGCCACCCCCGCCACCTCGATCACGGTGGTGGACCTGCAGCAGCGCAAGGTGGCCGGTGAGATCCCCACCCCGGGCTGCTGGAGCGCACTGCCCGCCGCCGCGCACCCGGCGCGCTTCAGCATGCTGTGCGGCGACGGCAAGCTGGCCACCCTGACGCTGGATGACGACGGCAAGGTGGCGGACCGGCAACTGACGGACAAGCTGTTCGACGCCGATACCGACGCCTGGTTCGCCACCGCCGAGCGCATTGGCGACCGCTTCTTCTTCCTCTCCTTCAACGGCCTGCTGACCGAGCTGGATCTCTCCGGCGCCGTGGCCCGGGTCGTCGGCGCGAAGCGCCTGGTCACCGACGCCCAGGCCAAGGCCGGCTGGCGGCCCGGCGGCTACCAGGCGATGGCGGTGCACCCCGACGGCCGCCGCGCCGTGGTCGCGATGCATGATGGCGGCCGCGAGGGGTCGCACAAGAACCCGTCCAAGGCGCTGTGGACGGTGGACCTGGACACCGGCAGGCGCCTGGCCAGCACGCCGGCGACGGGCGTGGTGTCGGTGACCTTCTCGCGCAGCGGCCAGCGGCTGCAGGCGCTGGATGCGGTGACCTCGACCCTGGTCGTGTGGGACTGGCGCGACGGCCAACCGCTGAAGAAGGTGACTGCGGTCAAGCCATCGGGCGTCTCGCCGGTCCAGCTGGAGTCGCATGACTGATGTCGCACTTGGATTCCATGGCATGACCGCGCTCGACCCGCTGCTCGTGTGGATGGCCGCCGCCGCGCTGGCGGTGCTGTTGGCGCATGCGGCGATCAGCAAGCTGGCCGACCGCGACCTGCTGGCGCAGCACCTGGCGGCCTACCGTCTGCCGGCCGCCCTGCTCGCGCCGGCGGCCTGGCTGCTGCCGCTGGCCGAGGCCACCACTGCCCTGGCCCTGCTCAGCCCCGGGCGCGCCGCCGGCGCGGTGGCGGCGGCGTGCCTGCTGCTGGCCTATGGCGCCGCGATGGCCTGGCACCGAGCCCATGGGCGCCGCCTGGACTGCGGTTGCGGCGGCGAGCCCCTGCCGCTGTCCTGGGCCCTGGTGCTGCGCAACGCCCTGCTGGCGGCGCTGGCCGTGCCGGCCGCCGCACCGCTGGGGCCGCGCGCACTCGGCGTGGCGGACGTCGCGGTCATCGCGGCCGGCCTGGTGCTGGGCGCGCTGCTGATGGCCGCCGTGCACCAGGTGCTGCGTCACCAGGCCCGCCTGGCCGGGCCCGGCCTGTTTGGACACCGA
>JBJXHB010000462.1:0-4327 GCA_046160725.1 Aquabacterium sp.
GTTGCCGCCGCGCCTCCACCACTCGTCGTCTCGCTCGAAGTTGGGCAGCTCGATGCCCAGCCGCTGCGCGTAGTAGTCGCGCACCAGCGTGTAGCAGTCCACCACCCCATGCTCGAACTGCCGGCCCACCAGCGGCAGCGGCTGCGGCCACAGCGGCTGCCAGGCCGCGCCTGGCCAGGCCACGACAAACCACGGCAGCCCGCTTGCGTGGCACAGCCAGCGGTCGGCCTCGCTCGGGTTGGCGTCGCTGTCCGGGTGGCTGTGCACCACGGCCAGGACAGTGCCGGCGTCCTCGGCCGCGGCCCAGTCGCGCGGGTCCAGCTCGAAGCGGTCACCCTGGTGCGCCAGCGGCGCGACGTTGCGGCAGGCGACGTAGCGTGTCACGCTTCCTTCGCGCAGCACCAGGCCACAGGCCTCGCGGGGGTGCTCACGCTGGGCGTGCTCCAGCACCTGCGGCAGCAGCCGTGCGAAGGCGCGCACCAGCGCGGCGCCGTGGCGGCGGGTGCGGGCGGTGTCGGCGTCAGCCATTGCGCAACACCCCCACCCCAGGGAAGCCGCCATAGGCCAGCTCGTTGCCCGGCCACTGCCGCAGCCGACAGCTGGCCAGCCGCCCGCCGCAGCGGTCCTGCGCCATGTCGGAGGTGGGCGTGTCGTCCGCCTTGGCCACCGCCGGCCCGGTGTAGCCGCAGTTCGCGCCGCGGTACCCGCCGTCCTGGATCCACCAGCAGCTGTTGGCCAGCACCGGGCGGCGCGGCAGCTCGGTGGTGGGCAGGTCGATGGGGCTGACCAGCTCGAAGGCCGCAACGCGCCGGTCGCGCTGCGCCTGGCGGTCCACCACCCACAGCTCGTCGGGGTAGAAGGTCGTCGGGTCGGCGCTGGCGTTCACCCCGCCGGGGAAGTTGGCCGCGTCCAGGTAGCGCGCCAGCGTGCGCTTGCGCCGCAGAAGCGCGCCTTTCAGGCCGTTGTACTGCCGCGCCAGGACGCCCACCACGCCGCCCACGTTGGCCACCCGCAGCGTGGGCCGGGGCAGTGGGCCGCTGGACCGCGTGGCGAAGCCGGCCGCCTCGATAGGCCAGTACGGGTAGGTGTTGCCCTGCCAGACCACCGCCGCGTTCAGCGCGTTGGTGCCGTTGTGCCAGCGCTGCACGGCCCCGCCGAGCGCCGTCAGGTCCAGCTCGAACAGTTCGATCACCGCGTCATGGGACAGGGCAGCGAGCTGGATTGCGATGTTGGCCGGCATCGCGTGCCTTCAGGGCTGGAACCGCTGCTCGAAGCGCAGCCGGATGCCGAAGGTGCCGTACTCCTCCAGCAGCACGCGGTTGTAGCTGGTGCAACAGAACTTCAGCGGCGCGGTGTGGCGCGGCGGGGTCCAGTCGAAGATGGCGCGGCCCAGGCCCGGCTTGATGAAGGTCTCGATCTCGTCGGCCGCATCGGCGCGCACGTCGTCCAGCGCCACGTCCCAGACCTGGGCCACCGGGTTCAGGCCGTCGTCGGCCGCGGCCACGTAGCCGTCGCCGAACTGCGTGCGCACCAGGCGCGGCACCGGCTCGCAGCTGGTGCCCGGGGACTCGGCCCAGTCGAAGGTCGGCATCGCTCAGGCCCTGGCCAGGATGCCGCCGGGGCGCAGCTGTTCGGCCGCCCAGCGCTCCGTCACGCTCGTGATGCGCTGGTCCAGGTCCTGGGCCGCGCCGCGCATGTCCTGGTCGCTGCCCTGCGCGCCGTTGACCGTCACGCTGCTCTGCACCACCAGGCCGCCATAGGCACCACCGCCACGGCGGATGTTGCGGATGTGGCGCGGGTCGTCGGTGGTCAGCACCTCCTCGCCGGCCTCCAGCACCGCGGGCACCTCGTTGGGCGCCAGGCCGGCAATGCCGCCGGAGTGATACATCGGCGCCTGCGCGAAGGCCAGCATGGCCGCCAGCGGCACCGCGCGGCGCATGCCGCCGCCGGCGCCCACCACGCCGCCGGTGTGGAACAGGCTCAGCACGAACTTGAACAGCCCGTCCAGGATGCCGCCACCGCCCCCGCCCCCGCCGCTGGCCTTGAACCCGTCCACCGCCTCCAGGAACTGCTTGACCAGGCGCTCGGCGAGCTTTTGGTTCAGCGCGTTGAGCATGGCCCGCGCGAAGCCGCTGACCATGTCGCGCAGCGCCTGGCCGGCGGTCTTGGCGCCGGTGGAGACGTCGTTCAGAAACTGCGTGAGGCCGCTGGTGGCGCTGCTGGCCAGCAGCTTGTCGAAGTCGGCGCGGGTGTCCTTGAGCACCTGCAGGCTGGTCTTCAGCTTCAGGATGGCCTGGCGCTCCTCGGGCGACTGGGCCAGTGCGGCCATACGCTCCAGGATGGCGTCCAGCACCGGCACGTTCTGCCGGCGCAGCGCCAGGATCTGCGCCTCGGCGTCGGCCTCCAGCAGCTGGCCGGCCTGCACCTTCTGGCGGATGGCCTCCTCCTGCAGGTCCAGGTCGGCGCGCACGCGGGTGAAGTCGCGCTGCACCTGCTCCAGCTCCCGGCGGGTGGTGGCGGCGTCCACCAGCTTGAGCACGCGGTCCACACCGGCCTGGTCGCCGGCCTGGCCGAAGCGCTTGAGCTGCTCGCCGAACTGCTCCAGCACCAGAGCGCGGATGTCCTCGCGGCTGAGGTCCGCGCCGCTGAACTGCGCCTCTTGCTGCGCCAGCTGCGCGCGGTCGCGCCCCAGCAGGCGCTGCAGCTCGATCTCGGCCGCGCTGCGCTTCTCGGTGGCCGCGGCCTGGTCGCGCTGGGCAATGGCGATCTGCACCTCCAGCTCGGCCACGCGGGCCTTGCTGCGGGCGATGGCCTCCTCGGCCTCGGCGCGGTCATTGGGCTTGGTGCGCTTCTTGAGCAGCTCCTCGTTCTGGGTGAGCGCGGCCCGCTCGCGGTCCACCTCGGCCTGGAGCTTGTCGATCTTCAACGCGCTGGCGCGGTCCTCGATGCGCGCACGCTCGGCCATGTACTGCTCAAGGTCGCGCAGGCCACGGTCGTACAGCGTCTGGTTGGCATCCAGCTCGCGCTGCAGCGCATCGGCGGCCAGCTCGGCATTTGCGTCATAGGCTTTCTGGGCCTGGGCCAGGCGGGTGAGCTGGCCCTGCTCGTCGAACTTGTTCAGCGCTTCCGCTCGGTCCCGCGCGATCACCTGGAGAAACCCGGTTCGCTCGCCTTCGAGTTTCTTCACTGCCGCCAGGTCGCCGGCCTCCCTGGCGCGGGCGATCTCGCTGTCGCTCAGGCGGAGGAAGTTCTCGCGCTTCTTGGCGAACTCGCGTTCCACGATCTCGCGTGTCTTGAACTCATTGAGCAGGGTCTGGTATGCCGCGCCCTCGCGCAGCGGCTGCTGCTCGCGATCGGCGGCCCCGGCGAAGCGCTGCGCCTCGCGGTCGGCGTCGGCGGCCTCGGCCTCGGCGGCGGCGATCTGCACTTCGAGCTTGGCGATGACGGCAGCCGCGGCTTCGAGCTTCTTCTTGTATTGGCGGCCTGCGGCATCGACGCCCTCGGCCTGGGCGTCATTCCTGACGCGGTTCTCCAGGTCCTTTGCCGCCTTGAGCTGCTCGCGAAGCCTGTCGACGCCGGTCTTGCCGGCCTTGGCCGCAGCGACCTCTGCGAAACCCCAGGCGGCAGCCAATGAGCCAATCGCAACGATCAGGCCGACCGGTCCGCCGATCAGAGCCAGCACCCCGCGCGCGGCGACCCCGAAGCCCGTCACGCCTGGCACTGCCGCGGCGGCCGCAACGCCCGCCGCCTGGATGGCCCCGGCGAACTGCCCGATCTTCACGGCGACGATGCCGGCAGCCAGCAAGGCCAGGGCCTTCATCACCAGGCCCAGGTTCTCGGCCAGCAGCTTCAGGGCGCCGACGACCGTGGCCACGCCCTGGCTGCCCTGGGCGCTTGCGCCCACCAGCTCCAGCATCGAGTCCTTCACCTGCAGCGTGGCGCCGCCAATGGTGTCGCCCATGCTGGCCGCCTCGCGCTGCAGGCGCGGCAGCTCCCTGCTGAGCGCACCCACCACCGCTGCGGTGGTGAGCTGGCCTTGTTCGGCCAGGCCGCGCAACTGGTCACGGCCCTTGCCCAGCCCGCGCGCGAGCGCGTCCAGCAGCGTGGGCGCCGCTTCGGCGATCGAGTTGAACTCCTCGCCACGCAAGGCGCCGGCACCGAGCGCCTGACTGAACTGCAGGATCGCGCTGCCCGCTTCGGCCGCGGATGCGCCGCTGAGCTTGAGTGAAGCCAGCAGCGCCGTGGTGCCCACATTGGCCTCGCGCAGGCCGCCGCCGAGCGGGCGCACCGCGTTGAGCATGCGCGTGTAGAGGGCGGTGGTCTCGCG
>JBJXHB010000463.1:0-8015 GCA_046160725.1 Aquabacterium sp.
CGCCTGCCAGCAGCGCAACTCGTCGCGCCAAAGCCCCGGCCCGCGGCGACCCGACGCAATTCGTCGCAGCGCCACTGACAAACGGCCGGCCGGTGCCCAGACTGTGCTCCGCGCGGCCGTCCAGGCCGCCGGCGGCTGCGGCTCCAAGGGGGTGCCGGCCGCCGCCACCGGAGCGCCTCGTGACCCGTCAATTCTTCATCCACCTGCTGGCGGCCCTGCTGTCGGCCGCCGCGTTGGCAGCCAGCCCACCTGCACGGGCCCAGCCTGCAGCCCCGGCCAAGCCGCCCGTGCCGGCAGGCCAGGCGCCCAGCGGCCCGCTGGTCGATGCGGCCTGGCTGCAGGGCCAACTCGGCCGGCCGGACCTGCTGGTGCTGGATGCGTCGATGACGCACCTGCATGCGCAGGGCCACATACCCGGCGCCATCAGCGCGGACCTGTACCGCTATGGGCCGCGCGAGGCCAGCGCCGAGCAGATGCAGCGCCGCCTGCGCAGCTGGGGCGTGCAGCCGGACCAGCTGATCGTGGTCTACGACGAGGGCGGCGCCCAGATGGCCACGCGCCTGTACTTCGACCTGCACGAGTGGGGCGGGCCGGCACGCCAGCTGGTGTTGCTGGACGGCGGCCTGGCCGCATGGAAGGCGGCCGGCGGCACGGTCACGCGCGATCCGTCGCCCCGCCGCGAGGGCATCTGGACGCTGCCCGCGGCGCGCCCCGACATCCGCAGCCGGCTGCCGGAGTTCGTCGCCGCCAGCGGCGACACCGGCCGACAAGCACTGGTCGATGCGCTGGACCCAGGCTACTACTACGGCGAGACCCGGTTCTTCGACCGCGGTGGTCACATGCCGAATGCCCGCCTGCTCCCGGCCGACGACTTCTACAACCCGGACAAGACCTTCAAGTCCGCCGACGAGATCCGCCGTCTCGTGGCCTACCACGGCCTGACGCCGGACCAGGTGGTGCACAACTACTGCGGCGGTGGCGTGGCCGCCAGCGTGCCCTGGTTCGCGATGAAGGTGCTGCTGGGCTGGCCCCAGGTCAAGCTGTACCTCGGGTCGCAGATGGAGTACCTGCGCGACGAGCGCGGCCTGCCGGTGTGGACCTATGCCGCGCCTCACCTGATGCGCGAGAGGACCTGGGTCGCAGCCTGGGGCGCCAGCATGCTGCGCATGTTCGACGCGGCGCAGCTCAGCGTGGTCGACCCACGGCCGGCCGCCGCCTATGCGCTGGGGCATGTACCGTTTGCGCTCAACCTGCCGGCCGAGACCCTGGCGGCGCAACTGCACGACGCGCCGGCACTGGCGGCCCGGCTCGGCCCTGCCGGCGTGAACGACAGCCACGAGGCCGTGGTCACCGGCGACGGCGGCATCAACGAGCGATCGGCGCTGGCCTTCCTGGCGCTGCATGTGGCCGGCCAGCGCCGCGTGTCCATCCTGCTGGACTCAGTGGACGAATGGGGCCTGCAGGGGCAGACGCTGGTGAAGGAGCCGACCATCGTCGGCCGGCCGGCATCGCCCAAGGACCTGGCCGTGCCGCAGGCCACCTATGCCGCAACGGCACGCCCGGGCGTGGTGGTGCGCGACCCGGGCCCGGCCGCGGGGCCGTATCCGAGGGTGCATCTGGCGCTGGGCAGTGGCCCGCTGGCCCGGCCGGTGGCCGGCACGGTGGTGCGCGTGGCCACCGACGCGGTGCTGAAGGCCGACGGCGCGCCGCGGCCGGCACACGAGATCTGGTCCGCCCTGAGCAAGGCCGGCCTGCCGCGCCATGCCGAAGTCATCGCCACCGGCGACACACCGGGGCAGGCCGCCATGGCCTATATCGTGCTGCGGCTGATGGGCTGGCCGGACGTGAAGGCCTGGGTGCCCTGAGCGTTGGTGACCGCTTCCGCCGCACGCGCACAAGCAGAGCGACGCACCGGGGCTGGGACCGCGGGCCGCACGCTCATTTCGTCAAGGGCGCAGACGCCGTGGCCGCGGGCGGCACGGCAGCTGCCGGGTCGCGCACGACCAGCTCGCGGTAGATGCCGCCGCCGGCCGCGCTGCCCGTGGTGGTGCCCTGCCCGCTGATGCGCGCCATGCAGTCGCGCCGGTCATCGCCCGGCAGGCGGTCGCAGCGCTGCAGCGCATTGGCGGTGAAGTCCGCACCTCTCTTGTCCAGGCCGCCGCGGCGGCCCCCGGCCAGGGCGGCGCCGGCCTCGCGCAGGCAGGTCGGCAGGTCCTGGGTGGAGCGGCCGCTGTTGCAGTCGGCGCGGTCCAGCCGGTAGCGGGCCAGCAGGTCGGTGCTGTGCGACGGCGAGGCAGTGCCGGCGGCTGTCGCGACGCCCGGCGCCGTGGCCAGCATCAACGTGGTGAGGGCGGCAAGCAGCAGGCGGGTTCGGAAAGAGGTCAAGGCAGGCTCCATCGAGGTTGCGGGGCGATGCCGGCAATCTAGAGCCCGCGACGCCACGGCCCTGTGGGACCTGCGGCCGCAGGCAGGGCGGCAGCGGCCGACTTCAAGGTAGGACGGCGACCCGTGCCCAGCCTTCCGCTGCCGCCGCCGGGGCCTCGGTCAGCCCGACTCGCGGCCGACCAGGGCCAGCGCCTGGTGCGCCAGGCGCAGCGAATGCCGCTGCTTGAAGCGCGCGGCCATCAGCCGCCGCAGCGCGGCGCGCATGCTGGCCGCGGTGTCGGGTGCCACGCCGCCCGCAATCTCGCCGCGCACCGCCAGCCAGGTCTTGAGCAGGTGCGCCGGAAAGATGTCCGGGTCCAGCCCATGGTCCAGCACCTGGGCCCGACAGGCGGCATCGAAAGCCGCGCCGTCGGCCACCGCCCAGGGCCGGCGCGCCTCGGCGCTGTCCAACCCGGGCACCAGATACGCACGGTTGCGGCCCAGGAACAGCGCCATCTGCAGCAGCCCCTCGCGCCACAGCGGGCTGCCCAATGGCAGCAGGCGGCGCAGGGCATGCGCAAAGGTGATGGCATGGCTGAAGTCCAGCCAGCCGACGTTGTCGGCGACCGGGTTGTCGGTGCGCAGCGCATGGGCCTCGTCGAAGCGCAGCAGGTGATGCGCGCCGGCCACCAGCAGCGCCTCGCGCAGCTGGTCCGGCGGCTGCACCGCCGCCGCATCGACGACCGTGGCCAGCGTGTCGCGCACCGAGCGGGCCTCGAAGGCCGCGGCCAGCGTCTGCACGTCAGCTGCGGTCGCGGCGTGTGCCGCCGGTGTCGCAGGCCAGGCCCGCAGCGCCGGCGCATAGGCCTTGAAGTCCGGCAGCAGGTCCTCGCGCGTGCAGCGGACTGCCGCCCGCACCCAGGCCCGCAGCAGCGGCCGCAGAGACGCGGTGCCGAGCCGCGCCACCAGCCCGGGCAGGTGCGACAGGTAGATCAGCGTGTGGCCGAAGTCGTTGTAGTGGGCCAGGGCGACCTGGGTCAGCGTGGGCATCAGGGCATCCAGCGCGACGCCGGACTGCAGTGCACCCTGCAGCGGCGCCAGCGCGGCCGCCTCGTCCTGGGCCTCCACGGCCGCGGCAAAGCGCGCCGCATCCCAGGCGGATGTCGCGTCGCTGTACGGCACCACGGGCTGGCGCATCGCCTCGCGCCCCAGGTAGCCCACCGCCTCGGTGCTGCAGGCCAGGCGCTGCACCGGGTCGTCCAGCTCATCGCGCAGCCGCAGCCAGCACTCGGCCACCGCATGCGCGTGGGTCATGCCGTCGCGCAGCCGGGCATGGCCGGCCAACACCGCGTGGGCCACCGCCTGCGCCGGGCTGCCACCGTCGCGCTCCAGCCGGGCCAGTTCGCGCGCGATGCGCGGCCGGTCGTCCAGCTCCATGGCGTCGTCCAGCGCCGCCAGCGCCCGGGCCTGCAGGCGCGCCGGCGGCTCGTCGGCCACATCGACCCAGACCTGGCCGTCGCCGCGCTGCTCGGCCGGGTACAGGCGCAGGCCGTCGCCGCCGTACAGGTTGGCGCCGGTGGCCAGGTCGAACTTCCAGTTGTGCCACTGGCAGGTCAGCACGCCGGCCGCGTCCACATGCCCCTCGCACAGCGGATAGCCCTCATGCGGGCAGCGGTTGTTGCAGGCGCGCACGCTGCCATCGGCCAGCCGGAACAGCGCGATCTGGCGCCCCTGGACCCGGGCCGGCGCGGCACCGCCGGCCGGCAGCGCGTCGGCGGCCAGCGCCGGGTGCCATTGCGGTGGGGATGTCATGGCCGCCTGCCCATGCGGTGCGTATCAGCCCCAGACCTCGCCCGCCACCTCGACCACCCGCTCCAGCTTGCGCCACTGGTCGTCCATCGACAGCGCATTGCCGTGGTGGGTGCTGGAAAAGCCGCACTGCGGCGACAGGCACAGCTGGTCCAGCGGCACGAAGCGCGCGGCCTCGTCGATGCGGCGCTTGAGGTCGTCCTTGCTCTCCAGCTCGCCCAGCTTGGTGGTGACCAGGCCCAGCACCACCTGCTTGCCCCTGGGCAGCGCCTTGAGCGGGTCGAAGCCGCCGGCGCGGGCGTTGTCGAACTCCATGAAATAGCCGTCCACGTCGGTGGCGAACATCGCCTCCACCACCGGGTCGTAGCCGCCCTCGGCGACCCAGGCGCTCTTGCAGTTGCCGCGGCAGGTGTGGATGGTCACGACCATGTCGTCGGGCCGGCCCTGCAGGGCCTCGTTGATGGTGCGGGCATAGCGCTGCGGCAGTGCGTCCGGGTCGTCGCCATTGGCCGCCGAGCGTGCCCGCACCGTGGGGTCGCACAGATAGGCGAAGGACACGTCGTCGAGCTGCAGGTAGCGGCAGCCGGCATCGGCCAGGTGGCGGATGGCGCCGCGGTAGGCGGCGGCGACGTCGTCCCAGAACAGATCCATGTCGGGATACACCGCCCTCGCGATTGAGGCCCGGCCGCCGCGCAGGTGCAGCATGGACGGAGAGGGGATCGTCATCTTGGGCACGGCATCGCCGGCGATGGACTTCAGGTAGGCAAAGTGGTCGGCCATCATCGGCCCGTCGCAGCTGATGCGGCCGGTGACGGTGGGGATGGGCGGCTGCTCGCTCTGGCCGGCGATCTTGAACTTGGGCCCGTCGTTGGTGACCATGGTGACGCCGCCCAGCAGACCCAGAAAATCCAGGTGCCACCAGTCGCGCCGGAACTCGCCGTCGGTCACGGCCTGCAGGCCGATGTCGCGCTGGCGGCGCACCGCGTCGGCGATGGACTGGTCCTCCAGCTCGCGCAACGCGGCGGCTGACAAATCGCCACGCTTGCAGCGCTGGCGGGCCTCGGCCAGGGCGGCCGGGCGCAGCAGGCTGCCGACCTGGTCGGCTCGGAACGGGGGGCGGCGCAGGGTGTTCATTCAGGGTCCCGCGGGGCGGGCCAGGGATGCGGTGACGGCCGGGATGATCGCCCGCCTCTGGGCAATCCACCATAGGCCCATCCCGGCCACCGGGACGACAATCCGGTCTTTCACCGTCGCGACGCGAGACACCGATGAACGCTCCCCTGCCCTCCCCCGTGCTGGCCGACATCCTGGCGCACGAGGACGAGATGGTCGCCATCCGGCGCCAGATCCATGCCAACCCGGAACTCGCCTACGAGGAAAACGCCACCTCCGACCTGGTGGCCGAGCGCCTGGCGCGCTGGGGCTACGAGGTGCACCGCGGCCTGGGCGGCACCGGTGTCGTCGGCACGCTGCGTGCCGGCACCAGCGAGCGCCACATCGGCCTGCGCGCCGACATGGACGCCCTGCCCATCATGGAGACCAGCGGCAAGGCCTGGGCGAGCAAGGTGTTCGGCAAGATGCACGCCTGCGGCCACGATGGCCACACCGCCATGCTGCTGGCCGCCGCCCGCCACCTGGCCGCCACGCGCAACTTCGACGGCCACCTGCACCTGGTCTTCCAGCCCGCCGAGGAGGGCCAGGCCGGCGCCAAGCGCATGCTGGACGACGGCTTCCTGAAGCTGTTTCCGTGCGAGGCGATGTTCGGCATGCACAACATGCCCGGCAAGGCCGCCGGCAAGTTCGTGGCCCTGGCCGGCCATGCCATGGCCTCCAGCGACAGCTGCATCATCAAGGTGCGCAGCAAGGGCGGCCACGGCGCCATGCCGCAGACCACGGTGGACTCGGTGGTGGTCGGCTCGGCCATCGTGATGGCCCTGCAGAGCATCGTCTCGCGCAACGTGCCGCCGCTGGACACCGGCGTGGTCACCGTCGGCGCGTTCCTCGCCGGCGACGCGCCCAATGTCATCGCCGACACCGCCGAGCTGCGCCTGACGGTGCGGGCCTTCAAGCCGCAGATCCGCGACATGCTGGAGCGCCGCATCACCGAGATCGCGCAGGCCCAGGCCGCTGTGTTCGGTGCCACCGCCGAGGTGGACTACCAGCGCCGCTACCCCTGCCTGTACAACCATCCCAAGGAGACGGCCTTCTGCACCGAGGTCATCCGCGACTGGCTGGGCGACGACGGCCTGCTCGATATCGAGCCCGTCACCGGCAGCGAGGACTTCGCCTTCTTCCTGGAGCAGGTGCCCGGCTGCTACGTCTTCATCGGCAACGGCGTCGGCAGCGAGGGCGGCTGCATGGTGCACAACCCGGGCTACGACTTCAACGACGCGGTGCTGCCGACCGGTGCCACCTACTGGGTCAAGTTGGCCGAGACCTATCTCAGCAAGGCCGCTTGATCGGGCCCGGCGCCAGGACCGCCCGGCCGCTGGCGCGCGCTGGCGAAGATGAAGACGAGGTCACCCTCGGCCATGGCGGTCTCGTTGGCGAACATGGCTTTGTCTCTTCATCATCTCGGCACGGGCCTCATGCGCGCAGCGGCAGCGCCGCGCCAATGGCAACGAGAGCGCCACACCTGGACACCCAGATAGACCAGGTACAGCCCGCCGACCCATTTCAGGAGCGTGAGCCAGGCCAGGGATGACTGCAGCAGCGCGCCGATGCCGAACATCGACATGGCCATGACCAGCAGGAAGCCCGCAACCCCGCCCATGATGGTGTTGAGCGCCTCGCGCTTGCCATGCAGTGCGCCATTCTCAGACTTGAAACCGCCCTCGCTACGCCGCCAGGAGAGAACACCTCTGGATGGTGGCCAGTTCCTTGTGAAGCGCCTTCTTGGCAAGAGCCGTGTCATAGGCGGCCTGCCCGCGCAGCCACCAGCCGTCGCTCAGACCGAAGTAGCGGCAAAGCCGAAGGTCGGTATCGGCCGTGACGGCTCGCTTGCCAGACACGATTTCGCCGATTCGCTGCGGTGGTACGCCGATGTCCTTTGCGAGACGGTACTTCGTGAGACCAAGCGGCTTGAGAAACTCCTCTTCAAGCATCTCGCCGGGCGAGACAGGTAGAACGGTGCGCATGGCTTCTTCCTTCAGTGATAGTCGACGATCTCGACGTTCGCCGCCCCTTCTGGTGACCAGACGAAGCAGACGCGCCATTGCTGGTTGATGCGGATGCTGTGCTGTCCCTTCCGATCGTCCTTCAGCGCTTCGAGGCCGTTGCCAGGCGGCACCTTCAGATCGTCAAGAACTGCCGACCAGTCCAACTGTGCAAGCTTGCGGAGCGCAGGTCGTTCGATGTTCACCCAGCGCTTCACCCGCTTTCCCTCGAAGAGGGCTTGAGTGTCTTTGCACTTGAAGTTCTTGATAGGCACGGGCGGCGATATTAACGTGTCGCGTGCATAGTTTCAAGCTTGCCGCTCGCCCCTTGTTTTGCCAAGACGCTGGCCTTGTCACGGCTGCGGTTGCGGTGCCCCGAGCCACCGGATATGGACCCGGGCTGGCGAATACCGCAGCTCGTAGGCCGGCTTGACGAAGACGCGGTCGCCGTCGACGTCCTCCGACTTTTCCTCCCAGCCATCGGCCAGCAGCACCGCCCTGACGTGCTCGATCTTGATCTTCGGCCCGTCCGCGCCGGTGTTGCGGATGGTGCCCTCGCGCTGCTGGCGGCGGGGCCCCTTCCAGCTCAGCTCACAGCTCACCGCAGCCGCCATGCAGAGGTCGCCGGCGATGCGGCCGATCACCTCCTTGTGCTCCGGCGGCGTGGGTGCGGGCGGCCGGTCGCAG
>JBJXHB010000464.1:0-3052 GCA_046160725.1 Aquabacterium sp.
GCTTGGTCAGCCCCTCGATCTCGATCAGCGGGGCGCTTGTGTCGGCTGGCACCATGGTTCCCCAGAAATGTGACGCTGCCGGGCGGAGATAGCGCAACGAGGCGGCAATGCAAGCGGGGGCGGCGCGCCAGCCCATTGATTCCGCGTGTCCGGTGGGTCATCACGCCCCCGGTGCCGCATCGGAGGACCGCGATCATGGCGTCCCGGCTGCGGGATTGGCTGGAGCTGGACGGCGGTCCGGCGCGGATGCGCCCGACGGAGGGGTTGCGGGGGGCCGCGGTGTTGCTGGTGTTCGCGCAACACTATGCGATGCAGGCGATCCAGATGATCGAGCTTGGCCCGGTGGCGGCCGAAGTGGCGGCGCTGTTGCGCAATTTCGGCACGCTGGGGGTGGAGCTGTTCTTCGTGCTGTCGGGATTCCTGATCTACGGCACGCTGTTGCGCCGTCGGCCTGGATTCATGCCGTTCATGCGGCGGCGGGTACAGCGGCTGTATCCGGCCTTCCTCGTCGTGTTTGTGCCGCTGCTGGCGTGGCACGCAGTGCGCGGGGCGGAGGTGCCGGTCGACCCGTTGTCAGCCGGCTTGGTGATCCTGGCCAACTTGCTCTTCATCCCGGGCGTGTTCGCGATGGACGCGATCATGACGGTGGCGTGGTCGCTGAGCTGGGAGATGGCGTTCTACCTGGTGCTCGGGCTGCTGGTGCCGGGGCTGGGCCTGCACGCCTGGCCGCGCTGGGGGCGGATCGGGGCGATCCTAGCGGTGATGGGGCTTGTCGCGATGGTGTGCGACCGGGCACCTGAGGGGGCAGGGGTGTTTGTAGTGCCGCTGCCGCTGCTGCCGCTGCTGGTCGGGATGCTGCTGTTCGAGATCGAGGACGGGCGCGGACCGGCCGTGCCGGGAGGGCTGGCGCTGGCGGCGGGGGCGGCGTCGCTGCTGGTGGGGCAGTATGTCGCGTGGTCGCCCTTGTCACGCACGGTGATGGAGACGCTGGCACTGGCGCTGTTGTGCTCGGCGGCGCTGCGCGGCGGCAATCTGGCGGCCCTGGTGTTCAGCCAGGAGACGCTGCGCTGGCTCGGCAACATGAGCTACTCGTTTTATCTGGTGCACGGGCTGGTGCTGGTGGCGAGCTTTCGCCTGGCCGGCTGGCTGCTGGGGGCGGGATGGCCGGGCGTCACCTTCTGGCTGCTCGCGGCGCCGATTTTTGCGGCCGGCGCGGTGGCGAGCCTGGTGCTGTTCGTGCTGGTGGAGCGGCCGTTCTCGCTGGCGCGGGCGGCACACGGCCAGCGGTAGGGACGTCTTCGACGCGACTCAGCCGGAGCGCAGCGTCCGCACCGCCGTGCCGCGTTCGAACAGCGCCAGCAAGACCCGTACCGCCTCGCCGCGCTCGCTGCGCAGTTCCGGGTCCTTCTGCACCAGCAGCTCGGCATCGCGCCCTGCCATGTGCAACAGGTCCTCGTCGCGGTCGAGTTTCGCCAACCTCCAGCCGGGCATGCCGGACTGCCGCGTGCCCAGCAAATCACCGCCGCCGCGCAGGCGAAAATCCTCGTCGGCGATGACGAAGCCGTCCTCGGTGTCGCGCAACAGCGCCAGGCGGCGGCGTGCCGTCTCGTGCAGTTCGACCGAATGCAGCAACAGGCAGAAGCTGGCATCGCGCCCCCGCCCCACCCGGCCACGCAACTGGTGCAGTTGGGCCAGGCCGAAGCGCTCGGCGTGTTCGACGACCATGACGGTGGCTTCCGGCACGTCCACGCCGACCTCGATCACCGTGGTGGCGACCAGGATCTGCGTGTGCCCGGCGGCGAAATCCAGCAGGGCCGCCTCACGCACCGAACTGTCCTGGCGGCCATGGGCGAGGCCGACGATCGGGCCGAAATGTTGGGTCAGCTCGGCGTAGCGCGCCTCGGCATCGGCCAGGTCGATCAGCTCGCTTTCCTCGACCAGCGGGCAGACCCAGTAGACCCGCGCCCCTTCGTCCAGCTTGCGGCGCAACGCCTCGACGATCTCGGTCAGGGTGGAGAGGGAATGGATGGTGGTGCGGATCGGCTGGCGGCCGGCGGGTTTGCCCATCAGCCGGCTGGTCTGCATCTCGCCCCACTGGGTCAGCAGGATGGTGCGCGGAATCGGGGTGGCGGTCATCACCAGCACGTCGGTCGCCGCCCCCTTGGCACCGAGGCTGAGCCGGTGCTCCACGCCGAAGCGATGCTGCTCGTCGATCACTGCGACGGCGAGGTCGTGGAAACTCACCCCCTCCTGGATCAGCGCATGGGTGCCGACCACCAGCTTCACCGATCCATCCGCCAGCCCCTCCAGCACCCGGGCGCGGGCGCGGCCGGTGACCGAGCCGGTCAACAACTCCACCGGCACCGGACAGATGCGCGACAGGGTGCGGTGATGCTGCCGCGCCAGCAATTCCGTCGGCGCCATGATCGCCGCCTGCGCCCCGGACTCGACCGCGCGCAGCATCGCCAGTGCGGCGACCACCGTCTTGCCGGCGCCGACATCGCCCTGGAGCAGGCGCAGCATGCGGCGCGGTGCGGACAGGTCGGCATCGATCTCGGCCAGCGCATCGCGTTGGGCTGCGGTCAGCTCGTGGCCGAAGCGGGCCAAGGCGGCCGTGCGCAAGCTGCCGTCACCGTTCAGCGCCCGGCCTGGCCGCGACCGTACCCGCCGGCGCAGCACCGCCAGCGCCACCTGGCCGGCGAGCAACTCGTCGTACGCAAGGCGACGCGCCGGCTCCAGCCCGGGCAACTCGGTCGGCGTCTGCAAGGCGCGCAGGGCCTCGGCGAATCCCGGCCATTTCTCCCGCTTCAACAGGGCGGCGTCATGCCACTCGGCAAACTCCGGCACCCGTGACACCACTTCGGCCACCGACTTGCGCAGATGATAGCCGAACAGCCCGGCGGTCAGCGGCCAGACCGGCTCGATCCCGGCAACAAATCCGGCCGGTCGGCGGGCACCATGAACTCGGGATGCGGCATCTGCCGCCCATCGCCCATCCGGCCCGACAGCAGCACCCGTCCGCCGACCACCAGCCGGTTGGCGGGAAACCGGC
>JBJXHB010000465.1:0-40775 GCA_046160725.1 Aquabacterium sp.
GCGACCAAGTGATCGAGCTGGCCGGCGAGGGCGGCGACGAGGTGCGCGCCAGCCTGAGCTGGACGCTGGCGGCGCATGTCGAGAACCTGGTGCTGACGGGTGGCGGCGCCATCAACGGCACGGGCAACGAGCTGGACAACTTGCTGACGGGCAATGGCGTGGTCAACGTCCTGGACGGTGGGGCGGGCAACGACACGCTGATCGGTGGTGCCGGCAACGACACGATGCGCGGCGGCCTGGGCGATGACACGTACGACGTGGACAGCGCGGGGGATGTCCTGGTCGAGTTCGCCGGCGAGGGCACCGACCTGGTGCGCAGCGCGGTGAGCTGGACGCTGGCGACGAACTTCGAGAACCTGACGCTGACCGGGACGGCGGCGACCAACGCCACGGGCAATGCGGCGGCCAACATCCTGATCGGCAACGCGGGCGCGAACACGCTGGACGGCCTGGGCGGCGCCGACACGATGATCGGCGGCGCCGGTGACGACACCTACCGGGTGGACAACGCCAGCGACGTGATCGTGGAACTCGCCGGCCTGGGCCTGGACAGAGTGCGCAGCGGGGTCAGCTACACGCTGTCGGACCACCTGGAGAACCTGACCCTGACCGGCACGGCGGCCATCAACGGTACGGGCAACGCGCTGACCAACATCATCAGCGGCAACGCCGCCGACAACGTGCTGGATGGTGGGGCCGGCGGTGACGCGCTGTACGGGTTGGGTGGCAACGACACGCTTCATGGCGACCATGCGCTCGACTCGCTCTATGGCAGCGTCGGCAACGACATCTATGTCGTCACGCTGGCAGCCGTGCGTCTTTTCGAGAACGCCAACGAAGGGACGGACCTGGTCAGCAGCCAGGTCAGCTGGACGCTGGCGACGAACTTCGAGAACCTGACGCTGACCGGCAATGCGGCGATCAATGGCACCGGCAATGGCGTGGCCAATGTCATCACCGGCAACGACGCGGCGAACACGCTGGATGGAGGCGCCGGTAACGACACGATGGTCGGCGCCGGTGGCGACGACACCTACATCGTCGACACCGCCGGCGACGTGCTGGTGGAGTTGGACGGTGGTGGCGTCGATCTGGTCCGCAGTGGGCTGTCCTGGACCCTGGGCGCCTTCCTTGAGAACCTGACACTGACCGGAGCCGCTGCGGTCAACGGTACTGGCAATTCGCTGGCGAACCTGTTGACCGGCAACACGGCGGCCAACGTGCTGTCTGGTGGCGGCGGCAATGACAGCCTGCTGGGTGGCGCCGGGAATGACACCTTGGCCGGTGACGCAGGCAACGACACGCTGGCGGGCGAGGCCGGTATCGATACCGTGGCGCAGGCCGGCAACCGCAGCGACTGGCTGGTGCTTCGTACCGGAGTCGATCAGTATCAGATGACGCGCGTTTCCACCGGCGAGGTCGACCAGGTGGGGTCTGCGGAGTTCGTGCAGTTCGCGGACGGCGCGTTTTCACTGACGACTGGTGCGGTGGCGCTGGGCACCACGGTCGCCACGGAGAACCAGCCGCTGTCGGTCGCCAGCACCCTGGCCAACACGGGCGGGATCACGATCACCGGCTATCAATGGCAGACCAGCCTGAACGGTGTCGACTGGGCGGACATCGCTGGCGCGACCTCAGCCAGCTTCACGCCGGACGATGCGCAGGTCGGCCGGCAGGTGCGGGCCCTGGTCATCTACACCGACCCGCTCGGCGTGGGTCAGCAGGCCGCCACAGGGGCCACCTCGGCCGTGATCAATGTCAATGACACGCCGACAGGCTCGGTGGTGATCGACGACGCCACGCCGGTAGTCGGCCAGGTGCTCGTGGCATCGAACACGCTCGGCGACGCCGATGGCATCGGTGTGATTGCCTTGCAGTGGCAGTCTTCGGTGGATGGCACGACCTGGGTCGACCTGCCCGGGATGACCGGATCGACCTTGGCCGTGGATTCCGCGCTGTCCGGTCTCCTGCTGCGCGTCCTGGCCCGGTGGACCGACGCCTTTGGCACCGCGGAGGCTGTGGCGTCGGCCGCAACGGCGGCAGTCAGCTCTTCCAACGGGACCATCTTCGGCACCGGGGGCGACGACATATTGGTCGGTACGTCGTCGGGAGACCGCATCGAGGCGCTGGGCGGCAACGACACGCTTGACGGTGGGGCGGGCGCAGACACCCTGCTGGGGGGTACCGGGAACGACATCTATGTCACCGACGACGCCGGCGACCAGGTGATCGAGCTGGCCAGCGAGGGTATCGACGAGGTGCGCGCCAGCCTGAACTGGACGCTGTCGGCCCATGTCGAGAACCTGGTGTTGACAGGTGGCGGCGCCATCAACGGCACGGGCAACGAGCTGGACAACGTGCTGACGGGCAATGGCGCGGCCAATGTGCTGGACGGCGCAGCAGGCAACGACACGCTGAGCGGTGGTGCCGGCAACGACACCATGCGAGGCGGCCTGGGCGATGACACCTACGACGTGGACAGCGCCGGGGATGTCCTGGTCGAGTTCGCCGGCGAGGGTGCGGACCTGGTGCGCAGCGCAGTGAGCTGGACGCTGGCGGCGAACTTCGAGAACCTGACGCTCACAGGATCGGCTGCGATCAATGCCACGGGCAATGCGGCGGCCAACGTGCTGACAGGCAACTCGGGTGTGAACACGCTCGACGGCCTGGGCGGGGCGGACACGATGATCGGCGGGGCGGGCGACGACACGTACAAGGTGGACGACGTCAATGACGTGATCGTGGAGCTGGTCGGCCAGGGCTTGGACAAGGTGCGCAGCGGGGTCAGCTACACGCTGTCGGACCACCTGGAGAACCTGACGCTGACCGGCACGGCGGCCATCAACGGCACGGGCAACGCGCTGGGCAACGTGATCAGCGGCAACGAGGCGGCCAACACACTGGATGGCGGCGCGGGGTCCGATGCGATCTATGGCGCGGGCGGCAACGACACGCTGTTGGGGGATCACGCACTCGACTCCTTGTACGGCGGCAACGGCCATGACACCTTTGTCGTCGCCGTTTCCGGCGTGCGTCTGTTCGAGAACGCAAGCGAAGGGACAGACCTGGTCAGCAGCCTGGTCAGCTGGACGCTGGCCACGAACTTCGAGAACCTGACGCTGACCGGAAACGCCGCGATCAACGGCACTGGCAATGGCGTGGCCAACGTCATCACTGGCAACGATGTCGCGAACACCATCGCCGGCGGCGCAGGCGACGACACCCTGTCTGGCGGCGGTGGCACCGACACGCTGCGCGGCGACGCCGGCGCCGACAGCCTGACCGGCGGCACCGGTGCGGACATCTTCGTGTTCAGCGCCGTCGCCGACTCTGGCGTTGGCGCATCACTGCGCGATGTGATCCAGGACTTCCTGTCGGGCACCGACCGCATTGACCTGTCCGGCCTCGATGCCGATACCGGGACGGGTGGCGACCAGGCATTCACGGTAGTCGGAGAAGGTGCGGCCTTTACCGGTGCGGCGCAGTTGTCCTACCGGTATGAGCAGATCGACGGCGTGGAGCACACCATCCTGGAAGGCAATATCAATGCGGACCTCGCGCCTGACTTCCAGATCGCCGTGCGCGGGCACCATGTCTTCTCCAGTCCCTCGCCTGACTTGATCCCCTAGTTTGTGGGCGCCAGTTGCGGGGGCGGTGCTGCAGCGCCACGTGCAGGCGAGAGAATTCCAGCCTGGCGTCCGCCGAGTGATGGAATTGGGCCGTGCCCTACTTCACAGGCCCGGTTGGAACGTGCAAAGGCGAATGAGGCGTCCATATCACCGTCATGGTGCCGCCGCTACACTCGCGCCTGCTTTTTGCAGCCTACGCTGCCTCGTCATGCCCACGCCGGACAGACCGGCCTGGGTCCGTCCCTGCGGATGCGTCCGCGGCAAATCGAGCGAAATCAATATGGCACAGCCCACCTCCTCCCCTGGCTTTCGCATGACGTCAGTCACCGTGGTCGCGCTCGCGGCAACCCTGGCGCTTCTCAGTGGTTGCGGCGACAAGAAGAAGGAAGAGAAGAAGGCCAGCCAGACCGCGGCCCGCGTCAACAAGGAAGAGCTGACGGTCCACCAGATCAATTTCATCCTGCAGCAGCAGCGCGGGCTGCGGCCCGAGCAGGCGGATGCCGCCAGCCGCCAGGTGCTGGAGCGCCTGATCGACCAGCAGGTGGCCATGTCCAAGGTCGAGGAGCTCAAGCTGGATCGGGATGCCAAGGTCCTGCAGCAGCTTGACGCGGCCAAGCGCGACATCATGTACCGCGCCTATATCGAGCGCGTTGGTGAGGCCGCACCGAAACCGACGCCGGAAGAGATCAAGAAGTACTACTCCGAAAAGCCGGCACTGTTCAGCGAACGGCGAGTGTTCAGCCTGCAGGAGCTCGCCATCGAGGCCAAGCCGGAGCAGCTGGAAACGCTGCGCGGCAAACTGGCCGCCGCGAAGAACATCGCGGAGTTCATCGAGTACCTGAAGGCCAATGACTTCCGTTTTTCGGGCAACCAGGCCGTCCGCGCGGCCGAGCAGCTGCCGCTGGCGTCTCTGGACACCATTTCCAAGCTGAAGGACGGCCAGGCCCTGATCAACCCGACGCCCAACGGCGCCACTGTCCTGGTGCTGGCGGGGTCGCGCAACCAGCCGGTCGATCTCGAGCGGGCAACGCCGGCGATCGAGCAGTTCCTGCTGAACGAGCGCAAACGCGAGCTGATCACGAAGGACATCAAGGAACTTCGCGCGGCGGCCAAGATCGAGTATGTGGGCAAGTTCGCGGCCTCCGCACCGACAGCCGGCAGCGCAACAGGTGCGACGACGGCCGCGCCGGCCGCCGCAGCGGCGCCAGCCTCGGGCGGCGGGCTGGACGCATCGGCCATCAACAAGGGTATGGGAATCAAGAAATGAACGTCCAGTCGACCTTCCTCGGCACGCGGCGCGCCCTGCTCGCGCTGCTGGGCAGCTTCTTTGTCTGGGCCGGTTTGCCTGCGGCAGCTTTGGCGCAGGGCGCCGGTACGGCCGCTACGTCAACGGAGTACCGCCTGGGTGCCGGCGATGTCGTTCGGGTCACGGTGTACCAGAACCCAGACCTCACGCTCGAGGCGCGGGTATCCGAAGCCGGTGTCATCAGCTATCCGCTGCTGGGCAGCGTCCGGCTCGGGCAGATGTCGGTCGGCCAGGCCGAGAAGGTCATCGCCGACGGCCTTCGCACCGGCAACTTCGTCAAGCAGCCGCAGGTCAGCATCATCGTGTTGCAGGTCCGAGGCAATCAGATCAGCGTGCTGGGTCAGGTCAACCGCCCAGGCCGCTATCCGCTGGAGGCCGCCGAAATGCGTTTGAGCGACATGCTGGCCAACGCCGGCGGTGTCGCGCCTTCGGGTGCCGAGATCCTCACCCTGGTCGGTACGCGCGACGGCAAGCCTTTCCGCAAGGAGATCGACCTGCCGGCCATGTTCCGGGACGCCTCCCGGGCCGATGACGTGCTGATGGTCAACGGCGACGTCATCTATGTGGACCGCGCGCCGCTGTTGTATATCTACGGTGAGGTCCAGCGCCCCGGTCCTGTGCGGCTGGAGCGCGGCATGACGCTGATGCAGGTGCTGGCCACGGGTGGCGGCTTGAACGCCCGAGGCACGGAAAAGGGTATCCGCGTACACAGGCGAGGGTCCGACGGCAAGGTGCAGGTGCTCCAGCCGGCGATGGACGACGCGCTGCGCGATGGCGACGTGGTGTATGTCCGCGAAAGTTTGTTCTGAGTCCGGCCGATAAGACGGTCGGAAGGGGAATGGCATGAGTCTGTCTCAATTGCTCTCGATCTTGCGGGCGCGCTGGTGGATTGCCGCGCTGATCTTCGTGGTCGCGGTCGGTACCACGCTGGCGGTCAGCCTGAGCCTGGACAAGCAGTACACCGCCAGCGCGACGCTGGTGCTGGATTCCAAGCCGGATCCGGTATCGGTGTACACGGGTGCAGCCAATCCGACCTATATCGCCACCCAGGTCGACATCATCGAAAGCTCGCGCGTGGCCCAGCGCGTGGTCAAGAACCTTCGCCTGATCGACAACCCGCAGGTGCGCGGGCAGTGGATGGAGGCGACTGGCGGGTCCGGGTCGATGGAGGCCTGGCTGGCGGACTCCTTCTCCAAGAACCTGACGGTCCGTCCTTCCTTGCAGTCGAGCGTGATCACGGTGTCGTACAAGGCGGGCGACCCGCGGTTTGCCGCAGGTCTGGCCAATGCCTTCGTGCAGGCCTATCTGGAGACGTCCGTCGACTTGCGAGTCAATCCGGCACGCCAGTACAACACCTTCTTCGACCAGCGGGTCAAGGATGCTCGCGAGACCTATGAGAAGGCCCAGGCGCGCTACAGCACCTTCCAGCGCGAGCGCGGGATCATCGCCAGCGACGAGCGGCTGGACATCGAGACCTCGCGCCTCAACGAACTCAACAGCCAGGTGACGGCGCTGCAGGCCATCAGCGCGGAGTCCAACAGCCGCGAGGCGGCGGCAAGAAGCACGCCCGATCGCCTGACGGACATCATGAACAGCCCGCTAGTGCTCAGCCTGAAAGGTGACCTGTCTCGCCAGGAGGTCCGGATGCAGGAATTGAACGCGCGCTTCGGCGACGCACATCCCCTGGTGCAGGAGCTCAGGGCCAACATCGACGAGCTGCGCCAGAAGTTGGACGCGGAGGTCAAGCGGGCTACCAGCAGTGTCGGCGTCACCGGTGGCATCAACCGGTCGCGCGAGGCTCAAACCCGCGTCCAACTGGAGAACCAACGTCAAAAGGTCTTGAAGCTCAAGGCCGTGCGGGACGAGGGTCAGCTGCTGCAGCGTGACCTGGAGACGGCACAGCGTGCCTTCGATGCGGTCTCGGCGCGCGCCACCCAGACCAGCCTGGAGAGTCAGGCGACGCAGACCAACGCGTATCAGCTGGCCGCTGCCAACCCGCCGCTGGAGCCTTCCGGCCCCAAGGTGTTGCTCAATACTGCCATCTCGGTCTTTCTGGGGTTGCTGCTCGCTACAGGCGTCATCCTGGCAATTGAGCTGATCGATCGAAGGGTGCGCAGCCACGAGGACATCACGGCCGGCCTTGGTGTCCCGGTACTCGGCGTCCTGCCGAAGCCCAATGCGCGTCGCCTGGTCGGCAAGCCGCGCCTGAGCCTGATGCAACAGCGGTTGGTCGGCCAACTGCCGGCCCCAGGAAAGGCAAGCTGAAATGGCCAAGTTCCGAGATTCCGCGCTGCACGACAGCAAGGTGGCGCCGCTGGACTCCGCAGAGCCGCTTGGCGGTGGCGGTGGCGAGCGTTCGATCGGCTCGATCATTTCCGAAACCCGCAACCTCTCCGCCGAGCAGGTCGAGAAGGTGCTGGCCTATCAGCGCGAAAAGGGCGTCCGCTTCGGCGAGGCCGCCATCGCGCTCGGGTTTGCCAGCACCGACGACGTGCTGTTCGCCCTGGCGCAGCAGTTCCACTATCCCTACGCGCCGGAAGAGAAACGCAAACTGGGCGCCGAGCTGGTGGTGCTCAGCAGCCCGTTCTCGGTCCAGGCCGAGTCCTTCCGCGCCATCCGCACGCAGCTGATGATGCGGGTGTTCCGCGAGACCGACCAGCCGCGCCGGGCGCTGGCCGTGGTCAGCCCGGACGCCGGTGACGGCAAGACCTTCTTCGCGGCCAATCTGGCCGTCGCGCTGGCGCAGCTGGGTGGCCGAACCCTGCTGATCGATGCGGACATGCGCGGACCGCGCCAGCACGAGATCTTCAAGCTTTCCAACACCTCTGGCCTGTCGGGCATCCTGTCCGGCCGTGCCGAGAATCAGGTGGTGCAGCAAGTGGCCGGTGTGCCGAGTCTGTTCGTGCTGCCGTGTGGCATCGTGCCACCCAACCCTTTGGAGCTGGTCGAGCGGCCAGCCTTTGGCCTGTTGGTGCGGGAGCTCTACAGCAAATTCGACCATGTGATTGTGGATACCCCGGCGATGGCCTACGGCGCTGACGGCACCGTGGTCGCGTCGCGCTGCGGCGCCGCGCTGGTCGTCGCGCGGAAGAACGCTTCGCGCATCGGCACGCTGAACGAACTGGTGGCCATGCTGGGCGAGAACGCCACCGGCCTGGCCGGTGTGGTCATCAACGAGTTTTGAGCGCGCCTCGCGTCATGGCCGTGAGGACACTTTTCCTATGAGCGAAGCCGCCAATCCATCCCCTCCGTCGGCAGCGGTGCTGCCGCCTGACATCCCGGGCCAGTTCAGGGTCCTGGGTTTGCATTGGGGTCTGGTGGTGCTGGGGATGGTGCTGCTGTTCGGCCCGACCTTCAACGACCTGGCCCATGGCGTCTGGACCAAGGACGAGCAGGCGCACGGGCCGCTGATCCTGGCCGTCAGTGCATGGCTGTTTTGGGGCAAGCGCGAGGCCCTGGCCGCCGTAGTACCGCGTCCCGCGCCGGTCGCCGGCTGGATCCTCATGGTCCTCGGCGTGCTGCTGTATGCGTTGGGCCGCAGCCAGGAAATCGTGATCTTCGAGGCGGGGTCGCTCATCTTCCTGCTGGCCGGCGTGATGCTGCTGATGCGCGGCTGGCAGTACATCAAGACCGCCTGGTTCGCCCTGTTCTTCCTGGTGTTCATGCTGCCGCTGCCGGGCTTCGTCCTGGATGCGCTGACGGTGCCCCTGAAGCACAACGTGTCCATCATCGCCGAGGCCCTCCTCTACCACCTGGGCTATCCGATCTCCCGCCAGGGCGTGGTGCTGAACGTGGGCCAGTACCAGCTGCTGGTCGCCGATGCCTGCTCGGGCCTGAACTCCATGTTCAGCCTGACGGCGCTGGGCGCGCTGTACCTGTACATGACCGACCCGGGCAGCAACTGGCACCGGGCCATCATCATGGCGCTGATCCTGCCCATCGCCTTCATCGCCAACATCGTGCGGGTGATGATCCTGGTCCTGGTCACTTATCACTTCGGTGACGAGGCGGGACAGGGCTTCGTCCACGACGCTGCCGGCATGGTGTTGTTCGTGATTGCGCTGATCATGCTGTTCACGTCCGACTCGGTCGTCGGCGGCATTCGCAAGCTGCTGGCACGGCGCCCGATGGCCGCTGCCACCTGAGTTCGCGCCAACGAGGAAACCGGTCCATGAACACGCTCACTGCACGTCTGCCGGACTTCTCGCGCCAAGCCGCCATCCTTGTCGCGATGGTGCTGGCGGCCCTGCTGGCCTTGGCGCTCAAGCCTAAGGTTCAGTCGGGCAATTCGGTCAACCAGTTCGACCTTCAGGCTCTGGTGCCGGAGACTTTTGGTGAGTGGAAGGTCGACCGCTCGATCTTCGTCCCGCCTGTCAGCCCCGATGTGCAGGCCGAGATCGACAAGATCTACAACCAGGTGCTGTCGCGCACCTATGTCAACCGCCAGGGCCAGCGGATCATGCTGTCCATCGCCTATGGTGCGGACCAGAGCGATTCGCTGTCGGTGCACCTGCCCGAGGGCTGTTACCGCGGCCAGGGATTCGAGATCAAGTGGAAGAAGGAGTCCGACATCCAGGCCGGTGGTCAGACCATTCCTGCAGTCAAGCTGCTGGCCGTCAACCGGCAACGTGTCGAGCCGATCACCTACTGGATCATGGTGGGCGACCGCTTCGCGCGCAACCGGACGGAGCGCAAGCTGATGCAGCTGCGCAGCTCGCTGACCGGCACGGTACCGGACGGCATGCTGGTCCGCGTGTCCTCGCTGGGTCGCGACCTGGACAACCAGTTTGCGATACAGCAGAACTTCATGGACGCCATGTTGTCCGGCGTCTCGCCGGACTCGCGCCGCCGCCTGTCGGGCCTGCCGGCGTGACGATCGCCTGAACACGGCCTGAGCCGAACATGAGCCTCGCCATGCCCAAGCTGGGTCGGTTCGGGACATCGCGCCCGCGCCGTCCGGGCCGGCCGAGCCGGCACTATTTCAGCTGGGGACTGGTGCTGATCCTGCTGGTGTTCATCGGCGCAGCGGTCTTCGGCGGCCTGCTGGCGGGCATCGGGTTCACGCGTGGCGTGGCGCTGTACATCGGGTTGGTGGCCTGTGTGCTGCTGTTGCTGCTGCCGTTGAACATGCTGATGGGGCTGATGTTCGCCGGCACCCTGGTGGCGGTCGGCCTGGTCGGCTACTTCACCAAGAACAACATGGTGTATTGGGCGCCCTACTTCCTGGGCGTCATCCTCTATGTCCGGCTGGGGCTCGAGAAGGTCGGGTCGAACTTCCGGGTACCCCCCGGGCCGACGCCGGGCATGGTCTGGCTTTTGCTGCTGTTCATCGTGGTCCTGGCCGCTTCCACGCTGATCAATGAGCAGACACCCATCGAGATCCTGCTGGCCGCCAAGAACTACCTCTTCATGTTCAGCGTGCTGTTCATCTGCATGTATGCGCTGCGCAGCGAGCGGCCGCTGGAGATGATCTGGCGCGGCATGGCTTGGGTGGGCATCCTCCAGTTGCCGGTCGCGCTCTATCAGTACGTGGTCGTCGGCGGGCGGCGCGTCGAACTGGGCGGCCAGGGCTGGGATGCCGTGTCCGGCACTTTGGGCGGCTCGGAGTTCGGCGGCCAGAGCGCCGGTCTCGGCCTGGTGATGATCACCGTGGCACTGCTCGCCATGGCGCTGCAGCGCGCCGGCGTCTGGTCGACCCGACGCGCGGCGGCAATGGTGTCGGTCAGCATAGTCGTGATCGCGCTGGCGGAGGTCAAGGCGGTCGTGTTCGTCCTGTTGCCGGCCGGCCTGGCACTGCTGTACTGGCGCGACCTGCGCTCACGTCCGTCGCGATTCATCGCGGGTGGCATGGCGACCATGGGGCTGGTGGTCGCGCTGCTGGCCTCCTACCAGGTCCTCCACTACGGGCGTTCCGAAGAAACCAAGGTCAACATCACCCTGGTCGACCGCATGGTGCAGGGCTGGGTGAGCGAGACTGATCCCGACGCCTTCTCACAGAGCACCCATGAGATGGGCCGGGTCGCGATCGTCGTGCACTGGTGGCGCGAGAACGTCGTGCCCGGTCACCTGATGCACGTGGCGTTCGGCCACGGGCCGTCGTCGCTGAAGTTCAGCCCCTTCAATGTCGGCAGCGTGGTCGCGACCTATCCCCACCTGAAAATCAACCGCCACACCGGGGGTGTGTTGTTGTGGGAGGTGGGGGTCGTGGGTCTGGCGGTCTATGGGGCGCTGCTGTTCTCCGGCATGGTGCTGTCGGCGCGGCTGGAGACCAACGAGCGCATACCCAAGATCCATCGGGTCTACCTGGGTGTCGGCATGGCGGTGCTTGGCCTGTTGCTGATCTCGCTGTTCTACGGACGTCTGCATTTCGACCTCGCGGCGTTGCAGCTCATCTCCCTGCTGTGCCTGGGACAGGCCGGGTACTGGGCGGTCCGCATGCGGCGGCAGGTCGAGCGGCCTGTTCGGCCTGCGGCCGCCTTCGTCCTGTCGGCAGCGCCGACGCGGCGTTGATCGTGGCCGCAGGCGCATTGGCGCCAGGCGCACCAGTGGTGCATTCCGGCAGCCTGCGAACCAGGCTCAAGGTCGCCATCCTCCTGCCGACCCACTGGTCGCATGTCATGGGCGGTGCGGAATACCAATGCAAGGTCCTGTGCGACCAGTTGGTCGCAGACGGCCGCTTCGACGTCCACTGGCTCAGCCGCCGCTTTGCGCCCGGCTATCGCGGACAGGGCTACAGCGCGGTGCAGGCCGGCAAGGTCCGGCAGCGGTTGGCCAAGGGCTACTTTCTGGACCGCCCACTGATCGAGCGCGCGCTCGATCGCATCCAGCCCGACGTGATCTACCAGCGCAGTGGCAGCGGATACACCGGCATCGCGGCGCAGTGGGCGCGGCGCCACGGGCGGCGCATGATCTGGCACGTGGCGTCGGACAAGGACTTGGCAGCACCCGCCCGCTGGGTGGACGTCCTGCGCTCGCCGCTGCGAGGCTGGGACCGACGCTGGCTGGACCGCGGCATCCTGGATGCCACCCATGTCGTCGTGCAATCGAAGGAGCAACTCGCGGCATTGCAGCGACACCATGGCCGCAGCGACGCGTTCCTGATTCGCAACTTCCATCCCGGCGCGGTCGAGACGGCGCAGAAGGCCGACCCGGCCGAGGTGCTGTGGATTGCGAACTTCAAGCGCATCAAGCAGCCGGACCGGTTTGTGCAGCTGGCCCGCGCGTGCGCGGACCTGCCGGCACGCTTTGTCATGATGGGTGAACCTGCCGCATCCGAGCCGGCGTGGATGGATCCCCTGCTGGCCGACATCCGGGCCACGCCCAACCTCAGCTACCTCGGTCGGCTGTCCCAGGAGGACGTCAACCGGCGGCTGGCAGGCGCCCGTGTGCTGGTCAACACCAGCTCGGTCGAGGGCTTCTCCAACACCTTCATCCAGGCCTGGCAACGCGGAGTGCCGGTGCTGAGCCTGAATGCCGACCCAGATGGCCTGCTCAGCACCGACGACGGGCTCGGACTGTGTGTCCGGGGTGACGAGGCGGCCCTGCAACAGACCTTGCGCGCCTGGCTGTCCGACCCGGCCCGCCTCGACCGCATGGCCGGGCGCGCACGCGCGCATGCCCATGCGCACCATTCCATGGTCAACGTCACACGCCTGATCGAGCTGATCGAGCACGGGCGCGTATCGGCAACCGTTGTACCCGACCTGACCAGGATCGTGGCATGACCAAGCGACTTGCGGCCCTGTCCGACCTGGCACTGTTTGGCGCGCCGCAGGCCTACGCCGAGCCACTGCACGTGGGCCGCCCCAACATCGGCCGGCGCGAGCGCATCCTGGAGCTGATCGGCGAGGCGCTGGACCGGCGCTGGCTGTCCAACAACGGCCCGTTGGCCCAGGCCTTCGAGGCCGAGCTGGCGCGGCGCCTGGGCGTGCGCCATGTGCTGGCGATGTGCAATGCCACCATCGCACTCGAGATCGCGATCCGGGCGCTGGATCTGAAGGGCGAGGTCATCGTGCCGTCCTACACCTTCGTGGCGACCGCGCATGCGCTGCAGTGGCAGCAGATCGAGCCGGTGTTCGCGGACATCGACCCGGTGACGCACTCGCTTGACCCAGCTGCGGTGCGCCGCATGATCACGCCACGCACCACCGGCATCATCGGCGTGCACCTGTGGGGCCGGGCCTGCGACGTGGCCGGGCTGCAGCAGGTCGCGGACGACCATGGCCTGCAACTGATGTATGACGCCGCACATGCTTTCGGCACCAGCATCGGCGGCGCGCCGGTGGGCGGCTTCGGGCGCTGCGAGGTGTTCAGCTTCCATGCCACGAAGTTCCTCAACTCTTTCGAAGGTGGTGCGGTGGCCACCAACGATGACGCCCTGGCCACCAAGATCGCCTTGATGCGCAACTTCGGCTTTGCCGGCTATGACAACGTGGTCTACCCCGGCACCAACGGCAAGATCACGGAGGTCTGCGCGGCCATGGGCCTGGCCAGCCTGGAGACCATCGACGAGGTCATCGAGGCCAATCGCCGCAACCGCGCCGCCTACCGCATCGGCATCGCGGGTTTGCCGGGACTTTCCCTTTTCGAGTACGACGACGGCGAGCGCAACAACTGGCAGTACGTGGTGCTGCAGGTCGATGCCGGATTTGGACTTGGCCGCGACGAACTGGTGGCGATGCTGCACAGCGAGAACGTGCTGGCGCGCAAGTACTTCTGGCCCGGCTGCCATGCCATGCAGCCCTACCGCGACCTGTACCCGGATGCCGCACGACACCTGCCAAACACCCTGCGCGTGGCTGAGCAGGTGATCGTGCTGCCCACGGGCACTGCGGTCAGCGAGGCCGACGTGGCCACGATCTGCGGTCTGCTGGCCCTTGCGGCTCGGCCTGAGGCTGCCGCGGCCATACGTGCGCGGCTGGCGTCGGCGGCAGGTTGAGGTCCGGCCCGACATGACCGAGCCGCGCGCCCGGCCGATGACGGCGGCCCTTTGGAGCGGCGCCGAGGCACTGTTCAAGACGCCGCTGCAGCTGGCCGTCAGCATCTTCATGGCGCGCACGCTCAGCCCCGCCGAGTTCGGCCTGCTGGCCTTGGCGCTGGTGCTGTCGGGCATTGCCATCGCGATCGCCGACGGCGGGTTCTCCCAGGCCTTGATCCAGGGCGACACCCCGACCGAGGAGGAGAAGTCCTCGGTCTTCACGGTCAACCTGCTGGTGTCCCTGGTCCTGGCTGGCGGCATCGTCGCGGGTGCAGGCGCCTATGCACGGTATTTCGGGCAGCCCATGCTGGAGTCCCTGTCCTGGGCCATGGCGGCGAATGTCGTCATCACCTCGCTGGGCGCCACACAGACCGCGCTGCTGGCCCGCAACCTGGACTTCAGGCTGCTGGCACGCATCGGCGCGCTGGCGGCGGCGGTGTCCGGCCTGGCCGCCGTGGTGGCCGCGCTGCTGGGATTCGGGGTCTGGTCGCTGGTGGTCAACGTGCTCACCTCGTCGGTCCTGACCAGCGGCATGCTGTGGCGTTTGGCGGGATGGCGGCCGCGTGCCCGGCCGCGCATCGGCGCGCTGCGCCGCCTTTTCGGCTTCGGCTCCTACCTGCTGCTGTCCAGTCTGCTGACCGCCGCCTATGTGCGCCTCAGCGCGGCGCTGATCGGCAAGCTCTACGGCATCCACGAGGTGGGGCACTATGGCCGTGCCGAGCATTCCCAGCAGATGGCGACCCAGATCATGGCCAATGCCGCCAACCGGGTTGCCCTGCCAGTGTTCGCCGCGGCCAAGGACGACCCGCAGCAGCAGCGCGGGTCAATGGTGCGGGGCTGCAACGTGCTGCAGTTGGTCAACGTGCCGCTGATGCTGTGCATGGCCTTTCTGGCCGAGCCCTTGATCGTCACGCTCTTCGGCATGCCCTGGAAGCCTGCCGCGGCGTACCTGCAGATCCTGTGCCTGGCCGGCCTGCTGTGGCCGCTGCAGGTGGTCAACACCAGCCTGATCAAGGCCCAGGGACGGTCGGACGTGTTCTTCTGGATGGAACTGGTCAAGCGCAGCGTCGCGCTGGTGGCCATCGTCGTTGCAGCCCAGTTCGGCATCGTGGTGCTGGCCTGGGCACAGGTCGGGATTGCGCTGTTCACCCTGGGCATCAACGGCAGCGCGGGTGGCCGCGCGGTCGGCTATGGCGTCCTCCGGCAGCTGGCCGACATGTGGCCGTACCTGTTGATGAGCGCCGCGATGCTGGGCGCGATGTGGCTGGCACAAAGCCAGATGCCGCCGATCCCATGGCTGCGTCTGGCGCTGCTGTCCGGTCTCGGAGCCGCGGTCTATCTGGGGCTGTGCCTGATCGCGCGGCCTCGCCACTTCGGGTGGTTGCTGGGCGAGATCCAGAGCCGGCTGCCCCAGCGCTTCAGGCGGGCCTGACCATGGCTCGGGCCAAGGTGTTGATGCTGGCAGACCAGCCGCAATGGGCGTATCACATGATCGCGACCTATGTGGCCGCTTGCGTGGGTTCCGCCTACGATGTGTACATCGACTTCACGCGCTTTCACCGGCCCGCCCGCGCAGGCCTGCCGCCATGGCGGCCGGGGCGTTGGCGCGCCGCACTACAACATGGTGTCGAGCGCCTGAGGTGGCGCCGGGCCACGCCTGATGGCCACTATGACGTGGCGATTCATCTGGGCTGGTACTTCGACGCCGCGGCCGACCTGCGGCGGATTCGGGCGCGCCGCACCGTCAAGGGCTTGTATACACAGGGCTTTCCGCCACAGGGCATGGAAGTCGATCCGAACGACCATGTGCGGACGGCAGACCTGGACCGTACCGCTTTCATCCATCGCTACCTCGAGGGGGCGGCTGCGGTGGTCTGCGGGGCACCCATCATCCAGCAGGACTGGCAGCCCGCGCTGCACATGCCATGCCACTATGCCAATCTGGCCCTGGACGAACGGGCCTACAGCCCGGCCGGCCGGCGGCCCAACGACCCGGCCGAATTGGTGGTGGGGTGGACCGGCAATCCAGACCGCGCATTCAAGGGCTTCAACTCTCATGTCGTGCCCGCGGTCGAGGCCGCCGCCAGACAACGCCCGGGCATCCGGCTCAAGACGCGGTTTTCTGGCCCGCCGGAGACGCTGCCGCAGTTCTACAAGGACGTCGACGTCGCCTTGATCGCATCCAGCGCCGACGCCGGGCCTGCGATGTTTCTGGAGGCCGCACTGAGCGGTGTGCCGGCCGTGTCCACGCGCATCGGCGTGGTCGATGCCGTGCTGCAGGACGGCGTCAACGGCCTGGCGGTGCCGCGCGAAGTCGAGGCCATGGCCCAGGCACTGGTTCGGCTGTACGACGACCGCGCACTGCTGCAGGCCCTGTCCCAGCGAGTGCGTGACGACTGCATCGCCAAGGTCGGCCATGCCGTGCAGCAGCGTGCCTGGCGTGCGCTGCTGGAGGAGGTGCTGGATGCACCAGCGCCCTGAGCGCAGAGGTGGTGGGTGAAGCTGGCCCGTCTGCAATGGATGCGGCGCCGCTTGAGCCGCATGCCGCCCGCGGAGATCGCCTGGCGCATGGGTTCGGCGCTGCGCATCCTGTCGCGCCGCGCTGGAATCGGCGATGCGCGGGTTGCACCGTTGCCGGCATCGGTGGATGCGCCCGGTGCGCTGGGCCCGGCCTGGTGTGTCACCGGCCCGGTGTCTGCGGCCAACGATGCAGCTGTACGGGCGGCGGCGGAGCCCCTGCTGGCCGACCGGCTGGAAGTTTTCGGCAGTGCCGTGCCCCTGCGCGCAGCGGTGCCGGACTGGCATGCGGATCCGGTTACCGGCCACCGGTATCCGGGTGGTTTCGGCCTGCAGGTGGACTTCCGCCACCTGCCGGTCGGCGTCGACATCAAGCATGCCTGGGAGGTCGCCCGTCATGCCTGGTGGGTGACGTTGGCGCAGGCCTGGTCGGTGAGCGGCGACCGCCGAAGCCTGGACCGACTGGCGAACGCCCTGGACAGCTGGCTCGACCAATGCGTGTACCCGAATGGCATCCACTGGTCGTCCGCTGTGGAGCATGGCGTGCGGCTGATCAACTGGAGCCTGACCTGGCATCTTGCCGGAGGGCGCCATTCGCCCCTGTTCGACGGTCCTGCCGGCGAGCGCCGGCTGCAGCGCTGGCTGGCGCAGATCTTCCAGCACGTCCACTTCTGCCATGACAACCGCTCGCGCCATACCTCATCCAGCAACCATCTGATCGGCGAGCTGGCCGGCATTGCCATCGCGGTGCGCACCTGGGACCTCTGGCCGGCGCTGCGGCCGCTGGCGGCCCAGGCCCGAGCCGAGCTGCGGCGCGAGGCCTTTCTGCAGTTCGCAGACGATGGCATCAATCGGGAGCAGGCGCTCAGCTATCACAAGTTCAGCCTGCAGTTCCTGCTGGCAGCGGGGCTGGCGGTGCGCGGGTCGAGCCAGGACTTCGACCGCGCCTGGTGGCAACGAGTCGAGGCCGGCATCGTCGCACTGGCAGCATTGCTGGACGCGCGCGGCCACCTGCCACGCATCGGCGACTCCGATGACGGCGACGCCTGGCGCCTGGCACTGGGCGCGCCGGACGGTTATCACGAACTGGTGGCCATCGGTGCGCGCGTGTTCAGCTCTGCGCCGCTGCAGGCCAAATGCGCCGCATTGGGGCCGGCGACGACGGCGCTGGCCGACCCATTGCAACGTGAGGCTGCTGCCGAGTCATCTGCACCGATCCGGCTGGTGGCACCGGTGGTGCTGCCGCTGGCCCGGTTGCCAACGCGGTTTCCGGACGGCGGCTATGTTTTGCTCGGACACCGCCTGCACCAGCCCGACGAGCTGCGGGCGCTGATGGACTGCGGGCCGCTTGGCTACAACCGCATCTGCGCCCACGGCCATGCGGACGCGCTGGCCGTGCTGGTCTCCATCGGCGGCGAGCCGCTGCTGGTCGACCCGGGCACCTACTGCTACAACGCCGAGCCCCGCTGGCGAAGGCATTTTCGAGGCACGGCGTCGCACAACACACTGCAGGTCGACGGCCTGGACCAATCCGACTACGGTGGCAGTTTTCTCTGGCTGCGCGACATCCGGTGCACCGTGGTCGAGGACAGCTCCGATGGCGGCTCCATGACGCTGCACGCCTGGCACGACGGCTATGAGCGGCTGCCCGACCCCGTCCGCCATCACCGCCGCATCTGCGTCGAGCCCGGCGGCACGGTCCGGGTCGAGGACTGGCTGGAGGCACGAAGCGCGCATACGGTCGCGCTGCACTGGCAGGCGGCGCTGGGTGCGCAGATCCTGCCTGTCGCCGGGGAGCCGGCGGCATGGCATCTGAAGGGCCGTCTGCACGGCGTTCGAATCCGCATCCAGGGGCCTACCACCGACGTCGTCGTTGCCCAGGGCCAGGAGGATCCGCCGCTGGGTTGGGTGTCGCCAGGCTTCTATGACAAGCAGCCTGCACCGGCCCTGCGGGCCCGGGCTGTGCTGATGCCCGGCCAGCGGCTGGTCACGCTGCTGGAACCCGTGTCCGGGGCCTGAGATGGCCATCGCGCCAGAGGCGTATGCCCGCAACGCGCGCCTTGCGCTGCTGCTGGTCGCGTTGTCGATGGTGCAGGGTGCCATTGCGCAGGCGTCCTCGTCCGGCCTACCAGGCTTGGACCAGCGATGCGCCGACCTGGCCGAGCGCGGCCCGACAGGCGAGGTGTCGGGCGATCGGTCCATGCCCTGGCGACCGCGGCCCTGTGCCCGTGTCGCCGTCAATCCTCCGACACTGACCTGGCCGGCGGACCACCCAGGGCCATGGCGAGTCGAACTGATGCTGGAGGGTGATTCGGCCGTACGGGCCATGGGGCCGTCGGCCCGCAACTGGTGGCATCTGGCGGCGCCGCTGCCAGCCGGCGCTCATCGTTGGCGTGCCGTGCCTCAGGGCGTGCCATCGGATGCGGTGCCGTGGCGGCCCTTCACCGTGCCGGGCGCCGCGCCGACCTGGCTGGTGCCTTCCGTCGACGAACTGTGGCGGCGCAGTGTTGAAGGCAAGCGGCCACGCGCGTTTGCGCAGGGCGAGGCGCTGCAACAACTCAAGAGCGCGCTTGACGGCAACCGGCGCGACGGCTGGAAGGCCCTGGTGCTGCGCGCCCGGGCGGACCTGGCGCGGCCATTGGCAGACAACCCCGACGCCACGCCGCGCGACCTGCCGGACCGCCATGCGCAGGGCGAGATCGACGGACGCAACCGCTCGAACGCCGGCCGCGAGCTGGAGCGTGCCATGCTGAGCGCCGCGCTGTGGCGCCTGGACGGTGACGCCAACCAGCGCGATGACGCGCGCCGGCGCACCCTGGCCATGCTGGCCTGGTCGCCCCGTGGTGCGACCGGCATCGACCATCACCTGATCACCGGCCATCAGGCACTGGGCCTGGCGCTGCTGCGCGACTGGCTGCACGAGACCTGGACGCCGGCTGAGCTGCAGGCTCTGACGGCACATATCGGCCAGCGCCTGGACGACCTGGTTCATCGCTTCGGCATGGATGCCACGCGACGCCGGCTGGACTTGATGCCCTTCCATTCCCATGCCTGGGTCACCATGGGCCAGGTCGCGGCGGCGGCCACGTTGATGGCGGGCGACCTGCCGCAAGCGCAGGCATGGGTGCGGGACACGGTGCCGGCCTGGCTGGCGATGCTGTCGCCCTGGGGTGGGGACGACGGCGGGCTGGGCAATGGCATCGCCTATGGCGTGTGGGATATCCAGATGACGGCCTGGGCCAAGGATGTGCTGCGCATGACGACCGGTGTGGACGCCTGGGCCAGCGGCTGGGCCCGGCACGTGCCGCACTATCTGCGCCACTTCGCACCGGCCGGCCAGCGCGCCGTCGCCTTCGGCGACGCGGCGGAGCGCATGGATGTGGCCGTGGAGATCGGCGCGCTGGCGCAGTTGCTGGCGCAGCGCCGGCCGGATGTGGAAACGCGCGCCTATGCGGCCGCCACCGGCCCTGGCCCCAGCCGACGCACCGGACTGCTGTGGGCACTGGCCCCGGTGGCCGACCCCTTGTCGCAGGCCCCGCCCATGCCATTGGCGGACGCCCTGCTGGCATCCGATGTCGGCCAGGTGGCCTGGCATGTCACCGAGGTCGGCGTGCCACGGCACTCGGTGTACTTCCGCGCCAGCGCGTATGGCAGCTTCAACCATTCGCATGCCGACCAGAACGCCTTCGTCGTCTTCGCGAGCGGCGAGCCCTTGCTGATCGACTCGGGCTACTACGATTACCGCGGCACTCCCCACCTGCGCGACTGGTACATGCACACGAGGGCCCACAACGCGGTGACCTTCGACGACGGCCACGGCCAGGCGGTGGGGCCGCGGCGCACCGCGCGGATCGTCCAGTACGAGCGCAGCGACGGGCTGGACCTGGTGGTGGGCGAGGCCGCCCCCGCCTATGGTGTGGGCATGCAAATGGCGCGGCGGGCCCTGGTGTTCGTGCGGCCCGGTCTGCTGCTGGCCTGGGACCGCCTGGCTGCAACGACGCCTCGACGCTGGGAGCTGAACCTGCATGCGGCACGGCCGTTCGAGCCCTTGTCAGGGGGTGCCTGGCGAGCGCTGACTCGGGAGGGCTCGGCCAGCGCATGCGTGCACGTGGTCGGGGCAGAGCCGGGCGACTGGACCTTCCGCCAGACCGAGGGCTTCGACGCGGCGCCGCGGCCGTTGAGCGGCGTGGGCATCGCCCTGCTTCCGCAGACCCATGGCCGCTGGCAGGCGCCAGCGCCGTCGGCCAGCGCATCGGTGCTGATGGTGATCCGACTGGACTGTGACCAGCCGGCGCCCGGCGTCGGCGTGCTGCCGGATGGCGATGGCTGGCGGGTTGAGGTGGGTGGAAGGTCGTTGACCCTGCGCGAGCGTGGCGGCATGGTCGAGCTGGCGTCGCGGCCGCAATAGGCTAGGTGGGCACGGGCGGCCGACCCCACAGCGTCCAGCCCCCCGGTAGCTTCGCCCAGGCCGAGGCGCCCGGCGCGGGCCCGGGCGCGTCACCGGACAGCGTGGCGGCCCAGCCGACACGTGCGTCGAGGCCGCGCAGCAGGGCATGCAGTTTGGCGTCGCCGTCAGCACCTCGCGGTGCTGACGGCCCGGCGCCCACGGCCAGCACGACATCGTGCGCGCCGACTTCGGCAGGCGGCCCTGACGACCAGGCATATCCCGTCCTGCCACGGGTGGCCAGGCGCTCGCCCAGACCGCGCAGGACGATATCCGGCTCGACTGTGCTGACGGTGTCTCCCCGCGCCAGCAGGTGATGCGTGACGAAGCCGAGACGTCCCTCCAGGTCCAGCACGCGCACCTGTGGCGCCGGCAGCCGCGGCAGGAGCGCGGCGAGGGCCGCCGCGCCAGCGGCGTCGCAGGCGATGTCGGCGAGATCCGGATGCGGCGCCGGCCAGGCCAGCAACGCACCCGCAGAGGTCGGACGACGCAGGTCCAGCAACTGCTCCCGCAACTTTTGCCAAAGCAGGTGACGCACCCGGACCTTGACCGGAATCACCGGCACGCCCAGCACCTTGGCAATGGCCATCCGATGTCGGCCGTCCTGGAACAGGATCGCGCCGTCGCGCCCGATGTTGACTTCCGCCTCGTCGGACCAGCGCCGTGTCGGGTCCTGCGCGGCCGTGACATCGCGCTGGCGGCGCAGCCCATGTTGGCGCACGCTGTCGACCACGCCGTCGATGTAGCAGAGTCTCGCCTCGAGCTCGTCGGCATTGCGGCAGTTCCAAAGCGGCCGGCCAGACTCGATGTCGCGCATCGACTCCTTGAAGTAGTCGGTTTCGCGCCAGGACACGCCGGTCCGCACGCGTTGCTCGATCGAACGGTAGGCTGCGAGCGCCTCGAAGGGAGGGACATCGAGGTCCCAGTCGCCGCCGATCACGGCGCCCGGCAGCACGTCGTGGCCGAAGACCGCATTGCGAAGCTCGCGCGGCGGCCCAGCGGCCGGCTGCAGATGGGTATGGCCGACGATGTCGGACGGCGCCAGCTCCAGCACCCGGTCCGGGTCTGGCAGGCGCCAGCCCGAGGCTGCGGCGGCCCGGGCCTTCTGGCGGGCCTTCCAGGAGGCCCTGGCTTGCTGCACCATCCGGCGCAGCCCTTGACCCTGGCCGGGCAGCAGGCGCACCCAATGGCTGGCGTGGTGTTTCAGGCGGCTGCTCAGCGACATGTCATGTGACCGGCAAATCGGCGCGGGACCTGCGATGGTCGACCAGGGTCATCAGCTCCTCGGCGAAGTCGGCGCACCAGGCATCGGCGGTGAACCGCCGAAGCGCCAGCTGGCGGTTGGCCGCGCCCGCCGCGGCCACGCGGGCCGGGTCCCGGATCAGCGTGTCCAATGCCGCAGCAATCTCGGTGGCGGTCGGCCTTGGAGCCAGCATGTGGCCTTGGGCACCCATGCCGAACAGGTCGACCACGCCACCCACGCCGGAGGCCACGATCGGCAACCCGGCACCCATGGCCTCCAGCAGCGACACCGGGAAACCCTCATTCAACTGGGTCGGCAGGACAAAGATGTCGGCGTCCAGCAGGGCCTGCGCCTTGGCCGAGCCGGCAACGAAGCCTGGCAGCGTCAGCGACGCCTCGAGTCCACGTTCACGAGCCAAGGCCAGCAAGACGCCATGCTCCGGTCCGTCACCCGCACAGACAAGCTCCAGGCCGACATGGCGCTGTCGCAGCTGCACGAAGGCATCGATCAACTCATTGGCGCCCTTGCCCGGCGCCAGTCGGGACAGGAACAACAGGCGGACCGACCCTGTGCCGCCGGCCGGGTTGCGCGACCGCTGAACGCCGACCAGCGGCGACGGGTCGTACATGGTGGTGGCCGCCCGCACCTGCTGATCGGAAAACCCCCAGCGCAGGAGGATGTCGCGGCGCTCCTGGCCGAGGACGAAGATGCGATCCGCAGCACCGAACAGGGCCCGCGCCAGGCGTTGCAGGCCGGTGGACGCGTCGATCCGATTCGGCAGCGTCGTGCCCCAGCCGTGGTTGAAGACGACAAAGGTTCCGCGGTGCACCAGGCGCATCAGTGTCAGGCTGATGGCCTCGCGCACGATCGCCTTGTTGAACGAAGGATTCAAGAGCACCACGTCGGGACGCACCCGCCGCACCTGCGCCAGCAATCGCCAGAGGTCGCGCACCATGCGGACGGGGGCGGGCAGGTGAGACTGGTCGCGGCCGACGCCGATGCGGTGCACCTCGTGCTGGCGGGCGAGACGCTCACACAGCATCTCGGCGAAGCTGTTCACACCACCGAATGCACCGGCGGCTGGCGCCAGCACCAGTACCTTCAGGCGGCTCATGAGTCCACCACGGGACCCGTATGGAGCGCGTCGCGCGTGCCCTCCACGGCCTGGCGCAGGGTCTGCGCCAGGCGAGTCGCCAGCACGTCGTAGCTGCGCTCGGCGCGCACATAGCCCGGACCCTGCGCACCCATGCGCGCCAGTCGCTGCGGATCCGCCAGCATGCCGAGGATGCCGTCGGCAATGTCCTGCGGCGTCATGGGGACCACCGCGGCCGCTCCCGACGCATGTGCCACTTCGGCCTGATCCGGAATGTCATTGACCAGGCCCGGAACGCCCATCGCCAGGTACTCGCACAGCTTGGTCGGTGACGACACGTCGAACAGCGGCCCGCGCGGCACCATCGACAGACCGATGCGCGATGCGCGCACCAGTGCCGCAGCCTGCGGGCGTGGCATCCATCCGGCCCACAGGATCTGGTCAGCGACGCCCAGCCGCTGTGCCAGTTGCAGCAGCGCGTCGGTCTCGCCCGGCACGTCCTCGCGGCCGACCATCACCAGCATCGCCTGCGGCCGCTGGCGCCAGGCCAGCGCAAATCCCTCCAGCAACACGTCCAGGCGGCGCGATGCGGACAACGTGCCGACGTAGATCAGGGCTTCGCGCCCGGCCAGGCGCGGCTCGTCGGCAGAGGTGCCCTCGTCGCTGGCCAGCTCCTCGAGATCCACGCCCATCGGGACTGCCGTCGTGCGGCCCGGCCTGCAGCCCTTGGCCAGCATGGCCTGGCGCATGGCCTCGCTCTGCACGAAGACATGCCGCGCCCTGGGCAGGACCCAGCGGTACAGCAGCAGGCCCCCCGTGAACGCACGCAGCCGCGCATAGAACCAACGGGCCCATCCGATGCGGCGCGGGCCGGCGTCCGCCAGGAAGCCATAGCCTTCGATGATCGGAAACGACATCCAGTAGATGAAGGGGATGCCGCGCAGACGGCAGACCAGCCAGGCCACGGCGGCAAACGTGGGCATGTCGCGGATGATGACCGCATCGACCGCCGAGCGGGGCGTGGTGACCAGGCAACGCAGGCGATGCCACAGGATGGCGGCGGTGTCCCGGGCGAGCCGGCCGGTGACCGGCAGCACCGCTGTGTGGTCACCGGACCAGGGGGCGATCGGTCCGGGTTGGGCGGCCTGCGTCACCAGCCGCACCGCCACGCCATGCCGCGGCAGGTACTTGCCGAACAGGGCCGCCACGTCGGCACGCACCGTGGGATGGCGTTCGGGCGTCTGGTACAGGAGCGACAGGCGGGACTCGGACATTGTTTGGGGATTGGACGTGCGCGTCCACGTGGCGGCAGGCCAGTGCAGACCTTGCATTGTCTTTCGGCAAGATCCCGCTGCGGGCTGACGACTGCTCTGCGGCAACGGCAGGATTGCACGGAGGCGATGCTCGCCGTGAGCATCGGACGCGCACAATTCGCCCCGCTGCAGCCGCACCGGCTGCATCTGCGCATTGATACCCGCATGATCCTCGTCACCGGCGGCGCCGGCTTCATCGGCAGCAACTTCGTTCTCGACTGGCTGGGCGGCGGTGGCGAGCCGGTGCTCAACCTGGACGCCCTGACCTACGCCGGCAACGCGGAGAACCTGGCAGCCCTGGCAGGGCATCCCGGGCACGTCTTCGTCCATGGCGACATCACCGACCGGGCTTTGCTGCAGTCACTCTTCGCGACGCACCAGCCCCGTGCCGTGGTGCATTTCGCGGCTGAGAGCCATGTCGACCGAAGCATTCTGGGCCCCGATGCCTTCATGCGCACCAATGTCGACGGCACCTTCGCGCTGCTCGAAGCGTCCCGGGCACATTGGTCGTCGTTGCCGCCGGATGGCCGGGGTGCCTTTCGCTTCGTGCATGTCAGTACCGACGAGGTCTACGGCAGTCTCGGGCCGGATGACGCCGCCTTCACGGAGCGACACCCCTATCAGCCCAACAGTCCGTACGCCGCCAGCAAGGCGGCCAGCGACCATCTGGTGCGGGCCTGGCATCACACCTACGGCCTTCCAGTGGTGACGACCAACTGCTCCAACAACTATGGGCCGCGCCAGTTTCCGGAGAAGCTGATCCCGCTGATGATCGCCCATGCGCTGGAGGGCAAGCCGCTGCCGGTGTACGGCGACGGTCACCAGGTCCGCGACTGGCTGTACGTGGCCGACCACTGCGCGGCCATCCGCATGGCGCTGCGGCTCGGCCGTCCTGGCGAGGTCTACAACATCGGTGGCCAGTGCGAGATGCTGAACATCGAGATCGTCCACGAGGTGTGCGACCTGCTGGACGCACTGTTGCCGGATCCAGCGGGCACGCGACGGCGGCTGGTCCGTTTTGTGGCCGACCGCCCCGGCCATGACCGGCGCTATGCCATCGACAGCCGCAAGATCAATGGCGACCTCGGCTGGGCGCCGCAGGAGTCGTTCCAGACCGGCCTGCGCAAGACCGTGCAGTGGTACCTGGACCATGGCGACTGGGTGCAGCGGGTCCGCAGCGGCGCCTATCGCGAATGGCTGGCGCTCAACTACAGCGGGCGCAGCCCGGCAGCCGCATGACCATTCGGGATTCACTCCATATGCGGCGGGTGGGCCGGTGAACCGCCGTGGTCTGATCCTGGCCGGTGGCGCAGGTACCCGCCTGCACCCGGCCACCCTGGCGGTCAGCAAGCAGCTGTTGCCGGTCTATGACAAGCCCATGGTGTACTACCCGCTCACCACGCTGATGCTGGCCGGCATCCGGGACATCCTGCTGATCAGTACGCCACAGGACCTGCCCCGGTTCGAGTTGCTGCTGGGCGACGGGTCGGCATGGGGCATGTCGATGTCCTACTGTGTGCAACCGAGCCCTGATGGCCTGGCCCAGGCCTTCATCCTGGGCCGTGACTTCATCGGCGGCCGTCCCAGCGCGTTGATCTTGGGCGACAACCTCTATTACGGCGACAGCCTGCCGGGCCTGCTGCGCCGTGCGGACGCGCGCGTGGAGGGCGCGACGGTGTTCTCCTACCGCGTTCAGGACCCGCAACGCTACGGGGTGGTCGAGTTCGACACGCAGCGGCGGGCCATCAGCATCGAGGAGAAGCCGGCGCAGCCCCGCAGCCACCATGCCGTGACCGGCCTGTATTTCTATGACCAGCGGGCCTGCGACTTCGCCGCCGCGATCCGTCCGTCCGCCCGTGGCGAGCTGGAAATCACCGACCTCAACCGCCGTTACCTGGATCTCGGCCAGCTGGAGGTCACGCCGATGGGGCGCGGCTATGCCTGGCTGGACACTGGTACGCACGACAGCCTGCTGGAGGCTGGCCAGTTCATTGCCGCCATCGAGCGCCGCCAGGGCCTGAAGGTGGCCTGCCCGGAGGAGGTTGCATGGCGCAACGGCTGGATCGGCGACGACGCGCTGGCGGCGCTGGCTCACCCGCTGCGGCAGACGGGCTATGGCCGCTATCTGCTGAGCCTGCTGGCCGGCGAGGCCTGACCCAACAAGGCCTCGCTCCCCCCGGTCACCTCATGCGCCTGGCCATCATGCAGCCCTATTTCCTGCCGTACATCGGGTACTGGCAGTTGATGCATGCGGTCGACCGTTTCATCCTGTACGACGATGTGCAGTACATCCAGCGTGGCTGGGTCAACCGAAACCGCATCCTGGTCAACGGCCACGAGGTGATGTTGACGGTGCCGCTGCAGGCCGGCAGCCGTCGTGGCCAGATCACATCGCGTCAGCTCAGCGACGAGACGCCCTGGCGCGCCAAGCTGGTGCAGACCGTGTCCGAGGCCTATCGTCGGCAGCCCGGCCATGCCGAGGTCATGCCGTCCCTGCAGACGTGGCTGGGTGACGGCGCAACCGGTGTCGCTGACTACCTGTCGCATCTCATCACAGGCATGGCAGGCCTATTGGGCCTGCCATGTGAGATTGTCCGGTCGAGCGAACGGCATGCGTCGACGCAGGACCTGAAGGGTCAGGAGCGGATCCTGGAGATCTGCCGCCGGGAAGGGGCGATGACCTACGTCAACCCGCCTGGGGGCATGGCCCTCTACCGGGAGGCCGCCTTCGCTGCCCAGGGCTGCAATTTGCGCTTCCTGGTCCCACAGCAGGTGCCTTATGCTCAGCGGGCTGCCTCAGCGTTTGTGCCCTGGTTGTCGATCGTGGATGTCCTGATGGCCTGTGGGGTGGCGGGCACCAGGGCGATGCTGAACAGGTACGACCTGCGGTCTCAGTCCGACTTGCAGCCGCCGGGGTCTGCAGAGTCCGCAGCCACCACTTCGATCAACGGACCCGTACAGCGATGACCGACGAGAAGGCTTTCCTGGACCGCGTCGCGGCCACCTATCGAACCGAGGCCTCGGCCCAGGACCGGTGGATGCGTCAGTTCGTGCTGGAGTTGATCGAGCCCATGCTCGGGCCAACTGCGCAGGTGCTGGAGATGGGTTGCTCGGACGGTTGGCTGACCGAGCAGTTGTCGACCCGCTCCGCGGCGGTGCTGTCGGTCGAAGGCGCAGCGCCCTTTGTGGACCGGTTGCGCGCCCGCGCCTTGCCCAACGTCGAGGTACGGCACGCCCTGTTCGAGGACTTTGATACGCCGCGCCGTTTCGATGTGGTGGTGCTGAGCTATGTGCTGGAGCATGTGGTGGACCCGGTGGCGCTGCTGGCCAAGGCGGGCGGCCTGCTGGCGCCGGGCGGCACCGTCGTGGCCGTGGTGCCGAATGCCAAGGCGCTGTCACGGCAGCTGGCGGTGGCCTGCGGATTTCTCACCTCCGAGTACCAGCTCACGCCCAACGATGATGCCCATGGTCACCGCCGCGTGTACGACGCTGGCAGCCTGGGCGAGGATGCCCGCCGTGCCGGTCTGCATGTCCGGGACCAAGGCGGCATCTTCCTGAAGCTGTTGTCGGACATGCAGCTCGACCAGCTCTATGAGAGCCGGTTCCTGACCGACACCCATGTGCGCGGGCTTGCCGCGCTGGGCCAGCGCTATCCAGAGCTGTGCGGCTCCCTCTACCTGCTGGCTGGCCGCAGCTGAGAGACGGTCATGCCCGTGTTGCCGACGTCGACGCCGTGGACCATCGGCCTGTGGGGCCGGCCCGAGAGCAATGCCGCCAAGGTGGCATCCCACTTGGCCAGCCGGCTGCAGTTGCCTGTGGTGGACTACTTCAGCCAGCCAGATGCGGTGACACCGGCATCGCTGCTGCTGGTGACACCCAACATGGGAGACGGCGAGATACCGGAGCCCGTGGAATGGTTCGTCCGTGACCGCTGCGCCACGTTGACGCGCTTCGGCGTCGTCGAGATCGGCAACTTCTACGGCTTCGACGATTGGGGTTTCGGTGCCGGTGACCGCATCCGAAAGGTCCTCGCGGGACGCGGCCTGGAAGAGGGCATCCGGCCGCTGAGCCTGGACACCTTGCCGCAGATCGACTGGGACACGCTGGAACGCTGGTGTACCGAGTCGGCCCATGAGGACATCGGACGTGGGTGAGGATCGCGCCACCGTCGACCGCATCGAAGCCGCGGTCGGGCACCCGGTCGATGCCGTCTTTGACCCGGATGGCCAGTGCACCAGGCTGAGCCTGGCCGACGATGCGGCTGCGTATGTCGGCCTTGTCCGCCACCACGACGCCGCTGCGCAACAGCGTGTCCTTGCCGACATCGCCAGGCTCAGGGGCCTGCGCCACCTGGACTTGCGCCAGAACTGGCTGCGGCGACTGCCACCGGAGATGGGCGGCCTGACGTCCCTGGAGCACCTGAACCTGGCGTCCAACTACCTCGGCGCACTGCCGGAGTGGATTTGGGGCCTGTCCTCGCTGCGGTATCTGAATGTCGGCGTCAACGACCTGCGGGAGCTGTCGCCCCGGGTCGGGGCGCTGACGGCACTGCGCACGCTGTCGGTCCATAAGAACCGCCTGCCGGCATTGCCCGACACGATCCAGGCCCTCAAGGACCTGTCGGCGCTGAACATCTACCTCAATGGTTTCGATGACTTTCCCGTCGTCGTGACAAGCCTGCCGTCCATCGAGGTGTTTTCATGGGGCATCACACGCTGCGCCCGGTTTCCGGTCGAGATCGGCGCGTGGACGCGCCTGAAGTACCTGTCACTGGTGGCCAACCAACTGGCCGATGTTGATGGCCTCGAGGCCTGCACCACGTTGCGTGGCGTGCGACTGCACAAGAACCAGATCCTGCGCCTGCCTGCTCGGCTGGATGCATTGCGGTCGTTGCAGCAGATCACGCTGTACCAGAACCAGCTGCCCGACTTGCCGGACGGCATGGCGTCCATGACATCGCTGCAGATGCTGAACCTGGCCTGGAACCGGTTCGACACCTTTCCTGACTGGCTGGAACACCTGCCGGCCCTGCGCTGGCTGGCCGTGCATCACAACCCCGGTGCCGAGCGGTTGGCCATGCCCGGGTTGCGCGCGCGGGCCGATGTCATCGACCGGCACCCGTTTGCCGGTGCGGGCACACCCATGTGGAACCGCCTCGACTACCTGGCCTAGCCCGACATCACGCGCCACGCCCTGGCATCACTGGTTCACATTCGTGTAGGTGATCGTCGACAGTTGGTCCTTCAGCGGGAACGCGCCTCCCCAGTTGACCGCACGCCACTCGTTGAAGTTGCCACTGGCAAAGTAGATGCCCGTGGACGACGGTACCGAGTAGGTGTTGGACTCGATGTTCCACTGGCTGCCCATGAGCGTCCGGGTGGTCGTGCCCGCCTGCAGGCCGTAGATGTAGGCGGTCGGGCTGGCACTGGTGATGCTGTTGCGCATGAAGGTGCCGGAAGGTACCGGGCGACCGGCCACGTGGATCAACAGCACCGCAGGCCGCGTCACCGACGACGGCACCGTGATCGTGTTGTCGGTGACCGTGGCACTGCCGGCCAACGCAATACCCGACGACATGCCCGTGCTGTACATCTTGTACAGCGTATTGCCGGTGACCACAGCTCGGTCGGCACGGACATAGATGCCGGCGGTCTCCGACCGGCTGATCGAGTTGCCGCGGATCACCGCATCGTGGGCGCCGTTGATGTTGTCGGTGGCCATGGACACGATGATCCCGGCCAGCTTGGTGCTGCGGATGGCGTTGTACTCGATCGTGGTCTGCGGATACATGCCGAGGATGTCAATGCCATTCTCCGACCCGCCGATGATCGAATTGCTGCGGATCCGGTTGCCGGTGCCGACACCGTCGCCGTCGTGCAGGGAGATCGCGTCCTTGCCAAGGCTGCCATCGATCGTGTTGTAGGAGATCTCGTAGTTCGACGGGGCCGGCACGCCGTACCGCCCGCCATAGATGCCAACGGAGGTATAGCCCTTCAACGTGTTCCCGCGGATGATGCCGCCGCTGCCGACAAACCGGATGCTGTTGCCCCATCCGGTGACGATGCAGTTTTCGACCACCAGGCGGGATGCCTTGGCGCCGTTGACGCCGGAGCCGGAGGTGGTCATGTCGCTGCCGCGGAAGTCGATTTCGCGGATGTGGAACTGGCCGCCGTCGACCGACATCTGGTTGGCCGTGCCTTGAGGCACCTGCAGGATCGGCTTGGGCGCCGCTGCATCGCCATAGTCCGCGATGAACGTGTCCCGCGGCCAGATGTTGGTCGCCAACTGGACGGTCGTGCCCCGCTTCAGGTAGACCGTGGCATTGACCATCGGAATCGAGCTGGTCAGTGTGCGCTTGGCCTTGGTGATGCTACGACCGTCATTGGTGTCGTTGCCGGCCGCGCCGTCCACGTAGAAGACGTTCTGTCCGGTGCTGGGCGGTGGTGCAATCAGGTTGGCCCCCGGGTCCTCGATCGGCAATACCTGATCGGAGACCTCCATGGCGTCCAAGGTCGCCAAAGCCCGGGCGCGCAATTGGGAGTCGTCAGTGGACTCCACCGGCTGGGCCAACTCAGCTGGACCGGTGGCGCCTCCGCCGCATGCACTCACCGCAATGGAAAACCCCAGCACGATCAACGATCGGGCAGGCAGTACAAACAGTTGGCGCAACGACATTAAGGAGTCCAGACAAGGCAGCCCACCCAAGGAACGATCTGGCAGGCAATTGGCGACTCTATTTTCACTTGTCTGTGCTGCACACCCCTAAGCCGGCAAGTCTCGTTACAAGACGCAACACAAGCCGGACCGCAGCCTCGGCAGCTCATTGGTTCACAACGGTCATCTGGGCACCCTGGTCCTTGAACGGGAAGCTGCCACCCCAATTGCGGCTGCGCCAGGCACTGAGACTGAGGCCGAAGAACCAGCCCACGTTGCTGGTGTTGACCCGGTACGCGTTCTGGTCGATGTTCCAGCGCGACACCAGCTGGTCGGCGGTATCGGAAGCCACGATGACGCCGAACAACTGTTGCGAGCTGCCATTGTCGATGCTGTTGCGCAATATCGTTCCCGTCGGCGACGGAAGGCCTGCGGTCTGGATCAACGTGATCACCGGTCGAGTCGAGGCCGAGGTCACAGAGATGGTGTTGTCCGTGATGTCGGCGGGTCCGGATACGGCAATGGCCGACGCCAGGCTGGTCGACGAGAGGTTGGCGATCCGGTTGCGGGTGATGGTCGCGCCGTTGACCCTGGCGTAGATGGCCGTGTTCGACGAGCCCGTGAACACGTTGTCGGCAATGATGGTCCCTTCGCCGCCCGTCGCGCTTCCTGTGTTGCGCGAGACGATGATGCCGGCCAGACCATTCGAGCCAATCGTGTTGCCCTGGATGGTGGTCGCCCGGAACTGTCCGAGCACATCGACCGCGTTCTCGCGGGCGCCCCACAGGCGGTTGTTGAGAATGCGATTGCCCTCGCCAATGCCATCGCCGTCGTGCAGGGTGATGGCATCGTTGGCGGTGCCGGTCGCGTCGATCACGTTCTCGGAGATCAGGTAGTTCGACGGTGCCGGGTAGCCCCACTTGCCGCCGTACAGGCCGTTGTTGCTCATGTTCGAGATGCGGTTGCGCTGAATGACGCCATTGGCGCCACTGAACGTCACCGCGTTCGCGAAGTAGTCGAACTCACAGTCCTCGACCACCACACGACTGGCCTTGCCGCCACCAACGGCCGAGTTGCTGCTCATGTCAGCCGGATTGCCGCGGAAGACAACGTTTCGGACCACTATCTCCCCTGTGGACGGCACGATGCCGGCGGTCGCGCCGGTCGGCACCGAAAGGATCGGCTTCGCGCCGCTGCCATAGGCGTCGAGCACGAGATTGACCGGGAACACGCTGGTACGCATCTCGATCGTGGTGCCACGCCTCAAAAGGACCGTAACGGACTGAAGGTTCAATTGGGACAAGGTGCGTCTGGGACGGGCATCGGAGCGACCGTCATTGGCGTCACTACCAGAAGCGCCGTCCACGTAGTACGTCACGACGCTCTGAAAGTTGGCGGGCGTCGGTGCAGGTGCGGGTGCGGGAGACGGTGCAGGTGCGGGAGAAGGTGCCGGTGCGGGCGAAGGAGCTGGTGCTGGCGAAGGTGCCGGTGCAGGCGAGGGTGCCGGTGCAGGTGAGGGGGCCGGTGCGGGGGAAGGTGCAGGAGCGGGCGAAGGTGCAGGAGCGGGGGAAGGTGCAGGAGCGGGCGAAGGTGCAGGTGCAGGCGAGGGTGTCGGTGCGGGAGACGGCGCAGGCGCCGGAGAAGGGGCAGGCGCGGGAGCCGGCGAAGGCGCGGGTGAAGGTGTTGGGGCAGGGGAAGGAGAGGGGGAAGGCGCAGGCGAAGGCGCGGGCACCGGTGCAGGAGCAGGTTCAGGCGCCGGTGATGGCGCCGGGGATGGTGGCGAGGCAGGCGAGGGTGATGGGCCGGGCGCAGGAGGCTGGCTACCCTGGGGCTGGCTCGGGCTGCCCGACATCACCTCCTGGGCATCTCCACCACCACCGCAACCGGCCAGGACAGCACATGCCGCAAAGAGACTGACCAGCGTGCCCAACTTTCGTTCTGGGTAGGAAATCATTGCATCTGCCTCGGAGACACCATCGGTCGAAAGGCCCGATGCACAACAGTGGCTCGGCGGGCCTTGATGGATGCTGGATCGGCTCCGACTGTGACCAGATCAATGACGCATCTGTCTACAGGGCGTGTCGATTGCAACGACTGGTGTGCAGGCGGCGGCGCTCTCGAAGCGGATGCACGATCTGTAGGCCGTACCTATGTGCCACGGGATAATGCTGCCTTGGCTCGCCTGTCCACAACGGTCGCCGGCGATGTCGCCGCGTCACCTGGTCAAAGGTGACGGTTTAGCGTGCAGGGAATCTGGGAGCGTGTCGGCAATGGGAGGTGAGGTCGGGCAACTGGTCGTGCATGGCCTGGACCCCGGACGCGTTGAGGGTGCTGATGCCCTGCAATTGGCGGCGCTCTCGTCGCACTGGCGGCTGGTGTCGTCCGGGCATCACGTCGGGCGATCCTTGGCCGCAGGCATGACCGCCGCCCGGTCCTCGGCTCTGGAGCGCCTGTATCGCGGGCTGGATCGCCAGCTGTTCGGCCGGAGCCGTTGGCACGGCAAGGCGTTCGATCTGCCGGCTGCGGACGATGTTCGCCAGTCCGCGGAGGCGGCGGTTCACTTGGCCTGGGGTGAGGAGTCGATACCAGGGGGGCATGTCGAATGCCTGTGGGTCGACTATGAAGGCCTTCCAGCCCACGGTCTGGTGCAGGCGGTTCGCCAGCGCATCGGGCAGCCTGGCGGCATGGTGCTGGCGCGGGTGTGGCTGCGCAGCGGCGAAGCGCAACCGCGCCTGCTGATGACTGGCAAGTTGCGCCTGGAACACCGGTCGCTCCAACGCAGTGTGATCTTGTGCGCCGCCAAGCTGCCGAGCCTGATACAGGGTGCGCTGGCTCGTCGAGCCGTGTCGCTGCAAGCCGCACCCGGGTCGCCATGCACCGCGGCGCCTGTATCGGCACCGCGGCTTCTATGGCAGATGCTCAAGAGCGCCCTGGCGTGGCTGCGTGGTCGAGAGCAATGGGTCATCGAGCTGGGCCGCCGTCACGACAACGCCACGCGCCCGGGGCCGACCGTGAGCCGTCTGGACCCGCCGGACACGGCCTTCTGGGCCGACCCCTTCCTGGTGCGCATGGGTGATCGGCGCTACGTGTTGTTCGAGGAGTTGCCGTTTCGAACCCAGCGTGGCCACATCAGCAGGGTCGAGATCGACACCGCCGGTCGGCCGGTCGGGCCGGCCCAGGTGGTGTTGGCCGAGCCCTGGCATCTTTCATACCCATTCGTCTGGCAGGAGGGTGGTCGAACCTTCTTGCTGCCCGAGGCATCCGAAACGGGAGGTACGACGCTGTATGAAGCCGTGGACGGCGGTGCCGCCTGGCGACGACATGCGGTGCTGATCGAGGGCACTCGCCTGGCGGATGCGACGATCGTGCGATACGACGGGCGCCTGTGGATGTTTGCGTCCAGTACGGTCCGCGGTGGGGCGCTCGATGATGCTCTGCACATCTATTACGCGCCGTCGGTCGAGGGCCCCTGGCATGCGCACCCGCTGAATCCGGTAAAAGTCGACGCGAGTAGTTCGCGCCCGGCCGGTGCGATGTGGGTGGAGGGTGGAGTTCTGTATCGCGTTGCGCAAGACTGTTCGACCCGCTACGGCGGCGCAACGGTCTGCCTGCGGGTGAGCCGCCTGACGACAGATGCTTTCGAGGAGGAGACCGTTCCCGGCTGGGGTCCTGCCGAGCACGGACAGCGCGACCCATGGCACACCTTCAACTTCAGCGAGGGCCTGACGGTGACCGACCGTCTGCTCACCCTGCCTCGATGGCGCACCCTGCGCGCCCGGGCGCGGCCATGACGGCCAACCGGCCACCGGATCGGGTGGCTGCACGTTACAACCGCGGTCGCATCCGCATGGCGGAGCAGTGGTTGGACGAACCGCTGCAAAGGCCGTCCGCATGTGATGTCCTGATGCTTTTCCAGTACAGCAGCTCGCCGGCGGGCGCCTTCGCTACGCCGTTCTCGACTTTGACGCTGGACTTGGCCCGCACCGAGGATGAACTGCTGCAAGGGCTGAACCGCGATACCAAGTACAAGGTGCGGCGAGCCGAAGGCAAGGACCAGGTGGTCTGCCTGATGGAGCCGAACTCCGACGAGGCGCTGTGTCGCCGGTTCCAGGCCTTCTACGACGAGTTCGCGACCGGCAAGGGTGTCAGCCGCATTGGGGCGGAAGAACTGCTCGCGCGGGGGCGCGCCGGCACGATCCGGTTCAGCCGTGCCGACTGGGGCGGGCAGACGGTGGTGTGGCACGTCCATGCCTTGACAACGGAACGGGCCACGCTGCTGTACTCGGCGTCGCATTTCCGGCAACTCGATGACAACGAGACGCGTGCGACCATCGGCCGAGCCAACCGCCTGCTGCACTGGAAGGACATCCTGGCGTTCAAGGCCGCTGGCCTCAAGGTCTACGACTTCGGCGGCTGGTACGCTGGACAGGACGACGAGGCGCTGCTGCGCATCAACCAGTTCAAGGAGGGCTTCGGTGGGGTCAGGGTCGACCAGGTCAACGCCGCAATGGCGCTGACCTGGCGCGGCTGGCTGTACCTGCGCCTGCGCAGCCTTCTGTCGCCGCAGCAGCGCAAGGCCCTTCAGCTGAAGTTGCAGTCCTGGCGGTCCCGCTGAGGCTGCAAGCCCCGAAGCGATCCACAACCCGAGATGACCCATGCGTGAGACCCTCAAGCGGATGCTGCTGCCGCTGCGCCGGATGGCCGGCCGCTTTGCATTGAACGAGAACAACTACACCGGCACCAACGGTTGTGTCCACACCGGTGCATCGTTCATCGCCTTCAACCAGATCGAAGGCGACTACCTCGAGTTCGGCGTGTTCCGTGGCGCCTCGTTTGCGGACGCCTATGCGGCCATCGAGCGCAACCGCCGCGTGGTGGCCTCGTCCATGCCCCGGACCCCGGCATCGGCCGGCTGGTTCGACCATCCACCGCGCTTCGTGGCTTTCGACTCCTTTGCCGGGTTGCCGGACGGCGAGGCGGCTCGCCAGGCGGACTACCACCCGGGCGCCTATGCCTGTTCGGAGCCCCAGTTCCGGGCCAACATCGCGGCTGACGGTGTCGACCTCTCCCGTGTCATCACGGTGGCAGGGATGTACGACCAGAGCCTGACGGCGGAGGTCAAGGCACGCTACGGGCTGCGCCAGGCGGCCATGGTGATGATCGACTGCGACCTGTACGAGTCGACGGTGCCGGTTCTGGACTTCATCACCGACCTTGTCGGCCAGGGCACGGTGATCATCTTTCACGACTGGTTCCGATTCAAGGGCAGCCCGCTCCACGGCGAGCAGCGGGCCTGCGCCGAGTGGCTGGCGCGCAACCCGCAACTGGAATTGATCGAGTACTGGCGCGAGGGCCCGCAGGCCATGGCCTTCCTGGTCAACCTGAAGCCGGCCGTCGCCAACGCCTGAGCCATGGATACGTCGGCGGCGCCGGTGCAGCGCGATGTCATTGTCATAGGCGCTGGGCTGGCCGGCAGCGCCACGGCCGTGGTTCTGGCGCGGCGCGGCATGTCCGTAACCGTGGTCGACCCGTATCCGACGTTTCCGCCGCTTTTCCGCGCCGAAAAGATAGAGCCGGACCAGGCCGCGCTGCTGCGCAAGCTGCAGTTGTTCGACGCGGTGCAGCCGTCGACACGTCTGATCCGGGAGATCATCCATGGCCGGGGCGGCCGCATCCTGTATCGCCGGCCGATCGAGCAGTTCGGCATCTCCTACTGCGACATCGTCAACCAGGTCCGGGCCTGCTTTCCCGCCGGCGTGGACCTGCGCCACGGTCGGGTCGAAGCCATCGTGCCCGATGCGGTCCGCCCAGCCGTGACGCTGGCCGATGGCACCCGCCTGGATGCCCGGCTGGTGGTGATCGCCAACGGCATGGGCGACACCCTGACCGCCGCACTCGGCGCGTCGAGGCGCATGATCCACGAGGATTTGTCGCTGGCCTTCGGCTTTATGCTGGAGCGGGCGGACGGCAACGCCTTCGACTTTGACGCCGTGACCTACCGGCCGGTCTCGACAGCCGACAGGGTCGGCTACATCACCTTGTTCCGCATGGGCCAGCACATGCGTGGCAATCTGTTTGCCTACTGGCCGGCGCGCGACGCCGCCACGCGCGACGTGGTGCGTGATCCAGGCGCCGCGCTGTTGCGCCTGCTGCCTGGGCTGGACCGGGTGATCAGCCCGTTCAAGGTGGTCGGCAAGGTAGAGCCCTTCAAGATCGATTTGTACCGACTGCAGGATTGCGCCCGGCCGGGCGTGGTGGCCATCGGCGACGCCTACCAGAGCGTCTGCCCGACCACCGGAACCGGCCTGAGCAAGGTGCTGACCGATGTGGACGTGCTGTGCAACGCCTTCGTGCCGGACTGGATGGCTTCGGGCGCCATTGATGCCGCCGCGACAGCGCGGTTCTATGCGCATGCCGACAAGACGGCCAAGGACGAGTACTCGCTGCGCCATGCCCTGCTCGGCCGATCGGTGTCAGTCGACAAGTCCCTCAAGTGGCGCCTCAGGCGCATGATCCGCTCGCTGCGGTTTGCGCACGGCTGGTAGTGCGCGCTGTGCATCCGCACGGCAGGCCCTCGGCGGCATCCGTGAAACATGACATGCCATGGCCGCTGTGAAGCCATGGCCGGCTCCAGTCGGGCGCGGCCCACGGCGACAATCCTCTTTGGCTTGAAGAGCGACATCACATGAAGATCCTGGTGACAGGTGCGGCCGGTTTCATCGGTATGCACCTGTGTGAGCGCCTGCTGGCACGTGGCGACACGGTGCACGGTGTGGACAACCTCAACCCGTACTACGACCCGCAGCTGAAGCGGGACCGTCTGGCACGCCTGGAAGGGCGGCCGGGCTTCGGCTTCCTGCTCGGCGACATTGCCGACCGGGCGGCGATGGAGGCGCTGTTCGCCGGCCAACGCTTCGACGCCGTCGTCAACCTGGCGGCCCAGGCCGGCGTGCGCTATTCGCTGCAGAACCCGCAGGCCTACATCGAGGCCAACATCAGCGGCTTCATGAACGTCCTGGAGGGCTGTCGCCACCATGGCGTCCAGCACCTGGTCTATGCCAGCAGTTCCAGCGTCTACGGCGGCAACGAGACGATGCCTTTCTCGGAGCGCCAGGGCGTGGACCATCCGGTCAGCCTCTATGCCGCTACCAAGAAGGCCAACGAGCTGATGGCCCACACCTACAGCCATCTGTATGGCCTGCCGACCACCGGCCTGCGCTTCTTCACGGTCTACGGCCCCTGGGGCCGCCCCGACATGGCCTTGTTCCTGTTCACCCGCGCCATCCTGGAAGGCCGTCCGATCGACGTCTTCAACGAGGGTCGCATGCAGCGTGACTTCACATATGTCGACGACATCGTCGAGGGTGTGGTCAGGGTGATCGACCGCATCCCGGCGCCCGACGTGACCTTCGACCGCACGACGATGGAACCGGGTTCCTCGTGGGCGCCGTTCCGCGTGTTCAACATTGGCAACCAAGGGCCGGTCCAGCTGATGGACTTCATCGGCGCCATTGAGCAGGCGCTGGGTCGCAACGCCACCATGAACCTGATGCCGCTGCAGCCGGGCGACGTGCCGGCGACCTATGCCGATGTCGGCGCGCTGACCGAATGGACCGGATTCAAGCCCGGCACGGCGATTGCCAATGGCGTCGCCCGGTTCGTTGACTGGTACCGCGGCTACTACCGCACCTGACGGGACGCCTGTGCCATGACCCGACCCCTGATCCACCTGATCGCCGGTGCGCGCCCGAACTTCATGAAGATCGCGCCCATCGTCCGTGCGCTGCGGGCCGACGGCCGCCTGGACTGGCGCCTGGTGCACACCGGCCAGCACTACGACCGGGACATGAACGACGTGTTCTTCGAGGAACTGGGTATTCCGGCGCCGGACGTCCGGCTTGGCGCGGGCGGTGGCAGCCATGCGCAGCAGACAGCCAAGATCATGACCGCCTACGAGGAGCTGCTGGCGCAGGGCAAGCCGGCCGCCTGCGTCGTCGTGGGTGATGTCAATTCGACCCTGGCCTGCGCCATCGTGGCCAAGAAGGCCTGCGTGCCGGTAGCCCATGTCGAGGCTGGCCTGCGCAGCGGCGACATGACCATGCCGGAGGAGATCAACCGCATGGTCACGGATGCCATCAGCGACTGGTACTTCGTCACCGAGCCCAGCGGCATGATCAACCTGCGGCGCGAGGGCCGTGAGACCGGCGTGCACGAGGTTGGGCACGTGATGGTGGACAACCTGCTGTTCCAGGCCGACAAGCTTCGCGGCATGGACACTTCGACGCTGGAGTCGGATGCCTTCCGTCGGGCCCATGCGCGCTACGGCGTGGTCACGCTGCACCGGCCGTCGAACGTCGACACCGAGGCCGCGCTGCAGCGTGTCGGCATCGCTGTACACGAGATGGCGCAGGCCCTGCCGCTGGCTTTTCCGGTGCATCCGCGCACGCGCGGGAACCTGGAGCGGTTTGGCATCGACCTCGGCCCGAACGTGACGTTGATGAACCCGCAGCCCTACATGTCGTTCCTGCACCTGTGGAAGGACGCTGCCCTGGTGTTGACCGACAGCGGCGGACTCCAGGAGGAGACCACCGCCCTGGGAGTGCCCTGCGTGACGATGCGCGAGAGCACCGAACGCCCGGTCACCGTGGACGAGGGCACCAACATGCTGGCCGGCACCGACCCGGCGCGCATCGTGGCGCTGGCGCGCGAGGTGCTGGCCGGTCGCGGGAAAGTCGGGCGGCGCCCAGCGCTCTGGGACGGCCATGCCGCCGAGCGCATCGTGGCCGTGCTGGCCCAGGAGCTGTCAGCGTGACCGCGATGCCGTCGACACCGCAGGCGGCCGATACACCGCCTCAGCGCATCGAGATGATGGGCTGCGTTGTCGACAACCTGTCGATGGAAGAGACGCTGCTGCGCGTGGAGGGCTTCATCCGATCCGGCCGCCCGCACCAGCATGTGGTGGTCAACGTCGACAAGCTGGTCAAGGCCCGGCATGACCCGGAGCTGCGCCGCATCATCAACGACTGCGCGCTGATCAACGTCGACGGCATGCCGGTGGTCTGGGCCTCTCGCCTGCTGGGTACGCCGCTGAAGGAGCGCGTGGCAGGCGTGGACCTTTTCGACGCGCTGATGCAGCGCGCCGCCCAGCGTGGCTGGCGGGTCTACCTGCTGGGTGCGCGCGAGGAGGTGGTCGGTGCGGTGCGCCAGATCTACCAGCAGCGCTACGCATCGCTCACGTTTGCGGGCCACCGCAACGGCTACTGGAAGCCCGAGGAGGAGGAGTCGGTGGTCCAGGCGATCGCCGACACCCGGCCTGACCTGCTGTTCGTGGCCATCAGCAGCCCGAAGAAGGAGCAGTTCCTCGGCCGTTGGCAGGCGCACATGAAGGTCCCGTTCGCCATGGGCGTGGGCGGCACCTTCGATGTGGCCGCCGGCAAGGTCAGACGGGCGCCTGTGTGGATGCAGCGCAGTGGCCTGGAGTGGTTCTACCGGTTCCTGCTGGAGCCCCGGCGCATGTTCCGCCGCTATTTCATCGAGGACATGGCCTTCATTGGCATGGTGGCGCGCGCCTGGTGGCGCCGCTGACGCAACAGCCCGCG
>JBJXHB010000466.1:0-4237 GCA_046160725.1 Aquabacterium sp.
CGCCGGAGGAGGTCTCGATGATGCCCAGCCCGCCGGCGCGCGAGACGGCCCCGGCGAGCTGGCGCCGGGCGATCCAGCCCATGGGGGCCTGCACGATGGGGTAGCGGGCGCCGCAGTGGGCAAGGAAGCGGTTCATGTGACTCAGTATGGGGAAGAAGGTTGGTGCAGCGGCAGCGGCGCAGAATGGCTGGCCATCCATCCGCAGCTTGCTGCTAGAGAAAGGCCGACCATGATCACATGCCGTCGTGCGTTGGCGCTGTCGCTTGCGTGCCTGTCCTTCGGCGTCGCCCAGGCGCGTGACGATGCCCTGCTGCAGGCGGCACGCGCCGAGCACGGCGCCGTGGTGCAGACCTTGAAGGAGCTGGTCGCCATCGAGTCCGGCACCATGGATCTGGCCGGCCTGGCCCGCATCGCCGACGCGGCCGAGGTGCGCCTCAAGGCGCTGGGCATGGCGGTGGAGCGCCGGCAGCCGGGTGCCGGCCGTGCGGATGTGCTGATCGGCCGGCTGCAGGGCAACGGCCAGCGCCGCATCATGTTGATGGCACATCTGGACACCATCTACTTCCCGGGCACGCTGGCCAGCCAGCCGTTGCGCGAGGACGGCAACCGCCTGTACGGCCCCGGCATTGCCGACGACAAGGGCGGCGTGGCCGTCATCCTGCACGCGCTGGCCCTGCTGCAGCGCCAGGGCTGGCGCGACTACGCGTCGCTGACCGTGCTGCTGAATGGCGATGAGGAAAGCGGCTCGCGCGGGTCCGGGCCGGTGATCGCTGCGCTGGCCGCCGAGCAGGACGTGGTGCTGTCGTTCGAGCCCACAGCGGCCACCACCACGCCGCAGGGCGAAGGCGTGTTGCTGGCGGCAGCCGGTGCCGGACAGGTGACGCTGCAGGTCAAAGGCCGGTCGGCACATGCCGGTGCAGCCCCTCAGCTCGGCCGCAATGCCTTGGTCGAAGCTGCGCATCAGATGCTGAAGACGGCTGATGTGGCCAAGAGCGTGCCCGGTGCGCAGCTCAACTGGACGATGCTGAGCACCGGCACCGTGCGCAATCAGATCCCCGAGAGCGCCAGCGTCGGTGGCGACGTGCGGGTGACCCGCCATGGCGCTGACGAGCAACTGTTGGCTGCCCTGCGCGCCAAGGTGGCCGAAGGCCGGCTGGTGCCCGACACCGAGACCACCGTCAGCCTGAGCGTGGGTCGGCCGCCGTTCACCGGCGATGCGCGCACCCAGGCCCTGGCAGAGCGAGCCCGGCGCATCTATGCCGAGCTGGACGGGCGAAAGCTGGCCCTGCATCCCATAGCCGGCGGCGCCACCGATGCCGGGTATGCCAGCCAGAGCGGCAAGGCGGCGGTGCTGGAGAGCTTGGGGCTGCCTGGCGCGGGCTACCACGCCCGTGACGAATACATCGAGCTGGACACCATCGTGCCGCGCCTGTACCTCGCTGCACGGATGTTGATGCAACTCGGCCAAACGGCACCTTAGAGCGAACCAAGCGGGTCGGCCCGTGCACCATTGAGGTTGCGGTGTGCACCTGGCGACCCCGATAGGCGTTGTAGCCTCAACACGAGGGAACCCTGATGAGCCCGATCCGATACCTGCGCAAGACCCTGGCCCTGCTGGCCACGGCGGCCCTGCCCCTGCTGGCCGCGGCCCAGGCCGCCGACCTGACCGATGCCGAGGTGCGCAAGGTGGACAAGGACAGCGCCAAGATCACGCTCAAGCATGCCGAGATCAAGAGCCTGGACATGCCGGCCATGACCATGGTGTTCACGGTGCGCGACAAGGCGCTGCTGGACAAGGTGCAGGCGGGCGACAAGGTCCGCGTGCGCGTCGTCAGCGAGAGCGGCCGCTACGTGGTGACGGAGATCCAGCCGGCGCGCTGACCGTGTGACGTCTTTCGCGCCCGGGCCCCCACAAGGCCCGCAGGCGCGGGATACCGCTGCCGGGCCATGGTTTCGACAATCCGGGTCATGCGATGCCACTTCGGTGTCGCTCCAACAAAACCCCAAGGACGTCGTTGCCATGAAGCATCTCTCCAAGCTGGTCGCCGTTGCGGCCGCCCTGACCGGCCTGCAGGCGCAGGCCCTGACCTGGTCCATCACCGGTGGCGCCTACAGCGGCGAGGCCGGCGCCCTGCACGAGACCTTCGACCTGCTGTCCACCGACAGCAACGAGGCCATCGACCTGTCGGTCACCGGCGGCGCGCTGTTCAACGCCAGCATCGGCGGCGTCACCGCCCGCCCGCCTGGGTCCATCGGCAAGTTCCTGTCGGTGGGCACCAGCGGCAACCAGACCGGCCCGGTCGTCATCGACCTGAGCGCCATGCCGGTCAGCTACTACGGCTTCCTGTGGGGGTCGCCGGATGCCTACAACACGATCGAGCTTCACGATGCCATGGGCGGCAGCACGGTGCTGAACGGCACCCAGATCTTTGGGCCCAACAAGGCCAACGGCTTCCAAGGCCAGGTGCAGGGTGGCCAGTACCTGAACTTCTTTGCCGACAACGGCCAGGCGTTCACCAAGATCGTGATGCGCTCGACCTCCAACGCCTTCGAGACCGACAACCATGCCGTGCTCGCGGCGGTGCCGGAGCCCCAGACCTATGCGCTGATGGCCGCTGGCCTGGCAGCGGTCGGGTTCGTGGCGCGCCGTCGCCGCGCCGTGCGCTGACCACCGCACGTCGGATCGGCCAGGCGGGGCGCTGCGGCGCCCCGTTTCCGTTGCGGTGGCCGCCCAGGTGGCGGATTGGGCCCAGCCCGGCCCCTCGGGCACTCAATACGAGCGCGGCAGGTCCAGCACCTTTTCGCTGATGAACGACAGGATCATCTGCTCGCTGACCGGCGCGATGCGGTTGATCATCACCTCGCGCAGCAACCGCTCGACGTGGTACTCCTTGGCATAGCCGAAGCCGCCCAGCGTCAGCACCGCCTGCTGGCAGGCGTCCCAGCCCGCGCGCCCGCCCAGGAACTTGGCGGCGTTGGCCTCGGCACCGCAGGGCCTGCCCTGGTCGTACAGCCAGGCCCCCTTGAGCACCATGCCCCAGGCCGCCTCCAGCGCCATCCAGCGCTCGGCCAGCGGATGCTGGATGGCCTGGTTCTGGCCGATCGGCCGCCCGAACACCACCCGCTCGCGCGCATATGCGGTGGCGCGGCGCAAGGCATCCTGGCCGATGGCGATGGCCTCGGCGGCCACCAGCAGCCGCTCGGGGTTCAGGCTGTGCAGGATGGTGCCGAAACCCTGGCCCTCGACGCCGACCCGGTCGGTCTCGGGTACGAACAGGTCGTCGATGAAGATGGCATTGCTGTCCACCGCCTTGCGACCCATCTTCTCGATCAGGTGCACGTCGATCCGGCGCCGGTCCAGGTCGGTATAGAAGATGCTGATGCCGTCGGTCGGGCGGGCGCAGTCCTCCAGGCGCGTGGTGCGGGCCAGCAGCATGATCTTGCCGGCCACCTGGGCGGTGCTGGTCCAGACCTTCTGGCCCTTGATGACGTAGCCGCCGTCGACGCGGCGGGCAAAGGTCTTGATGGCGGCGGTGTTCAGCCCGGCGTCGGGCTCGGTGAAACCGAAGGCCACCTGGTCCTCGCCACGCACCAGGCGCGGCAGCCAGCGCGCCTTCTGCTCGGGTGTGCCGAAGCGCACGATGGGATGCGGCCCGAACAGGTTGATGTGCACGCTGGACGCTGCTGCCATGCCGCCGCCGTGGCTGGCCACCTCGTGCATCATCAGCACCGCCTCGGTGACGCCCAAACCGGCGCCGCCATGCTCCGGCGGCATGGTGATGCCCAGCCAGCCGGCATCGGCCATCGCGCGGTGGAACTCGCGCGGGAACGCGCCGTCCGCATCGCGCGCCAGCCAGTAGTCGTCGCCGAAGCGGCGCATGACGGCGCGCACGCCCTCGCGGATGGCGCGCTGGTCGTCGGTCTCGGTGAAGTCCATGTCGGCCCGGCTCCTGATGTTTCGCTGCGAGTGTGCCCGCGCCTGGCCGCTGCCGCGGCCAGTGCCGGCCCGCAGTCACGGTGCTGGCGCGGGACCCCCGGGTGCCGTGATCCTCCAGAATCCCGCCGGTTGGCGCAAGGGCGCCGTTGGCCACACCGAGGAGACCCGACATGAGCAAGCTGCTGGACGGCAAGGTGGCGTTGGTGACCGGCGGCGGCCGCGGGCTGGGCCGGGCGATCGCGCTGGCGCTGGCCGACGCCGGCGCAAAGGTCGTGGTCAACGACCTCGGCGCCACGCTCG
>JBJXHB010000467.1:0-8044 GCA_046160725.1 Aquabacterium sp.
AGGCCGCGTGCGGTCTCCATCTCGTCCAGCGTGTCCAGCAGCATGCAGGAGTAGCCGGCCTCGGTGGCGCGGTCCATCAGCGCCTGGGCCAGCTGGCGTCCCAGGCCCAGGCCGCGGTAGCCATCCCGTACATACAGGCGCTTCATCTCGCAGGCGTTGGCATAGTCCACATCGGCCAGCGGCCGCAGCGCGCCGCAGCCGGCCACGGCGCCGTCCACCAGGGCCAGCAGCAGCGCACCCTGCGGCGCCGCATAGTCGCCCGGCAATGCCGCGAGTTCGTCCTCGAAGCCCTGGAAGCACAGGTCGATGGCCAGCGATGCCGCGTACTCGCGGAAGATCGCGCGCGCGGCATCCAGCTGCGCGACATCGGCCGCCTGCACCAGCCGGACATCGCGCCGCGGCGGCGCCGGGCTCATCCGCCCAGCCTCACCACCAGCCACACCGCTATCGCCCACAGGGCCAGCAGCAGCGCCGCCGTCAGGCGGCTGCGCGTGTCGTCGCGGGCGGCCGGCGTGCCGGGCTCGAGCTGCTTGTCGCCGCGCAGCATTGGCGTCACCAGGTCCTCGCGCCGCTTGAACCGATAGAACAGGATGGCCGCGACATGCAGGCCGACCAGGGCGAAGATCAGCCACTGCCCCGGGCCCTTGTGCCAGGCCGTGGCCTGGCCGGCCATGGCCGATGACACGAACTTGTTCAGCGGACCGGTGACCGCGATCTCGTCATCGACCACCAGGCCGCTGGCGACCTGCAGCGCCAGGATCAGCAGCATGGCCAGCACCGAACCCGCGCCCAGCGGGTTGTGCCCGACATCCAGGTGCTCGCCCGGTCGCGCCGCGCCGCGCAGGTAGCGCAGCACAGTGCCCGGGCCGTGCACGAAGCTGGCAAAGCGCGACCAATGCCCGCCGACCAGCCCCCACACGATGCGAAAACCCAGCAGCGCGAACACCACATAGCCCAGCCGCATGTGCCACACCAGCGCATTGCCGCCGACCTTGCCGGTGATGACCAGGCCGATCACGGCCAGCACCAGGGCCCAGTGGAACAGCCGGGTGGGCAGGTCCCAGACCCGGACGGCCATGGTGGGTGAGGTGGCAGCGGTCATGGGCACGATCCTGAATCCGGGCGGGGGCCGACGATAGCGGATGTGTCCGCCTCGGCGCGATGGGAATGCCACCTGTCCGGGCTTTCCCCAGGCGCCGGAATGAACCGCCGCGCCGTGCGTAGACTGGGCTGGCGCGGTGCACAGGCCGTGCCATCACGAGACCAACCACCTGGAGATCCTGCATGACCCGTCTTTCCATGGCCGCCGTGGCCGCCATCGTCGCTGCCACCAGCCTGCCAGCCGCAGCCCAGTTCCAGAAGCCCGAGGACGCCATCAAGTACCGCCAGAGCGCGTTCACGGTGATGGCCAACCACTTCGGCCGCGTGGCCGGCATGGCCCAGGGCCGCATCCCCTTCGATGCCGCTGCGGCGCAGGCCAACATGGTCATCGTGTCGGACCTGGCGAAGCTGCCGTTCACGGCCTTTGGCGAGGGCACCGACAAGGGCATGCCCAACCGTGCCAAGCCCGAGATCTGGAAAGAGGCCGCCAAGTTCAAGGCCGCGGCCGACAAGATGGCCGGCGAGGTCGACAAGCTGAACGCCGCCGCCAAGACCGGCAACCTGGATGCCATCAAGGCCGCCGTCGGCGCGGTGGGTGGCACCTGCAAGGCCTGCCACGACGACTTCCGCGCCGAAAAGTACAACTGATGCGCTGAGGCCTGCTGCGGCCGACGCTGATGCGCATGGGCCGACAGCCGGAGGCTCATCCTGAGTCGGGGTTCGCCCAGGGGCGCCGTGGATCCGGCCTGGCCGGTCCAACAGCGCCGCCCCCTTGGGGGGAGGCGACCGGAGGTCGCTTCGGGGGGGTCAGATTTCCACCTTCGCCCCCAGCTCCACCACCCGGTTGGCGGGCAGGTTCAGGAACTCCGCTGCCGCCGCGGCGTTCTTGTGCATGTTGGCGAACAGCTTCTCCCGCCACAGCGCCATGTCGCGCGCCATTGTCGGGATGACGATGTCGCGGCTCAGGAAGTAGCTGGTCTCCATCTCCGCCAGCGGAATGCCGCGATCAGCCAGCAGGCCCAGCGCCTGCGGCACGTCCGGGTCGTTCTTGAAGCCGAAGTTCAGCGTCACCGCCCAGCAGTCATGGCCCAGCGAGGCCATCTCGATGCGCCGGTCAAAGCCGATCCACGGCACCTCGTGGTGGCGCACGGTCACGAACAGGTTGTATTCGTGCAGCACCTTGTTGTGCTTGAGGTTGTGCATCAGCGCATTGGGCGCGATGCCGGCCTCGGCACTGAGGAACACGGCGGTGCCCGATACCCTTGTCGGCGGACCGGTGAAGACCGCATCCAGGAAGTCCTGCAACCCGATGGCGTCGGCCCGCAGCTGCCGCGCAAGCAGGCGGCGGCCCTGGGCCCAGGTGGTCATCAGCGTGAACATCCCGACGCCGATCAGCAGCGGGAACCAGCCACCGTCCACCAGCTTCAACAGGTTGGATGCGAAGAACGTGATGTCCACGATGAAGAAAAAGCCCGTGGCCGACAGGCACAGCCACAGCGGGTAGCGCCAGCCGTAGCGGATGACGAAGAACGTCATCACCGTCGTGATCGCCATGTCCAGCGTCACTGCGATGCCGTAGGCCGCGGCCAGGTTGCTGGAGCTCTTGAACAGCATCACGGCCAGCACGATGAAGACGAACAGGCCCCAGTTGACGAAGGGCACGTAAATCTGCCCGGTGTCGCGAACCGACGTATGGCGTACCTCCATGCGCGGCAGCAGGCCGAGCTGGATGGCTTGCCGGGTGACCGAGAAGGCCGCGGTGATGAGCGCCTGCGACGCGATCACCGTTGCCATCGTGGCCAGGATGACCAGCGGCAGGCGCGACCAGGCAGGCGCCATCCGATAGAACGGGTTGTCCACCGCCGACGGGTCGGCCAGGAGCAGCGCGCCCTGGCCAAAATAGTTGACCACCAGCGCCGGCATCACGACGGCATACCAGGCGATGCGGATCGGCCGGCGGCCGAAATGGCCCAGGTCGGCATACAGTGCCTCGCCGCCGGTCACCACGAGCACCACCGCGCCCAGCGCCAGGAAGGCCACCAGCGGCTGGCTCAAGGCAAACCCGGCCGCGTACGCCGGATTCAACGCCACCAGCACCTGCGGATGGGCTGCGATGTGCGGCACGCCCAGCGCCACCAGCACCGCGAACCACAGCAGCGTGACCGGCCCGAACCAGCGGCCGATGCCGGCGGTGCCGAAGCGCTGGACCGAGAACAGCAGGCCCAGCACCGCCAGCGTGACCGGGACCACCGCCTTGGACAGGGCCGGCGCGGCCACGCTCAGGCCCTCCACCGCCGACAGCACCGAGATCGCCGGCGTGATGACGCCGTCGCCATAGAACACCGCGGTGCCGAACAGGCCCACGGTCATCAGCGTGCGGCGCAACGCCGGACGGTCGCGCACCGCCGTCGTGGCCAGCGCCAGCATCGCAATCAGCCCGCCCTCGCCGTTGTTGTCCGCGCGCAGGATCAGCAGCACGTACTTCAGCGACACCACCACCGTGATGGTCCAGAAGATCAGCGACAGGACGCCCAGGATGTTGGCCGGCGTCGCTGGCAGGTGCCCGCTGTGGAACACCTCCTTCAGCGCATACAGCGGGCTGGTGCCGATGTCGCCGTAGACCACGCCGAGCGCCGCTAACGTCAGCGCGGCAAGGGCGGCGGGGCTGCGGTGGTCGTGGGAGGGCGAGGCCAAGAAGGCACGCGGCAGGTGCCGCAAGCGCAAAGGAGCATTGTGCGCCGCAACATTCGCTTCGCGCAAGCGGCGGGAACCGCCGGGGCGGCCCAGCTGCGCGGCCTGGTACGGTCAGTCGGCCTCGGCCTGCGGGTCCGTGGCTTCGAGCTCGTAGGCCGCGCCCAGCATGGCCAGGCGGCCGATCACGCCGTACATGTAGAAGCGGTTGGGCGCGTTGGCGCCGGGCTTCTCGCCCGGGCGCGGCAGCTGGTGGCTCTGGTCGAAGGCGAGCGGCACGAAGCGCGAGCCCGGTGCACCCAGGCTCTCGTCCGGGCCACGCCCGGCATGGACCCGGTAGAAGCCGCCGACCACATAGCGGTCGATCATGTAGACCACCGGCTCGGCCAGGGCGTCGTGCACGCGCTCATAGGTCGGCACACCCTCCTGGATGATGACTTCCTCGGCGGTGGGCTCGCGCGCATCGGCACGCATGCGCTGCACCGCCGCGTCCAGGTCGCGCGGGTCGCGCAGCGTCATCAGGCCCTGGCCCTCATGGCCACCGTCGGCCTTGACCACCACGAATGCGCGTTCGGCGATGCCGTACTCCTTGTGCTTGCGGCGGATGCGCGTGAGCACGCTGTCCACATGCGAGCGCACGCAGTCCAGGCCTTCGGCGGTGTGGAAGTCGACCTCGCCGCAGCGCGCATGCATAGGCGTGATCAGCCACGGGTCCATGCCCAGCAGCTTGGCGAACTTGCGCGCCACCTCCTCGTAGTTGGCAAAGTGCACCGACTTGCGGCGCCGTCCCCAGCCTGCGTGCAGCGGCGGCAGCAGCCACTGCTCGTTCAGGTTGTGCAGCGCCTGCGGCGTGCCGCCGCCGAGATCGTCGTTGAGCAGGATGGTGCAGGGGTCGAAGCCCTTCAGGCCGAGCCGCCCGCGCTGGCGGCGCACAGGCTCCAGTACCAGGCTGCTGCCATCGGCCAGCGCCAGCTGGCGCGGTGCGGTGACCTTGGGGTCCAGCGTGCCCAGGCGGACGTTCAGGCCGGCCTGGGTGAAGATGCGCTGCAGCGTGCGGATGTTGTCGAGGTAGAAGCTGTCGCTGGCTTCGGCCTGCGGCACCAGCAGCAGGTTGCGCGCCTCCGGGCATATCTTCTCGATGGCGGCCATGGCGGCCTGCACCGCCAGCGGCAGCATCTCCGGCGTCAACGCATGGAAGCTGCCCGGGAACAGGTCGGTATCCACCGGTGCCAGCTTGTAGCCGGCGTTGCGCAGGTCCACCGAGCTGTAGAACGGCGGCGTGTGCTCCATCCACTCCAGCCGAAACCAGCGCTCGATCGCCGGCAGCGACTCCAGGATGCGCTGCTCCAGCTCGTTGATGGGGCCGGTCAGGGCGGTGACGAGATGCGGGACCATGGGGCCTCAGGTGCGGGCCGGCGCGGCGGATTTCAAGCGCTGCCGGCGCCGAAGCGCCGCTCCAGGTAGGCCAGCAGCAGGCGCAGGGCCTGGGCCTCGCCGCCGACCGGCCGCCCCGGCCGGGCGCCGTCGTTCCAGGCGTACAGGTCCAGGTGCAGCCAGTCCAGCGCATCGGGCACGAAGTCCGCCAGGAACAGCGCGGCGGTGATCGCGCCGGCCTGGCCGCCGCGGCCGGTGTTGACGATGTCGGCGATGTCGCTCTCGATGCTGCCGTGGTAGTCGGCCCACAGCGGCAGGTGCCACACCGGGTCGTGCAGCGCCAGGCCCTGGTCGACCAGCTCGCGCGCCAGCGCCATGCGCCGCGTGAACAGCGCCGGCAGCTGTCCGCCCAGCGCCACCCGTGCCGCGCCGGTCAGCGTGGCCAGGTCGATCATCAGCGCCGGCTGGCGCTCGGCGCCGTAGGCCAGCGCGTCGCACAGGATCACGCGGCCCTCGGCGTCGGTGTTGCCAATCTCCACATGCAGGCCGCGCCGGGTGCGGATGACATCGCCGGGCCGGTAGGCATTGCCGGCGATGGCGTTCTCCACCGCCGGCATCAACAGTTGGAGACGCACCGGCAGCTTGGCGGCCATGACGGCCTGGGCCAGGCCGAGCGCGGTGGCGGCGCCGCCCATGTCCTTCTTCATCCAGCGCATGCCGTCAGCGCCCTTGATGTCAAGGCCGCCGGAGTCGAAGCACACGCCCTTGCCGACCAGGGTGACCAGTGGGTCCTTGGGCGCGCCCCAGTTCAGCTCGATCAGCCGCGGCGCGCGCGTCGCCGCCCGGCCCACCGCATGGATGGCCGGGAAATTGCGCTTGAGCAGGTCGTCCCCCACCACCTGCCGGAAACGGGCGCCGTGGGCGCGCCCGATCTCGCGCGTGACCTCGGCCAGATGCTCCGGACCCATGTCCTCGGCCGGCGTGGTGACCCAGTCGCGCACCCGTGCGACGGCGTCGGCCAGCAGCAGCCCGCGCTGCGCGCCGGCGGCCGGTGGCAGCGACAGCTCCGCGCCCGGCAGCGAGCGCGCCTTGTAGCGGCCATAGGCATAGCCACCCAGCGTCCAGGAGAAGGCCGCGGCCTGCGCATCCACGGCCAGGCCTTGCTCATGCAGCCGGTAGCGGCCGGCCGGCAGGGCGCGCGGCAGGGCGGCCAGGGCCCAGGGGTGATCGGCTGCGCGCACGCCGGCCCACACCGCGCACGGCCGACCGGACTCGTCCGGCACCAGGGCATGGGTGTCGGGTGCGCCGTTGAAGCCGACCGCGGTGAGCCAGCGCCGCTCGCGCTCGCCGGCCTGCGCCAGCTGGGCCGGATGGCTGGCCCGGTCGACCACGCGAATCGGGATCTCCCCGGCCTTGGCCTTGCGCAGATGGACGGTCATGGTGGAACGCAGTGGGCGAAGCGGCGGATGCTAACGCCGGGCCACCGACGCAAGGCCCACCCGGAAAAAAGGGGCTGCCCTGTGGCAGCCCCCAAACTCGCCTTGGAGGAGAAGGGTTGCGCGGCGGCTACTTGCTGTAGGCCGTCTCGCCGTGCGAACTGATGTCCAGGCCCTCGCGCTCTTCTTCCTCCGTCACGCGCAGGCCGATGGCCTTGTCGACGATGTAGAAGGATATGGCCGCGACGACGCCGGACCAGACGATGGTGAGCACCACCGCCTTGAGCTGGATCCAGACCTGCGCGCCGATGCCGTCCGGGTTGGTGGCCATGGCCGCCGTGGTCCAGTCCGGCACCATGCCCGGGCCGCCCAGGGAATGGGCATGGAACACCCCGGTCAGCAGCGCGCCGACGATGCCGCCGACGCCGTGCACGCCGAAGACATCCAGCGAGTCGTCCGCGCCGAGCAGCTTCTTCAGGCCGTTGACACCCCACAGGCAGGCGAAGCCGGCGACGCCACCGATGATCAGCGCGCCCATCAGGCCGACGTTGCCCGCGGCCGGCGTGATCGCCACCAGCCCGGCCACGGCGCCGGAAGCGGCACCCAGCATCGACGCCCGTCCCCGCATCAGGGCCTCACCCAGGCACCAGGCCAGGACGGCAGCCGCGGTCGCGATGAAGGTGTTCATGAAGGCCAGCACGGCGGAGTTGCCGGCCTCCAGCGCCGACCCGGCGTTGAAACCGAACCAGCCCACCCACAGCAAGGCGGCGCCGACCATGGTCAAGGGCACGTTGTGCGGCACCAGCGCCTCGCGGCCGTAACCCACCCGCTTGCCCACCATGTAGGCGCCGACCAGGCCCGCCACCGCGGCATTGATGTGCACCACGGTGCCGCCGGCGAAGTCCAGCGCGCCCCATTGCCAGATCAGGCCGGCCTTGGCGTTCATGGCATCCACGACTTCCTTGCCGGTGTAGGCGTCCGGGCCCATCCAGTACCAGACCATATGGGCGATGGGCAGGTAGCTGAAGGTGAACCACAGCACCATGAAGGCCAGCACCGCGGCGAACTTCATGCGCTCGGCGAACGCGCCCACGATCAGGCAGCAGGTGATGCCGGCGAAGGTGGCCTGAAAGGCGGCGAACAGCAGCTCCGGGATGTAGACACCCTTGCTGAAGGTGGCCCCCATCGCGAACTCGCCCTTGGCAGCGTTGAACAGCCCGCCCAGGAACAAGCGGTCCGTACCACCGATGAAGGCATTGCCCTCGGTGAAGGCCAGGCTGTAGCCGTAGATGGCCCACAGCACGACGATCAGCGAGAACGTGACCATCACCTGCATCAGCACCGACAGCATGTTCTTGCTGCGCACCAGGCCGCCATAGAACAGCGCCAGGCCGGGGATGGTCATCAGGATCACCAGGGCAGTTGCCACGGTCATCCATGCG
>JBJXHB010000468.1:0-2819 GCA_046160725.1 Aquabacterium sp.
GCCTACCGGGACCTGGACGAGGAAGATGCCGCAGAGGTGGAGGCCAGCAAGTTCGATCTCAGCTACATCAGCCTGGACGGCAACATTGGTTGCCTGGTCAACGGCGCGGGCCTGGCGATGGCGACCATGGACACCATCAAGCTGTTCGGCGGTGAGCCGGCGAACTTCCTTGACGTGGGCGGCGGCGCCAGCGCGGAGAAGGTCACCGAGGCCTTCAAGATCATGTTGAAGAACCCCAACGTCAAGGGCATCCTGGTCAACATCTTCGGCGGCATCATGCGTTGCGACACCATTGCCGAGGGCGTGATCGCCGCCTGCAAGGCGGTCAACTTGACGGTGCCGCTGGTGGTGCGCATGAAGGGCACCAACGAGGACCTGGGTAAGCAGCTGCTGGCCGCCTCCGGGTTGCCGATCATCAGCGCCGACACGATGGCCGAAGCCGCGACCAAGATCGTCGCGGCCGTGAAGTAAGCCCGGAGCCGCACGAATGAGCATCCTGATCAATCAGAACACCCGCGTCATGACGCAGGGCATCACCGGCAAGACCGGGCAGTTCCATACCAAGGGCTGCCAGGGCTATGCCAACGGGCGCGCCTGTTTCGTCGCCGGGGTCAACCCGAAGAAGGCCGGCGAGGCCTATGAGGGCATCCCCATCCATGCCAGCGTGGCCGAGGCCAAGGCCGCCACCGGCGCCAGCGTCAGCGTGATCTATGTCCCGCCGGCCGGCGCCGGCGCGGCCATCTGGGAGGCGGTGCAGGCCGACCTGGACCTCGTCATCTGCATCACCGAGGGCATCCCGGTGCGCGACATGCTCGAGGTGCGCAACCGCATGAAGGCCAAGGAGGCGGCCGGCGGCAAGCAGACGCTGCTGCTGGGCCCGAACTGCCCGGGCCTGATTACGCCGGACGAGATCAAGATCGGCATCATGCCGGGCCATATCCACCGCAAGGGCCGCATCGGCGTCGTCAGCCGCTCGGGCACGCTGACCTACGAGGCGGTTGCCCAGCTGACCGAGATCGGCCTCGGCCAAAGCAGCGCGGTGGGCATCGGTGGTGATCCGATCAATGGTTTGAAGCACATCGACGTGATGCGCCTGTTCAACGACGACCCGGACACCGACGCCGTCATCATGATTGGCGAGATCGGCGGGCCGGACGAGGCCGAGGCCGCGCGCTGGTGCAAGGCCAACATGAAGAAGCCGGTGGTCGGCTTCATCGCCGGCGTCACCGCCCCTCCCGGCAAGCGCATGGGTCATGCCGGCGCGTTGATCTCCGGTGGCGCCGACACCGCGGATGCCAAGCTCGCCATCATGGAGGAGTGCGGCTTCAAGGTCACGCGCAACCCCAGCGAGATGGGGCGCATGCTGAAGGCCCTGCTGTAGCCATCCTGCCGGCGCACGCATGCCGACGATGACGCTGCCGGCGGTCGTCGGCGGATGGACGCTGCAGCGCCTGCTCGGCCGCGGCGGCGCTGCGGTGGTCCACCAGGCCGTCGACTCTCAGGGTCGGCAGGCCGCGCTCAAGCTGATGGCGTTGCCGCCGGCTGAGGCCGACCCAGTGGCGGACGAGGCGCTCCGACGCTTCGAGCAGGAGGCGGTGATCGGGGCGCGCCTGGCCCATCCGCACATCGTGTCTCCACTGGGCAGCGGCCGGGATGGGCCGTGGGCCTGGATCGCCTTTCCTCTCCTGGCTGGCGGTGACCTGAGTGCCCATGGGCGCGAGCCCAACCTGCTGCCATGGCAGGCCGTGGTGTCGCTGGCTACCGCCTTGCTGGCCGCGCTGTCGCATGCCCATGAGCAGGGTGTCCTGCATCGTGACCTGAAGCCGGCCAACGTGCTGCTCGGGGCGAGCGGCGGCCACCCGCAGATTGCCGACTTCGGGGCAGCCCGCGCCACCGACTCCGAGGTCACCCGCAGCGGTCTGTCGGTCGGCACGCCCGCCTACATGGCGCCCGAGGCCCTGGCTGGCATGGATGCCGGCCCCCGCGGTGACATCTATGCGCTGGGCGTCATGCTGTACGAGTTGCTCGCCGGACGGCTGCCGTTCGATGAGACAAGCATGGGCGCGTTGCTGCGAGCCGTTGCTGCAGGACAGTCGCCAAGGCTGGCTTCGGTCGCCCCCCTGGCACCGGTGGCCCTGGTGTCCTGGGTTGAAGCCCTCATGAGCCGCGATCCGGCACGGCGACCTCCCAGCGCCCGAACAGCCCTGGCGCAGTTGCGGGCGCTCAGCCTGCGCGACATTCCCCAGCCGTGATCTCCCCCACGTTCACCCGGGGTTCCGCCACCATGGACGACCCGTTCCCGGGTGCACAATCGCCAGCCCTTTCAAGCCGCCCGCTGACGATCTTGTCGAGCATGCCGTTCGAGTTCCATCACGCTGTCGACCCCGGGCGCGCGCGCTCGAACAACGAAGACTCCGTGGCCGTGGATGCGGCCAACGGGCTGGTCGTGCTGGCCGACGGCATGGGCGGCTACAACGCCGGTGAAGTGGCCAGCAACATGGCCACCAGCTTCATCATCGGTGAGCTGGGCCGGTGGTTGTCCGAGGCCGGCTACCTGGCCACGGACCCGGAGGTCCGGCGGGCGATGGACATCTGCGTCGACAACGCCAACCGCGCCATCTTCAACGCCGCCAATTCCAACCCGCAGTACGCCGGCATGGGCACCACGCTGGTCCTGGGCGTCTTCCGGGAGAGCCGTGCCTGGATGGCCCATGTCGGAGACTCGCGTTGCTACCGGTTCCGGTCCGGCCAGCTGGTCCAGATCACGCGCGACCACTCGCTGCTGCAGGAGCAGATCGATGCCGGCCTCATCACGCCCG
>JBJXHB010000469.1:0-5047 GCA_046160725.1 Aquabacterium sp.
AATGAGGAAGAGCGTGCCGACTTGGTTGCCCTACGTGAAAAATTGTCTGTTTATGCCGGTGAGGGCGTTGGCGGCGAACATGAAGTCGTTGAAGTCCTTCGACGGGTTCATGATCGGGTCGATCATCAGCGCGTCGCAGCCGGCGATGATCGACAGCGCGACGAAGGTGAAGTTCAGCGTCTTGCGCTCGGGCAGCCCGAAGCTCACGTTGCTGTGGCCGCCGAAGATGTGCACGTCGGGGTACATCTTGCGGATCGCCGACACCGCATCGATGTAATGGCGGCCGAACTCGGGGCCGGCGCCGATCGGGAATACCAGCGGGTCGAGGTAGCGGTCGTCCATCGGGATGCCGCCCTTGTCCATCAGGTCCATGCAGCCCACGAGGTTCTCCACCCGCTGCTGGTCGTTCTGCGGCATGCCCTTCATGCCGCTGGCGTTGGCGAACAGGATCGCGTTGCGCTCCTTGGCCATCTGCACCAGCACCTGGCGGCCGTCTTCGAGGTTCACCGAGTTGATCGCCGGGCGGCCCTTGCTGCTGTCGTGCGCCTCCAGGCCGGCGCGGATGGTCTCGGGGTCGGACGAATCGATCGACAGGATGGAACCGGTGATGCCCTGCGCCGTCTGCACCAGCCAGCGCATCCACTCCTTGCGCTCCTCGGGGTAGACGCTCATCTCGTCGACGCACAGGTCGATGATGTGGGCCCCATGCTTCTCCTGGTTCTTGATGGCCCAGGAGATGTAGTGCATGTCCTTCTGGCGGCAGGCCTCGGCGATGTGCGGGATCATGAACCCGGCGCGCTTGTTGGCATCGTCTGGAATGGTCTTGGAGACGTCCAGCACGCGCTTGTTGCCCTCGAGATCGGTGTAGCCGATGCCGACCTTGGCACCGTCCTGGATGACCTTCGGGCTCGTGATCTTGATCTTGCGCGTGGCGTTGAAGTTCTCGCCGATGATGACCAGACCGTCACCTGCAATCTTCATGGTGCTTACCTCGAGGGTTTGAGTGATTCAGGCGCAGACAGCCTGCAGATCGGCCGCGCGAGCCGGCGCAACGCCGAACAGGCCCGAGCGCGACAACTTGGGGAACATCGCGCAGCTGGGCATCAGCGTCACCGGCAGCGGGCCGCCTTCGAGCAGCGTGAACAGCTGGCGCTGGTCTTCCAGCGGCCAGTCGACCTCGCGTGTGCCCACGCGGTAGGCCACGCGGTAGGAATAACCCGGGCCCATGCGCGAGGTGATGCGCGCGCCGCGTTCGGCCACCTCGCGGCGCAGCGCATCCTTGAACTGGCGCGTGGCGTCCTCCACGCACAACCAGCCGGCGGCCTCCAGCAGCACGGCCTCCATCAGGTCGCCCGCCTCGGCCAGGTCGACGACGGCCTGCCCCAGCGGCTCGCCGCAGGAGAGCACGAAGGGCACGGCCTGCGTGCAGCCGGCGAGGCGCGATTCGAAGGCGGCGCTGCGCAGCCGCGCGCCGCGCTCGAGTTGCAGGCCCTCGGCGTCGATGCCGCGCACGGCATGGAAGCGGTAGGCGACGCGCGGCACGCTCCTGGATTGCGCGATGCGGGCCATTTCGGCCGCCGCGCGGGCGATGGCCGGCCGCACGCGCTCGGGGTGGGCATAGCCCTGCATGCGCAGGATGCGCTCCGCGGCCACGACGGGTGGGCCGGGCTGGAACTGCACCAGTGGCGCGTCCAGGTTCGGCGGCGGATGTGCAACGCGATCCACGGCACCTGGGGCTGCAGCACGGGAGGCATGGCGGGGTAGGGGCGCGGGCACGATCGAGATCAGTGCAGAGAATATATTCTTCCGGCGTGCGCGCCCGTCATGCGTTTGGCGCACCCGAGCCCTGCGCCAGGGCCTGGGCTCGGATGCTGTCGTACTGGGCCTCGAACTCCCCGGCAACCGCCCGTACAACATCGGCAGCGGAGCCCTCGCGCTCGGTCTTCTTGCCCTTGTTCCAGCCCGCCAGGTAGTCGTCGGTGGCGCCCAGTTTCCTCTTGGTGGCGATGAGGTCGATGAGGTCCAGGAAGCGCTGGCTCAGCGGCTGCTTGCAAGGCGGCTCGCCAGGGGCCTTGGCGTCCACCTGGGACGGGATTTCGTGCCAATAGGTGACTTGGTAGATGGCCATGATGTGAGCTTGAAGTGGCGCGAGGGGGGAGACCCTTCGGAGCACCCAGGGCCTCGGCCTGGAGGGAAATGTCTGGCGAATAATATACTGAGAATATTCGTCGTGCTCCGACCTTCAACACCGCATGCTCGACTCCCAGCCCATGGACACGCCGGCACGCGCCGCTTCGTCGGCGGCCTGCTTCGTCATCGTCGGCGCGGGCCAGGCCGGGGTACAGGCGGCCATTACCCTGCGCGAGCAAGGCTTGGCCTGCCGCCTGGTGCTGATCGGGGCCGAGGCGCACCGGCCCTACATGCGCCCGCCGCTTTCCAAGCAGGTGCTGACCGGCGAATTCGACCTCGGGCGGCTGGACCTGCGCCCGCCGACGTACTACGCGCAGCGCGGCATTGAACTGCGCCTGCAATGCCCCGTGGTGCAGCTGGACCGCAGTGCGCGCCGGCTGCGGCTGGCCGATGGCTCCGAGCAAGGCTACGAGCGCCTGCTGCTGGCCACCGGCTCGCGGCCCCGCACACTGCCCACCTGGCCTGCGGCGCACCCGCAGGTGCATGTGCTGCGCACGCTGGACGACGCGCTCAGCCTGCGCAGCCAGCTGGTGGCCGGCCGCCGGCTGGTGGTGATTGGCGGCGGCTACATCGGCCTGGAGGTGGCGGCCATTGCGGCCCAGCGCGGCCTGGCCGTCACGGTGCTGGAGCGCGCACCGCGCCTGCTGGAGCGCGTGACCACGCCGGCGCTGTCAACTTTCGTCGAAGCCGAGCACCGCGCGCACGGCGTGCAGGTGCGCTGCGGTGTGCAGGTGCGCGGCCTGGTTGGCCGTCGAGGGCGGCTGGACGGCACTGAGCTGCACGGCGTGCAGCTCGAAGGAGGCGAGGTGCTGGCTGCAGACCTGGTGGTGGTGGGCATCGGCGCCGTGCCGAACACCGAGCTGGCGCAGGAGGCGGGCCTGGCCTGCGAGGATGGCATCGTCGTCGACGACACCGGGCGGACGTCCGACCCCGCGATCTTCGCGGCCGGCGACTGCACGCGCCACCCGAATGCGCTGTTCCAGCGGCGGCTGCGGCTGGAGTCGGTGCAGAACGCCGTCGATCAGGCCACCGTGGCCGCGCTGGCGATGGCGGGCAAACCGGCGCGTTATGTGCGGGTGCCGTGGTTCTGGTCGCAGCAGTACGAACTGAAGCTGCAATCGGCCGGCCTGAGCGAAGGCCACGACGAAATCATCGAACGCGGCGACCGCGCGCTCAAGCGCTTTGCGCTGCTGTACCGGCGCGGCGGGCAGCTGATCGGGGTCGACGCCGTCAACCTGCCTGCCGAGTACCTGGCCGCACGCAAGGCCATCGCCGCGCGCGGCGAATTGCCGGCCGGCGCGGCCGCCACCGCCCTGGCTGCCACCACCACCACCGCCGCCGCTGCCCCTGCTGCTTCCTCTGCGCCTGCCGCAGCCGCCGTTGCCGCTGCTTTCCCGCACGAGACGACAACGGCGCGCGACCACCCGACCCAACCCATTGCCACCGCCCCATGACCCAAGCACCCCGGCCCATCCTCTCGCCCGACGCGGCCCTGTTCCTGCCGGGCCCGCACTTCGCGGGCGACCCGCCGGGCCCGAAGCTCTACTTCTTCAAGAACCGGCAATTCGCCTGCTACGACGTGATCGAGGAGAAGCTCGTCGCCGGTGACCCGCGCGACACCGCCGAGCATTGGCCCGGCCTGCTGCAGGCCTGCCCCGGCAAGGCCCTGCGCGCCGCACTGCACGTGCCGGCCTGGGGCCGCACCGTCTTCTTCCTCTTCGAGGGCGAGCGTGACCTGCTGGCCTGGGACCTGGACCGCAATGCGCCGCAGGAACGCCCCGTGCCTGTGGCCGAGCTGCTGCCGGGCACATTCGCCAGCGGCGAGTTCACGCCCGTCTATGCGGAGACGGCCGACCGCCAGGGCGTGATCCATGCCTTCCAAGGCAAGGAATGCCTGCGCTGGCGCACCGGCACCGCGTGGCCCGCAACCCTGGAGCCCGGCTACCCGCACAAGACCGCCGACGACTGGAAGGAGGGCCTGGTGCTCGCGCCCCGCACCGGCGTGTACCTGGAGTGGCCCAACCGCAGCTCGGCGCATTCCAACCGCAAGATCTACTTCTTCATGGGCGACCTCTATCTGCGTTGGGACGTGCCGTCCAACACGCGCAACTACCGGCTCGACATCGTCGCCGGCTGGAAGGGCTGGCCGAACTACGCCTGAGGAGATGAGGGGACGAGCAAGGGGATGAACAAGGGGACGAACAAGGGGGCGAACAAGGGGGCGAACAAGGGGGCGAATGGCCGCAGCCGCCAGGAGGCAACGCGCACTGCCAGTGGCTGCGCCCGCGCCGCGCCTGCCTCGCACCTGCGCCCCGCGCGGATGGCTGCCATGAGGGCAGCGCATGCGAGATCGGTCCGCTCCGCACACAGACTGAGCGCATGAAGAAGCTGCTCTACCAGTTCGATACCGATCCGCACCCGGCGGTGTTCGACAACGTGCTGGCCTACGACGGCGGCGCCGACCACGTCACCGGCTACGGCGGCGTCACGCCGCAGAACGTGGGCGGGCTGGTCGAAGGCGCCATCTTCACCCGTGCCCCGCGCGACAAGAAGCTGGCGGCGCTGTTCATCGGCGGCTCCAGCATGGCCGAGGGCGAGGCCCTCCTGGCTGCGGTGCGCGCCAAGTTCTTCGCCAACTTCCGCGTCTCGGTGATGCTGGACAGCAACGGCGCCAACACCACCGCCGCGGCCGCGCTGGCCTGGCTGGCGCATCGGGCCCCCGGCGGCACGCTGCGCGGCCAACGCGCCGTGGTGCTGGCGGGCACCGGCCCGGTGGGCCAGCGCGCCGCGCTGCTGCTGGCCCGCGAGGGCGCGCAGGTGCTGATCACCGGCCGCCAGGCCGAGCGCACCGCGGCCA
>JBJXHB010000470.1:0-6816 GCA_046160725.1 Aquabacterium sp.
CGGCCGCGGTGAACAGGCCACCCACCTGCTGGCCGTTCAGGCTGATCTGGTACTGCGCCGAGCCCTGCCAGAAATCCTGGCTGACCTTCAGCACCAGGGTATCCGCACCGCTGCCGAAGCTCAGCGATATCGGCTGGCCCGGCGTGGTCGGCGGCACGGGCGGGTCCGTGGGTGTGGGCACCACGCCGGGCGGCATGTAGATGTCGTAGACGTCCGGGATGGTGATCGCGTAGTTCGGCGTGTGGCCGAGCGTGGGCTGATCGACATGTGGCGGGGTCGACGCCAGCAGCTTCTTGTAGACCTCCAGCGCCTCGGTCGAGCCCAGCACCTGATACAGCCCTGCCAGCGTCGACAGCGCCGACTGCATGTAGTCGTTGCCGCCGCTCCAGACGCCGTTCGAGGCAAGACCGGCGGCGGTCATCGCCGCACCGATCTCGGCCCAGCTCTTGTAGGCATTGTCGATCGTGAAGCCGGAGCCGGTGAGGGCGGGCGCCGCGATCACCAGGCCATAGGCCGCGCCGTCATGGAAGTCGAAGCCGGCGTCATCATGCGTGAAGCGGCCGATCAGGAAATTCGCCTGCCACTTCAGGAAGGTCAGCGCATCGGCATTGCCGCGGGCTGCTGCGGTGATCGCGGTCGAGGCGAAATAGTCCTGCTGCCAGGGCGCAATGATCTGCCCGTAGCTCCCCCCCGGCACCCAGCCATGGGCCTCGCCCTGCTTGGCGGTCCATTCCGGGATCTGGGAGACCAGCCACTTCCAGTTGGCATCCGCGACGGTCTGGAAATACGCCTTCTCCGCGCTGCCGTCCGGGCTCAGCCAGGCGGCGTTCTGGACTTCGCGCAAGGTCCAGGCCGAGGCCCGCACCTGGCCGCCCTGTACGACGATCAGTCCATCCCCTTCCCGGTTCCCAGGATAGGTCGCCACCACGGATGCCGCGGCCTGCGCCTGCTGGTTGTCCAGCATCCAGCGCTCGCCGGTCATCAGGTAGGGCACCGTGGAGAGGTTCGGCTGATGCGCCAGGTCGGCGCGCCAGCCGCCCATCTGGTCCGCCCCCAGGACCGGCTGCGTCAGCCCGGGCGAGCCCGCATCCCCGACCGTTCCCGGCACTTGGGTTTCCGTCCAGAGGTTCTTGTAGTGCGCGGTGTTCAGCCAGGTGTCATGGGCATTGTCCCACATGTTCCAGGGGACCGCGCCCGCCGTCTCCGCCTGGCCCAGCGCGTATTCGACCACGCGGATATCGCCGCTGATCAGCCAGGCGGCATTCGAGGAGGTGGTGATGCCGATATCCGGCCGGCCGCCGGTCAGGGGCATGTACTGGGTCACGTCATGCGCGGCCAGCGGGTCGTCCCAGTCCGCCCTGGTGATCGCCTCGGCGTATTTGTTGAGCAGGTTCTGGCTGATGGCGATCGACTGGTCGTAGTCGGGCACCGCCGCGGCCTTCTCCAGGTACCCGACATCCTGGCGGATGTTCAGCCAGCCATGCGCGGCATCGCCCAGCCCTGCCGTGCCATGCACGGCGGACGTCGCCACCTCGCGGTGCCAGCTCTGGTACTGCCCCTGGCTCACCGTCTCGCGGATCACCTCCGCGCCATCCAGCCGTGCCAGCACGGCGTAGTCGACCCGGCCGCCCGATGCCGTCATCGCCTCATCATTGGCGAAGACCGCATCGACGGAGAGCTGCCCGTCCTTGTACGCGGTCACGTCGAACTTCAGCCGCATGGAGCCCGGCAGGTCGATCTCTACCCGCGCCTGGCTTGCCAGCTCGCCCTTCTGCCAGAAGGAGGCCGAGCCGTCCGCGAGCCCCTTGCGCAGCGCATCGAGCACATCGACCGTGATCTTGGACTGGCCCAGCGAGGAGGCGCCCGTGGGCGTGAGGTCGACGACCAGGCTGTGCGCCGTCGACACCGCGGCGAGATCCACCGCCGGCCCCGCCGCCGCCGCCGCCACCTTCGACAGCACCACCCCTGCCGCGCCGCCGGCAGTCAGCTCGGGACGCTCCACCGACAGGACCGCGAATTTGACGGAGCCGTCTTCCCAACGGCTCTTCACGTCCATCTGCAGCCCGATCCCCACGCCCTCGATCGAGGCTGCGACCGAACTCCCGGGCGGGACATCTCCCTTCGCGAAAGATTGACCCAGTGTCGCCACGCCCTCGCCGAGCAGCTGGGCGCCGGAGTTCTCAAAGCGAAACTGGGTGATCGCATTCGCTGACGGCACAGACATACTGCGAGGCTCCCACAGGCGAGCACTAAAAATACGACAAATGCCGTATTTCGATTATGATCTCACTCTAGAGACGAACCGTAAAAAGATCACTCCCGCGCCAGGGCTCTGGCGCTAACGGCCTGGCCGAAGCCCGGACCAACAGGGCAAAGGGTGAGGGCGATGTCTGGAAGGGCACGTGTCCAGATGGTGAGAAGAACTTTGACTGCCCGTAAAAATAGAGGTCTCCGGGGAAAAACACAACCTATGAGGGCATTCTTTCGTCGGGATCGCCTCGATAAATCGCCCCAATTCCAAAAAATTATAGAGTCTTTCGTCCTTTCTTGAGAAAAATCCTGACTTAAAGGCGCGGCGGCATGGGCATAGGGCTGCCCCGGGATGTATCATCCCGGTGATGGGCCTGCCCGGCGGGCACCGCGGCATGGCCGGGCAGAGTGGCGACCGCCTGGCCAGCGGGCCACTGCCAGAAGGCCTCTGCCAGAGCGCAAGTCAAGGAGCGGCGGTCATGACCATCCTGCACCGCCGCGACACGGCTGCGCTGGCCCTGCTGGGCCTGACCGCCAGCCCGGCAGCCGCGCAGCCGCAACCGGCCGGCCAGCGCGCGCCGGCGCTGCCCTGCGCCACGCAGCTGAATGATATCGTGGCCCTGGGGCTGGACGGCAGCGGCACACCCGCCAACCATGTCGTGGTGTTCGGCCAGGCTTTCCGGCCGGGCGACCTGCCCAGGGATGCTGCCCTCGCCGCGCGCCTGGCCGATGGCCGCGCCGTGCCGGCGCAGGCCGACATCAAGGCGCGCCATGCCGACGGCTCGGCGCGGCATGCGCTCATCAGCCTGAGCCTGCCGGCGCTCAGGTCGGGTGAGCGGGCCGGCCTGGTGCTGTCACGCGTCGCCGATGCCCGGCCGGCCACGCCGCTCGATGCCGGGCCCCTGCTGGAAGGCCGGCAGGCCAGCATCGACATCACGCCGGAAGGCGGCGGCACGTCATGGCGTGCCGACCTGGTGGCGCTGTTCCGCACCGCCCTGCAGCAGGGTGGCGCGGCACTCTGGCAGTCCGGACCGCTGGCCATCCAGGCGCGCCTGGCGGTGCCGATCCCACCGGCAGCCGTGGGCGGCGCGGCGCAGCCCCGGCTGGTGGCTGATGTGGCGCTCCGCGCCGATGGTGTGCTGTGGGTCGCCGCCTGGATCCGCAACGACATCGCCATGCAGGTTGCCGGTGGGGTGGCGCGCTATGGCGTGCGGCTGCTGCTGGATGGGCGTGAGGCCTGGGCGGCACGCCAGGTGCACCAGGCGCAGTACCAGGCGCTCGGCCGGGCTCGAGCCAGCCTGCGCGGCGCGGCGGCACCGCCTGCGCCGATGCTGCGCCACGATGCCGCCTATCTGGCGGCAATGGGTGCGGTGCCCGAATTCGACCTCGCCGCCGGAATCGATGAGGGCTTGCTGTCCCGCGGCGCCCAGACCATGGCCGCGGCCGAATGGTCCGCGCCCTTCGCCGCGCGGGGGCTCACCCAGTACATGCCGACGACCGGCGGGCGGCCCGAGATCGGTCCGGTGACGCTGTGGCAGGCCGCCTGGTTGATCAGCGGCGACCCGCGCGCTGCCCAGCTTGCGCTGGGCCAGGCCGAGGCGGCCGGGGCGGTGCCCTGGCACTACTGGGACGAGGCCAACGGCGTCTGGTTGAACATCCGTCACTATCCGCGCCTCTACACCGAGGAGCGCAGCCGGAACGGCCGTCCGGGCGATCCGGCGGCGCTCTCCCTCTCGCAGCAATTCCCCGCCCCCGACCAGGTTGGCGGCTGGCGCTCCGACCAGGCGCATCAGCCCGATCTCTCCACGCTGCCCTATCTGCTGACCGGCGAGCGCTGGATCCTGGACAACCTGCAGGCCCAGGCCTCCGCCAGCATCATGGGCACCTACCCCGGCAATCGCGGCGGCCGTGCCGGGCTGGTGGTCGTGGGCGGCCAGGTGCGCGGCTCGGCCTGGTCGCTGCGGCAGGTGGACAATGCCGCCTGGCTCAGCCCCGACGGTACCGCCGAGAAGGCCTATCTGCAGGAGGTGTCCGAGGCCAATTGGCGATGGCTGGTCGCGAAGATCCCGGACTGGACGGCCCGGCAGGGTGAAGCGCATGGCTGGCTCGCGCCTGGCGGCGGCGGCGGCACCATTGCGCCATGGCAGCAGGACTACTTCGCCTTCGTCTCGGTCGCCGCTGCGCTGCGCGGCAATCCGGATGCCCGGACCTTCCTGACCTGGCAGGAGAACTTCCTCGTCGGCCGCTTCACGCGTGAGGCCAAGGGCTTCCCGCCCCGCTACGGCACCGCTTACAGCCTGGCAGTGGGTGACCCGGCCCAGGTCAACACCATCGATGCGCCGCTCTATCCCAGCTGGGCGCGGATGGCGGCGGCGATGGTGGCGCGCGACCTGGTAAGTCCCAGACCCTTCATGACCGAGGACTACAACCAGCTGGCGCTCGCCTCCCTGGCCGGCGTGGCGAACGCGCTGGGCTCGGCGCAGGCAGCGGCGACCTTCCGGGCTCTGCAGGCGATGCGCATCCCGGGCTCGGGGTTGGCGGACCTGCAGCGCAATCCGGCCTTCGCGGTGGTGCCGCGCGGCGTCACCCGGGCCGCCGCACCGCTGCCGTCCTGCACGCCCAGCCAGACGAAGCCGAGCAGGGCGCGCCCGGACCCGGAGCGCCGCTGACGCCATGACGGCGCGAATCAGGGGCAGGCCACCGCCGCCGGCGCATGGGTGGGGGGTGCGATGTCGGGCAGAAGCGGATACCCGACGACCGGAAGACGGCCGCGAGCATGGTCGATACTGGGGAGTTCCTGGATGTTGAGAATTCCGGGCCGTGCGGCGCTGGGCGTCGCAGCGCAGGCGGCTGGCATCGACAGGGTCGGGCCTGTCGTCTCGCGGCCGGGCCGCCCGCATCGGCGGATCGCCTGATGGCATTGCGGGCCGAGGTGAAGCGCCCATCGGCGCTGGACGCAGCAGGGCTGGCAGCCTGGCATGGCATCCTGGCGGAGGTGCCGGCGCTGTGCCGGGCCTTCTTCACGCCGGCCTTCGCGCTGGCCTGTGAGCGGGCGCATGGCCGGGCCTTCGTCGCCGTGCTGCGGGACGACCATGAGCCGGTCGCCTTCCTGGCGTTCCAGTTCGCCGGACGCTGGCAGCAATGCGTGGGGCTGGCCGAGCGGATCGGCGGCGAGTTGTCGGACAATGCCGGGCTGGTGGCCCGTCCCGGATTCAGGATCACGCCGACCGAACTGCTTCGGCTGGCCGGCCTCGGCGTGCTGTTCATCAGCCATCTCGATCCGAGCCAGGCTGCCCACGGCCTGGTGGTGGAGGAAACGCGCCTCGGCCATGTGGTCGATCTTGCCCGCGGCAGTGCCGCCTTCGTCGATCACCTGGAACGTACGAACAAGGCATTCCTGCAGGAAACCCGCCGCCGCCTGCGCCGCGTCGAGCGCGAGATCGGGCCCGTGACCTTCACCTTCAGCGCCAGCCCCGACCGCGATGCCGTCCGCCAGGTGATCACCGAGAAGCGTCAGCAATATGTGCGGACCGAAACCGGCGACCCTTTCGGCGACCCGGCCCACCTGCGGTTGATCGACATCCTGGTCGAAACCGCCGACCCCATGTGCCAACCCGTGCTGGAAACGCTCGTCGCGGGCGACCGGGTGCTGGCCCGGCATTTCGGCCTGATGCACGCCGGCCGGCTGACCTACTGGTTCCCGGTCTATGACCTGGATGCGCGGCAATTATCCCCGGGGCGGTTGCAATTGTGGCACAGCATCCTGCGGGCCGAGGAGAACGGCGTTGTTGCCATCGACCTGGGCGAGGGTGACTCCCAGGCCAAGCGGGATTTCTCGACCACCCCGGTGCCGTTGGGACGGGCCAGCTGGAACAGCGGCGACCTCCGCGGCCTGCTCGCCGGGACCAGCCAGCGCATCGCCTGGCGGCTGCAACGCCGATGAGGGCATGCCCTGACCGCACACTGTGTGCGATGTGGGTGCGCTCTGACCGCACACTGTGTGCGGTTCCTGGCCTGGCCGGTGACGGCGGGGGGCGCGTCGTGCCGATCAAGCCGTGGTCCGGGCAGGGTCTGGGGGCCCTCGAAAGGCGGTGTTCTGTGCCATGCGGGGCTTCTACAATCGCTGACGCGCCGATCGGCCCTGGGCTATCGCTCGGCAACCGAATACGAAGCCCGAGGCATGGCCGAGACCGACATAGCGCCCCCCCGCCCCCGGAAGCGGGTCAACGGCACCACCCAAGACCCGATATCCCGGACAGCCCCATGATCCATGCGGGCCGTGCCGCTCGCAGGCCTCCGGCGCCCATCGGCAGCTGAGGCGTCCCCACCCCGCTCCGCCCTGGAATGACATCGCGCCATGGATACCGGAACGCTGGCCCAAGCCTCGGCTGGTGCCGCCCCCACCAAGCCTGCGTCGCCCGGTTACGTCGTGGTCAGCGGCTACTACGGCTATCGGAACTCGGGCGACGAGGCGATCCTGTGCGTGCTGCTGGAACAACTCGCCCGTCTCGGCATTCATCGCACCTATGTGCTGACCGAAATCCCCGACGCCATTGACACGCTGTA
>JBJXHB010000471.1:0-20584 GCA_046160725.1 Aquabacterium sp.
TGCGGCAGCTCAGGGCGCCACGGGGAATCGAGGTCCGTCATGATGCAAAAACGCTATTTTGGCGACACATTGGCAGCCTATGTCGCTGCGGGCGACACGTCAAGCTGACATGTCGATGTATTTTCAGTTCATCGACATGACACCGGCCACATGTTTGCTACGACAACACGTGACGGCCATCATGTCGCCAGAATTGCACTTCTAGAACACTAGACGACGCTCCAGCGAAGCACGAACAGGCTCTGGTTGCGGCAGGCCCGGTGGAGCCGCTTCTGAAGTGCGGCGATGAGCGCATCACGCCGGGCTTCGCTCTCGTCTTCCACGGCGAAGATGTCTTGCCGCTGGCGGCGCTGCTCGGCCTCCGAATTGAATGCCAGTCGGGCCTGCGTCAGTGCGGGTCTTCGATGAGCACGTCATGGGGGCCGCTCTCACCCCACTGAAGGTCAGTCGTCACTGGTCGTTGATTCGCACATGCCAGGCACTGTTGTTTTTCTTCAGGTCATTCCCTGGCGTTGCCTTCATGAAACTCACAGAGGGCGCCGCGTCGAGCTGGGCCAGTTTGCGCTCGGCGACGTTCCAGATGTTGGCGAACCGGCGGCACTTGCCTGTGCCGCCCCACCCAGCAGCCGCTCAGCCAGCACCCGCCGGTGATGCGCGCTGTCGCCAAACCAGGGCTGCAACCACAGCCCGCGGCGCAGGTAGAGCTGGGCGTCGCAGTCGTAGGTGAAGCCGAAGCCGCCGTGGAACTGCACGGCGCGGTCGCCGGCATGCACCAGGGTGTCGCCGGCCTCGGCCTTGGCCATGCGCAGCGCGGTCTCGGCGTCGTCGGCGTCGTCACCATCGGCCAGCAGCGTGGCCGCGTGGTAGACGTGGGAGCGGCTGCGCTCCAGGTTGCACAGGATGTCGGCGCAGGTGTGCTTGAGCGCCTGGTAGCTGCCGATCTTGCGGCCGAAGGTGCTGCGGGTGTTGAGGTAGTCCACCATCACCGCCAGCACCCCGGCCACGCCGCCGGTGGCCTCGGCCGCGGCCAGCAGCCAGGCCGCGTCGCGGATGGCCCGCAGCGCCTGCTGCGCCGACGGGCCGGTGATCAGGGCGTCTGCGGCCACGGCCACTCCGTCCAGGCACAGGCGCCAGCTGCGTCGGGTCTCGTCGATCACGGTCTCGCGCGCCAGCGCGGCAGCCGGCAGGTCCATGGCCGTCAGCAGCACCAGGGCCGGCGCGCCGTCGTGCTGTACCGACACCAGCAGCAGGTCGGCCACGCCGGCATCGGGCACCAGCACCTTGGTGCCCTCCAGCTGCAGCCGGTCGCCGGCCCGACGGGCCTGCGCCTGGGGCTGCTGCAGGCTCCAGTCGCCGTCGTCCTCGAACAGGGCCACGGTGCCGATGGCGCCCTCGGCGGCGCGCGGCAGGCCATGCGCCTGCTGGGCCTCGCTGCCACCGGCCAGAAGGCCCTGGATGTAGAGCTGGGTGCTGGCAAACGGCGTGGCCAGCAGGTGCCGGCCCATGGGCTCGGCGATGGCGGCGGTGTCGGCCACAGACAGCCCACTGCCGCCAAACCGCTCCGGCACCGCCAGGCCCAGCCAGCCCAGCTGCACCATCTCGCGCCACAGGCTGCGCTCGAAACCGTCGTCGGTGGCGATGCGTGCGCGCACCGCCTGCGAGCCGGCATGCTGGCGGCAGAAGGCGCTGGCGCTGTCCAGCAGCATGGCCTGCTCGTCGCTGAAGCAGATGCGGTTGCTCAGTGGGGACATGGCATCACGCTCTCAGTCTTTCGGCAGGCCGAGCACCCGCTCGCCGACGATGTTGGCCTGGATCTGGCTGGGCCCGCCGCCGATGGTGGCCGAGAAGGCGTTGAAGTAGCTGCGCTGCCACTTGCCGCCGTCGGCGGCATGGGCGTCGCCGACCCAGCGCGCGCCCTGGGCGCCTTGCAGCGTGACGGCGTACTGGAACAGCCGCCGCGCATGCTCCGTCACGCGCAGCTTGTTGGACAGCGGTATGGCGTCCGGCCGCTCGCTGCACAGGGCCGGCAGGCGGGCCCGGGCGCCGCAAAGGCGGTCGCCCTGGGCCTCGATGATGAAGCGCACCAGCTGGTCGCGCACCAGCGGGTCGTCCAGCGCCGGCCGGCCGTCGCGGCGCGTGCGCCGGGCCAGCTCGACCACGTCCTCCACCGTCAACGTCATGCGTGAGATGCCGCCGGCCTGGCCGCCGGCCGCGCCGCGCTCGTAGGTCAGCGTCTTCATCGCGATCTGCCAGCCTTCGCCCTCGCGGCCCATCAGGCAATCCGCCGGCACGCGCGCGTTGTCGAAGAAGGTCTGGGTGAAGCCGTACTCGCCGGTGAGCTTGCGGATCGGCCGGGTCTGGATGCCCGGCACCTTCATCGGGATCAGGAAGTAAGACAGCCCGGCATAGCGCCGGGCCTGCGGGTCGGTGCGCGCCAGCAGGATCATGTAGGCGGCATGGCTGCCCAGGCTGGTCCAGATCTTGGCGCCGTTGATGACGTAGTGGTCGCCGTCGCGCACCGCGCGGGTCTGGCAATTCGCCAGGTCCGAGCCCTGGTCCGGCTCGGAGAAGCCCTGGCACCAGATGTCGTCGCCGCTGAGCATGCCGCGGATGTAGCGCTGCTTCTGGGCCTCGGTGCCGATGGCCAGGATCAACGGGCCGGCCCAGTTCAGGCCGATGGTGTTGGGCACGAAGGGCAGTTTCTGGCGCGCCATCTCGGCATTGACGATGTCCTGCTCGGCCTGCGGCCGGCCGCCGCCGCCGTAGGCCGCGGGCCAGGCCCGGCCCAGGTAGCCGGCGTCGTAGACCTTGCGCTGCCAGGCGCGCAGGTAGTCGAACTGCGCGTCGGTGCCGACCTCCATGAAGGACTCGGGCAGCAGGAAGCCCGGCTCCGGCGGCCGGTTGGCGCGCATCCAGTCCGCGACCTCGCGGCGGAAGTCATCGAGATCGGTATCGGGCATGGTGTCGCTCGCAGGTGGTGTGGGCGCTCAGGCGGCCCAGCGTGCCGGCAGGTGCTTCAGGCCACGCAGCACGAAGGTCGGGCGCCAGTCCGGATGGTCGGCATCGTCCAGCGTCAGCCCGGGCAGGCGGCGCAGCAGCGTGCCGATGGCGACCTCGGCCTCGATGCGGGCCAGCTGCGCACCCAGGCAGAAGTGGATGCCGCCGCCGAAGGACTGCGGCCGGATGTTGGGCCGCGTGATGTCCAGCCGGTCCGGGTGGTCCGGGTAGGCAGCCGGGTCGCGGTTGGCCGAGCCCAGCAGGCACATCACACTCTCGCCGCGGTGCACGTGCCGGCCGCCGACATCGGGCATGTCCTCCAGCGCCACGCGGCTGGTCATCTGCACCGACGAGTCGTAGCGCAGGAACTCCTCCACCGCGTTGGACATCAGCTCGGGGCGCTGCTTCAGCAGGGCCAGCTGGTCCGGGTGGCGGTGCAGCGCCAGCAGGCCGTTGCCGATCAGGTTGACGGTGGTCTCGTGGCCGGCGCCGAACAGCAGGATGATGTTGGCCGTCAGCTCCTCGTTGGACAGCTTGCTGCCGTCCTCCTCAGCCTGCACCAGCTGGGTGGTGAGGTCGTCGCCGGGCTCGCGCCGGCGGCGCTCGAACAGGCCCTGGAAATAGGCCGTCGACGCATGATGGGCGGTGTTGGCCTCGTCGATCTCGGCGCGGCTGAGCGGCACCGGGTCCAGCAGCCGGCCGCCGGTGCGCTCGCGCTGGAAGAAGATCTCGTGGTCCTCCTCGGGTATGCCCAGCATGTCGCAGATGACGATCACCGGCAGGCGGAAGGCGAATTCCTCGATCAGGTCCATGTGGCCGCGCGCGGCCACGCGGTCGAGGGTGGCGTCGACGATGGCCTGGATGCGCGGGCGCATGTCCTCGACCCGCCGCGCCGTGAACGCCTTGACCACCAGGCCGCGCAGCCGGGTGTGGTCCGGCGGGTCCTGCGTCAGCATCCAGTGGCGCATGCTGCGGTACACAGGCTCGTCCAGGATCTGCGGGCCGAGCCGGCCGCTGATGCGGTTGACGAAGTCCTTGCCGAAGCGCTTGTCGCGCAGCACGAAGCTGATGTCGGCATGGCGGCTGGCCAGGATGCCGCCGAAGGGCGACGGCAGCATGGGCGCGTGGCGCCGCAGCTGGTCGTAGAACGGATAGGGGTCGCGGATGAAGGCCGGCGACAACGGGTTGAAGGCCGGCAGGGCCGGCGGCGCGGCAGCGGTGGTGCTCATGAGCGGCTCCGTGGGCGGGCGGTGCGGTGGTGGCCGGCGCGGTCAGGACGGGCGGGCCGGCGGCGGCTTCGCGGCCTGCCACTCGGCCATGAAGGCCTCGTCGTAGGCCTGCTCGGGCCGCTCGCGCACCATGCGGTCCAGCAGCTGCGCGTCTTCACCGACGAGGATGCGCCAGTGGCCGGCGCGCACGCCGTCCAGGATGATGGTCGCGGCCTGCTCGGCGGTGGTGGGCGCGCTGTCGCGGAAGTCGATGGCGCGCTGGTGCATCAGCTGGCGGATGGCGTCGTCGGGCAGCTGGGCCACCGGCGCGCCGGCCTTGACCATGCGGCCACGCACCAGCGCCACCTGCGCCGTCGTCATCTTCATCGCGTCGTAGGTGTTGAGCGCAATGGAGGTGCCGATGTGGCCCGGCATCACCACGGCGCAGCTGACATGTGGCGCGTTCTCGCGCAGGTCGATGATCAGGGCCTCGGTGAAGCCCTTGACCGCGAACTTGGCGGCGCTGTAGGCGGTGTGCGGCACGCCCGGCCCCAGGCGGGCCCAGAAGCCGTTGACGCTGGCGACGTTGACGATGCAGCCCACGGGGCTGGCCACCAGCATCGGCATGAAGGCACGCGCGCCGTAGTACACGCCGAACCAGTCGACACCGAAGGTGCGCTCCCAGTCGCGCCGGTCGCCCGCCACGAAGCCGCCGCCGCCGCCGATGCCGGCGTTGTTGAACAGCAGGTGGATGTGGTCGGTCTGATGCTCGGCGATGACCGCGGCCTTGAAGGCCAGCACCGCGGCCTCCTGGCTGACATCGGCCACGCAGGTGGTCACCCGGGTGCCGGCCGGCGCGCTGGCCAGGCACAGCTCGCGGGTGGCGGCCATGGCATCGGCCGAGACATCGCACAGGGCCACGTGCACGCCCTGTGCGCTGAGCTGGCGGCACAGGGCGCGGCCCATGCCGGTGCCGCCCCCGGTGATGACGGCGATCTGGCCGGCCTGGATGTCCATGGGTTCAGTTCCTTGCGGTGTTGGTGGTGGCGGTGGCGGCGTCGGCCTCGATGTCGGCCAGCCGCTCCAGGTGGTGGTCGGCATCGCCGAACAGGGTGCAGAACGCGGCCAGGTGCTTGACCAGGCGACCCAGCGCATAGTCGTCGGTCATGCCGATGGCGCCGTGCATCTGCACGCATTCCTCCCACACCTGGCGCGCGGCCATCGAGGCATGGGCCTTGGTGGCCGCGACCTGCGCAGGGCGTTGTGCGGGGGCGTTGTCAAAGGCCTCGGCCGTGGCCTGCACCAGGGCGCGCGTCTCCTCGATCAGCACATGCAGGTCCACCAGGCGGTGCTGCAGTGCCTGGTTGCCGGCCAGCGGGCGCCCGAACTGCTTTCGCGTGCGCAGGTAGTCCAGCGTGATCTGCAGCGCCGCGGCCATGGCGCCGGCGGCCTCGGCCGCGTGCACCACCATGGCCAGGTCCAGGGCCCGCGCGATGGCCGGCCCGGCGGGGCGGGCATCCAGGCATGCGTCTGGGCCGACCACGACGTCATCCAGCGCCACATGGGCCGCATGCCGGCCGTCGAACATCGCATAGGGCTGCCAGGACAGGCCAGCGGCCGCGGCGTCGACGATGAAGAGGCCGGGCTGCGTTGGCTGCCCGGGCGCGTCGACCCGGGCGCTGACGACCAGCGCGTCAGCACCGCCGCCGCCCAGCACCAGCGCCTTGCGGCCGCTCAGGCGCCAGCCGTCGGCCACCGGCACGGCCCGGGTGTCCAGCCGCAGCGCGTCAAAGCGCTGGCCGGCGTCCCAGGCGGCCCAGGCGATGCGGCGCTCGCCGCTGGCCAGCAGCGGCAGCCAGCGCTGCTGCTGCGCGGGTGTGCCGGCATCGGCCAGCAGGGACGCCGCCACCAGGCCGTTGCTCAGCAGCGGCTCGGCCACCGTGGCCGGGCCCAGGGCCTCGGCCAGACGGCACAGGTCGGCCACCGTCCCACCCAGGCCCGCATCGCCCTCGGGCAGCGGCAGGGCCAGCCAGCCCAGTTCGGCAAACTCCTGCCAGCGCTGCGGGTGGCAGGCATGCGGGCTGGACAGCGAGGCCGCACGCACCGCCGGCGTGTAGCCGCGCTCGACATAGCGGGCCGCGCTGTCGGCCAGCAGGTCCTGCGTCGTGTCGGTGGTGGTCATAGGCCGAGCACCTGCTTGGCCAGGATGTTGCGCTGGATCTCGCTGGAGCCGCCGGCGATGGTGTAGCCGCGCGACAGGAAGCGGCGCGACGAGCTGGTGATCTCGTCCAGCGTGCCGGGCAGCGCATGCGGCTGGCCCAGGATGGCGCCGCCGTCGAAGGGCAGGGCGCCGGGCCCGAGCGCATCGACGATCAGGCCCTCCCAGAGCTGGATCAGCTGGCTGCCGCGCAGCTTGAGCATCGACACCTCGGCGCCGATGGGCTCGCCGCGCTGCGCGCGGTCCAGGAAGCGCTGGGCGTTGGCCTGCAGCGCCATCAACCGCACCCGCAGCTCGGCAAAGCGCTTGCGGAACCAGGGGCGCTGCATCAGCGGCACGCCGTGCTCCTGCTCGCGCCAGCCCAGCTCGCGTGCGCGCGCCATGCGACGCAGGTTCTCGCCGATGCGGGCCAGCTTCAGGCGCTCAAATTCCAGCAGCGACTTGGCCACCGACCAGCCCTGGTTCTCGGCGCCGACGATCTGGTCCGCCGGCACCGCCACGTCGTCGAAGAAGACCTCGTTGAACACCTCCCAGCCGTGCACGCCGCGGATCGGCCGCACCGTGATGCCGGGCGTGCGCATGTCGATCAGCAGGAAGGAGATGCCCTCCTGCGCCCGGGCGTCCGGGTCGGTGCGCACCAGGCAGAAGATCCAGTCGGCCTTCTGCGCATTGGAGGTCCAGATCTTGGAGCCGTTGACCACATAGTGGTCGCCGCTGCGCTGGGCCCGGGTCTTGAGCGAGGCCAGGTCCGAGCCCGCGTTCGGCTCCGAGTAGCCCTGGCACCACCACATCGTGCCGGCGGCGATGCCGGGCAGGAAGGCGGCCTTCTGCGCCGGCGTGCCGTAGCGCACCAGCACCGGCCCGATCATGTCGAAGTTGATGCCGTTCGACTCGGGCGCGTAGTGGATGCACATCTCCTCGTCGAAGACCATGCGCCGCGCCGCACCCCAGCCCCGCCCGCCGGCCACCACCGGCCAGTGCGGCACCAGCCAGCCGCGCGCATGCAGGATGGCATGCCAGCGTTCGGACTGCGCCCGCGACAGGAAGATGCCGTCGTGCACCGCCTGCCGGATGTCGGCCGGCAATTGCGCGGTGACGAAGTCGCGCACCTCCCGGCGAAAGGCCTCCAGATCCTGGTCGTCGTCGACAGGGTCCATGGCGCGTCAGTCCTCCCAGCGCCCGAGCCGGACCATGGTGTTGCCGGGCCGGCAATGCGCCAGGCTGGGCATCACCAGCACCGTGCCGTCATAGGGCGCGCGCCAGACATGGTCGCCGTCGCGTGCGATTGGCGTGCCGGCATGGGCGATGGTGCCCAGGCTGTCCATGGGCACCAGGAACTCGAATGCGGTGGACCTTGCCACCACCGCCTCGGTCACCCGCACCACGCGCTGCCGCGCCGGCAGCTCCAGCCGGGTGCGCGCCAGGGCCCAGGTGGCCTCGACCACGCCGGTCAGCGCCAGGAAACGCATCAGGCCGTCGACGGCGACATCGGCGGCCGCGGCCTCCCAGTGCTGCCCGCATTCGATCAGCAGGGCGCGCCGCGGCGACGCCGGGTCGCCCAGGCCGCCGCGCTCGATCATGCGCAGGCCCGCCGGATGGCCGGTGTCGATCAGCAGGTCGGCCGGCATGCCCAGCTCGCGCGCGAAGGCGGCGTTCTTGTCGACCGTGCCGCAGACCATCAGCGGCCGGCAGGGCTCGGTCATCGAGTGGATGTCCAGCAGCAGGTCGGCGGCATCGACGAAGGGCCGCAGGGCGCGCGCCCTGCGCAGCTCCACGCTGTCGCGCGGGCCGTCCAGCGCGTCGTCGGCCCAGACCCGGTTGAGGTCCTCGTCGACGCAGCGCGAGGCATGCGGCCGGGCCGGGTCGAAGCGCTGGTACGCGTCCACGTTGCCGAAGGCCAGCACCAGGCGGCCGCGGCGGATGCGGGGCGGGCTGCGCAGCAGGGCGTCCAGCGCGATGGCGCCGCACAGCTCGTTGCCGTGGGTGATGGCCTGCACCATGACGGTCGGGCCCGGCGCGGGCGAGGCCAACACGTGCACATACGGCACGCCGCTGTTGCCCTCGCGCCAGGGCGTGATGTCGGGCGGTTGGAGTTCGATGGCAGGCATGGCCGCAGTATGGATCGGTGGCGGTCTGGGCGATGATGCGGGCCCTGTCCGGTCTTACCCTGTTGCCATGCCCACCATCTGGAAGAAGCCTGTCTCGATCGAGCACCTGAACCGCATCCATGTCGGCACCGCCGGCGGTCATCTCGGCCTGGAGTTCCTGGAGGTCGGCGACGACTTCATTCGCGCCCGCGTGCCGGTGGACGAGCGCACGCGCCAGCCGGCCGGCATCCTGCACGGCGGCGTGTCGGTGGTGCTGGCCGAGACCCTGGGCTCCTGCGGCGCGGCCTATGCGGCGCCGGCGGGCCAGCGCGTGGTCGGCCTGGACATCAATGCCAACCACCTGCGCGCCGTCAGCAGCGGCTGGGTGATCGGCACCGCACGCGCCGTGCACATCGGGCGCAGCACCCATGTCTGGCAGATCGACATCACCGACGAGCAGGGTCGGCCGACCTGTGTCTCGCGCATCACGATGGCGGTGCTGTCGGCGCCAGCGGATGCGGCAACGGGCGGTGACGCGGCGTGACAGGCCAGGCCCTGACCGGCACCCCGTCAAGGTGTGCCTGGCCCTTGGCATCCCGGCTCAGGGTTTGGCCAGCCCCGCCTTGACCAGCAGCGGCTTCACGCTGTTGAAGTAGCTTTCAGCAAACGCGCGATATTCGGCCGGGTTGCGCTTCCAGGGCACCTGGATGTAGCGCGCCAGCAGCTCCAGCGTGGCGGGGTCGTTGTTGGCATCGTTGAAGGCGTCGTACAGGCTCTGCACGATGGCCGGCGGCAGGTCTTTGGGCCCGACCAGGCCATAGGGGCTCTGCCCCACCGCGTCGATGCCACGCTCGCGCAGCGTTGGTGCGTTGGGGTACTTGCCCAGGCGTTGCTCGGTCACCATCGCCAGGATGCGGCAGCGGCCGTCATCGACGAAGGGGCCCCATTGCGACGCGTCGGCCAGGAAGTCGATCTGCCCGGCCAGCAGGGCCTGCATCCATTCGGCGCCGCCCTTGTACGGGATGTGGGTGAACTTCGCGCCCACCTTCTGCTCGATCTCGATCATCATCAGGTGGCCCGAGCCACCAATGCCGCTGGTGCCGAAGGTGTGCTTCTCGGGGTTCGCCTTGCCGGCGGCAAACAGGTCTTCCACCGTCTTCCATGGTGAGTCGGCCCTGACCACCAGTGCGAAGGTGTAGGACGACAGACCGCTGATGAAGGTGAAGTCCCGCAGCGGGTGCCAGTTCACCGGTTGGTAGTGCGGGTAGCGCAGGCTGTTGATGGTGTAGATCGCCAGCGTGTGGCCGTCGGGCCTGGCTGTCGCCAGCGCGGCCGGGGCCAGCGTGCCGGCCGCACCGGCGCGGGCTTCCACCAGCACCTGCTGGCCCAACGCCTTGCCGACCTTCTCGCCGACCAGGCGCATGTGCAGGTCGGTGATGCCGCCGACCGCAAACGGGTTGTAGATGGTGATCGGGCGCTCGGGTTTCCAGCGGGCGGCCGGTGCCGCCTGGGCCATGACCAGGCCGGGTACGGCCAGCAGGCTGCCCAGGCCGACCGTCAAGGTGCGGCGGTGGGTGTCGGGGAGCTTGTCGGTCATGCCATGCCTCCAGGGTTCAAGCCTGCATATGACCAGCCCAGCCGCCGGTGCGCCATGCGGGATGACCAGCACAAAGCCGCTGTCGGCGCCGCATCCGGCACCCCGTTGTCGCACAGGTGACGGGCTCTACGACCGCTTAGGTATCGGGCGATGCACCGCCCCGCACCAACCGCCAACGGATCCGCTCGGCCATCGCAATGCCCAGCGGCGCCGAGAGCCAGATGCAGATCAGCCGTTACGCGGTGTCGTGGTTGCGCCGCAGTCAGGCGCGGACCAGGCCGACCGTCAGCGATCCCGGCATGACGCTGACCAGGTTCGTCGCCTGACTCGTCGATACGCCGCTGTACGGTGTCAACCGTCATGCCAAGCGCCGCGCGGCCGCCGCGCGAACACGACGCCCCCACTCGGCATCTGGATGCGCGCTGGGTGTCAGCGGAAGCCGGCGGTGGACGTGGCCCAGTGGCGTGCACGCTCGGCCAGCCAGCCGCTTTCGCGCTGCATGTCCAGCCAGGTGTTCAGGAAGGCCAGGAAGTCCGGGTCGCCCTTGCGCACCGCCATGCCGGCCGACGTGCGGGCCAGCGGCTCGGGTGACGGCAGGAACCAGCGGCGCGGCGCGGAGGCCACCACGGCATCGGCTGCCAGCGTGGCCACGACCGCCGCGTGGGCCCGGCCTTCGGTGACGACCAGCAGCGGGTCGTCGTCGACCGGTGTCACGGTCGCGCGCGGAAAGCGCGCCTTGGCAACGGCCTGCTGCGCCGGGTCCGTGGAGACGGCGATCCTCACGCCCGGCTGGTTGAAGGCGTCCAGGCTGCGGCGCTGGGCTGCCAGCGCCCGGCTGCCGATCAGGTATATGCCCTCGCTGGCGGTCGGCTGGGTGAAGTTGGTCACCAGCGCTCGCGGCACGTTCATCCACAGCCCGGTGATGATGACGTCGCTGTGGCCGTCCAGCAGCTGCGGGATGACCTCGGTCCACCAGGTCTCGACGAACTCGACGCGCACGCCCAGGTCGGCGGCCAGCCGGCGCGCGATATCGACGCTGAAGCCGACATAGGTGCTGCTGCGGTCCATCATCACCATTGGCGCCACCTGCACCACGCCCACGCGCAGCACGCCGCGCTGGCGCACGGTGGCCAGGGTGTCCACCGCCGGGGGCCGCAGGATCGGCGCCACGGTGTCGGTTGCCGGCGCCCGTTTCGCGGCCTGTGGGTCGGTCCAGGACGACCCCGGCATGTCAGCCCGGGCCTGCGCCTGCGCCGCCGTGGCGCCCAGAAGGCCCGGCACCAGGGCCAGCATCAGCGCCCAACCGCGCAGGGTCGTGGCTCGGGGGGCGGCATGGGCATGGTTGTTCTGCATGATCAGTACCCGCTGGCGACACGGTTGAAGGTGACGCGGTGCGCGTCGTCGCGTTCATCGATGGCGATGAAGCCACTGCCCTGGCGCTCGATGCGAAACACCTGCCGCCCGGCTTCCAGCCGCGCGCCCTGCAGGTGGCCGGTGATGTCGAGGTCGCCGGCGCGCCCGCTGACCTGGCCGCCGGGCAGGATGCGCAGGCTGACCCGCAGGCCCTCGCGCGCATCGTCGCCGACGAACGAGCCGACGGCCCAGGCCTGGACTTCGACGGCCTCGGCCTTGTGGCGATTGGCGGCGATGGCCGCCAGCGCGGCCAGGCCGACCACAGCGCCCAGCACGGCCTTGTCGTTGTGGCCATGGCGGCCGACGCGGAAGGTCGCCGAGCAGCCCTTGTCCACCCAGACGCCACGGGCGTCGTAGCCCCAGGAGCGACCCTCGCGGCACGAGAACAACGAATGGCGATCAACCAGCTCCACATGGCCATCGGTGTCGGCGCGGCAGTAGTGGTGGCCCAGGCCCCGGCTGTCGCAGCGGATCTCCCGCTGCGCCGCGCTGGCGGGCAGGCTGCCGGCGGTCAGCGCCAGGGCAACCAGCGCTGCCACGGCTTGTTGGCGTCTCGGGGGGTGCATGGTCGAGGTCCTCCAGGGGAACGGTGGGAGATCCAGTGCCCGGTGGGCGGCGCGCCGGGCCGTCAAGTCTGCCTTGCCAGGCTCGCGCCCAGCAGACCCAGGGTGAACAGCAGCCAGTCGTTGACGATATGGGCGCCGGTGGACACCCAGATGTTCTTGGTCAGGATCCAGGGCAGCGTCAGCACCAGGCGCGCCGTGCCGATGACGACGATGCATTGCACGAGGTTCCAGTCATAGGTCGGCAGGTGGATGAGACCGAAGACAAGCGACGAGATCAGCCAGGCCGCCACGATGGCGGTCCTGCGGCCGACCCCGAACCACCGGGGCAGCACGTGCAGCAGCGCCAGGAAGGGCAGCACGGTGACCACCTCCTCGCCGAAGAGCTGCGGGATGGTCTTGGCGAAGAAGGCGACGCGCCCCGCCGTGTCCATGCCGGCCAACTGCGCGGTGGCCGCATTGGCCGAGAGGTTCGCATAGGCCTGGACGATGGCGCCGACGCCCATGCTGACCACGATGTTGAGCAGCGCGAAGCCCAGCATCAACCTCAGCTCGCGCCCGCGCACCGGGCCGAAGATCGCCCGCCAGTGCCCCGGGGCGACATGGGCCAGCGCCAGCATCGGAATCACCGGAAACAGCACGGCCGGGATCATCGCGCCGAGCGGGCCGCCGGGCCAGGGGATCGGCAGGACCAGCACGAGAAAGCCGGCCACGAGCGCCGCCATCACGAACAGCCACTGCGACCCCGTGATGGCAGCGGGCGCGCCGTTGTAGAAGGGGAAGTCGCCGACCGGATCCTCCAGCCGCCACAGCCGCTGGTCAGGCGCCACGGGACTTGGGGTTTGCAGCGTCACGAAGTATGTCCTTGAGTCTGGAGGGGTGGGGTCACTTCAGCAGCGCCAGGCAGTCGTCGGCCGTGATGCGCACCAGATACTGGCGGAAGCGCGAGGAGTCCTGTTCGTAGCGCCCCTGGCCCAGGTAGACCGTGGCGGTCAGTCCCAGGCGCGCCATGTCGGCCAGCGAGAAGCCCCAGCCGATCTGTCCGGCATAGCCCGGACGCTTCTCCAGCACATCGCCCACCGCGCACACCGCGAAGGCGTCGTTGAGTCCCAGGCTCGCGTAGAAGTCGGATTCTTCCCTGCGGGTCACGGCGATGGTCTGCAGGGCATCCTGGATGAAGGAGGTCCTCTGCGCGGGCGTCGCCTCCTTGGGCACGAACTGGCCGAAGATCTCTGCGAGGCTGAGCCCCCTTCGGGCGGCGAGCAGTTCGAACTGCCGCTCATTGCCGTGCCAGCCGACGAAGGCATCGGCACGGATCACGCGTGCCCGGCCGGCGGGGAAGACATAGTCGGCGCAGGACGAGAAGCAGATGACATCCACCTCGACCACCAGGGCCATGTCGCGCACCCACCGGCCGAGATGGCGGCCTTCGACCGTATCGCCCCCGCCGGAGCTGATGACCAGCCGCGTGACCTGGCCGCGGTGCACGCCGGCCACCGCGGCGTCGAAGACCGCGCGGCTGGCCTTCGAGAGGTTGCCGGTGTAGTAGACGGTGTCGCCCTGGACGCGGACGGCGGCCGGCTCGGCTCTGGCGCGTTCGATCTCCGGCGGCCGCGGCTGCGGCGCCGGGTCGGCGTGCGCGATGCATGACGCCGCCAGCAGGCCGCCTGCGGTCGATGCGGCACGCCGCCAAACCGGCGCCGGGCCGCGCGTCACCAGATCACCACACGCTGCTTCGGGTCGCGCCACATCGCGTCGCCCGGCCGGGTGCCGAAGGCCTCGTGGAAGGCATCCAGGTGCAGCAGCGGTGCCACGGCCCGCACGGACGCGATGGCATGCACGTCGACCGACACCAGGAAGCGCAGCCTTTCGGAGCGCGCCTTGAAGGCCCACATCTGCGTCCAGGCCACGAAGCAGCGCTGGTCGGCGCTCAGCCCGTCCACCTCGGGCAGCGGGTTCTTCTGCGCATAACGACGCAGCGCCGCGTGGGCCAGCGTGATGCCGCCCAGGTCGGCGGTGTTCTCGGTCACCGTCATGGCGCCGTTGTGCATCAGGCCCGGCAGGATCTCGTAGCGGTTGTACTGGTCGATCAGCACGTCGGTGCGTTGCCGGAAGCGGCGGTCCGCGTCGGTCGACCACCAGTTGCGCAGGTTGCCCTGCGGGTCGTACTGGCGGCCCAGGCTGTCGAAGCCGTGGGTGATCTCGTGGCCGATCACCGCACCGATGGCGCAGTAGTTCACCGCGACATCGGCCCCTGGCTTGAAGAACGGCGGCTGCAGGATCGCGGCCGTGATGTCGATGGCATTGGTGGTGAAGTTGTAGGCCGAGTTGACGGCGATCGGCGTGGTCTTGGTGGCCACCGCGAAGCGGTTGCCCAGCACCGGCTTTCCGATCTGACCGATCTCGCGCTCGAAGGCGAAGCGGGCCGCGCGTTGCACATTGCCGAAGTGATCGTCGGGGCGGATGTCCAGCGCGCTGAAGTCCACCCAGCTGGCCGGGTAGCCGACCTGGATGTCCATCCGGCCCAGCTTCTCCAGCGCGGCCTTGCGCGTGGCGTCGTCGAGCCAGGCGTTGCGGCGCAGGCGGCTGGCGAACTCGTCCTTGATGTGGCCGACCATCTCGGTGATCTCGCGCCGGGTGGCATCGGGAAAGTGGGCCTGCACGTACAGCCGCGACAAGGGGTGGTAGAGCTGTGCGCCGATCTGCTGGGTGACGACGCGCTCGCGCTCCGGCGGAACCTTCAGGCCCTTGCGCAGGCGCGAGAACTCCTCTTCCGTGGCGCGGTACGGCCCCCCGAGCTCGGCCGCGCGGCCGGCCAGGACGAACCAGCGCAGCAACAGCTTCACGTCGTCGGCCGGCTCCTCGGTCAGCAGCCGCTGCAGCGCCTTCATCGCGTTGATGTCGAGCACCTGCACAAGGGGCGGCGGCGTCACGCCCAGCGTCTTCAGGAACGCGCCCAGGTCCAGCGCCGGCACCAGCGCCTGTGCCTGCTGCAGCGTCATCATGTTGTAGGTGTTGGCCGGCTCGCGCATCTGCAGCGGCGACATCATGGCCGCGGCGATGCGGGACTCGAGCGCCACGATCTTGGCCGCGTGCCTGTTGGCGGCATCCACCGTGTCGCCCGCAGCGTTCAGCATGGCCACGACGTACAGGCGGTAGATCTCGCGCAGGCGCTGGTGCTCGGGTTTGACGTACTCGTCCTGCTCCAGCATCTGCGCGCCCGGCAGCAGCACCAGCACGTAGGTGCTGCTGTCCTTGGCGTCGGGCATCGCGATCGCATTGATCAGCGGCGAGCTGCCGTAGCCGTCCTGCACCCGGGCGGCGAGCGCGCCGTAGTCGGTCGGCGTGCCCCTGGCTCCGGCGACGCGCTGCAGGTCGGCCGCCAGCGGCTGCAGGCCCACGGCCTGGCGCCGGGCCATGTCCATCGCGGCCTTGTAGTAGTCGCCCACCTGCTGCTGCGGACTGCCCCTGGCCGCCCCGGTGGCCGCGGCGGCTTGCTGGATCAGGGCGAGCAACTGCCGGTCCAGCTGGTGGGCCAGCATGGTGAAGCCGCCCACATCGGCCTCGCTGGGCGCGATCTCGGTGGTCTTGAGCCAGTTGCCGGCGGCGTAGCGGTAGAAGTCCTGGCGCGGGTCGACCGACCGGTCCATGCGCTGCGGCGCATAGCCCAGCGACGGCACGTCGGAGGGCGGTGTGCCGGACCAGGCGCTCTGCACGGCAAGGCCCAGGAGCAGCAGTGAAAGGGCCAGCTGGCGTCGCATCATGAGTCTTCGTGTCCTGGGTGGTCGGGGTCGGGGAGCGGGCTTGCCGATCGGTCACGCCTGCCTCTGTCGCACGCTAGCCGCAGGCCGCCTTGCTGGCTATCCCATTTGCGAACAGGTGGGTCGTTGCGACCAGGCTCAGGCGGTTGACCGTGCGGCCGCCAGCGTCTGCGACGGAGACTCGCCGATCGCCTGCCGATAGGATATCGAGAACCGGCCCAGGTGGGAGAAGCCGAAGCGCAGCCCGGCCTCGGTGACCGAGCGGCCGCGCGAGGCGTCGGCCAGCCACTGATGGGCGGCCAGCAGGCGTCGCTCGGCAACGAAGCGCATCGGCGGGATCCCGCGCCGATACAGGAACGACTTCTGCAGGCAGCGCTCGCCGACGCCGGCGATCCGGCACAGCATGCCCATGGTGATCGGCTCGCCGAGGTGCGCATCGATCCAGCCCTCCAGGGCCCGTGCCCGCGCCAGCGCCAGATCACCTGGCCGCCGGACCACGGCGTCGCGCAGCACCAGATCGACCAGGCGCTCGATGAACCGGCCCTCCGCCGCGGCTTGCTGGCGGTCGTCGATGCCCGGCTCGGTTGCCAGCACCAGCTCCGAGGCGGCCGTCCGCAGCCGCCGGCGCTCGGCTGCGGACAGTTCCGGCATGGTCATGCGCCCGATGCTGCGCCGGACCTGGTCGGGCTGGCGGGCTTCCAGCTCGGCCAGCAGGGCCTGCGGTTGGATCTCGGCCGCGAACAGGGCGCCGGGCGGGCTGATGCGTGTGAAGGCCCATCCGGGCGGGATGAGCGCCGCCGTACCGGGTACGGTCCGGGTAGAAGTCCGCAAGCCGCTGCGCAGCACCGTGCCCGGGGGCAGGGTCATTTGCAGCACCCAGCCGTGCACGTGGCCGCGGACGACCTGCGACACCGCGGACGCGGACCCGCCCAGGTTGGCATGGCGCGCGCTGACCTGGAACATGGCATAGCCCATGGGCCGGTCACCCGGTGCGACGCGCGAATGCGGGCCATCCTTGTTGCCGATGAAGGCCCGCACCTCGCCCAGGTCGTCAGACCGGAACTGACGCGCCCAGGGCGGCGCCGAGATGACCGGAAAGCTGGAACCGTCTGGCATGGAGCGTGCATCCATCCATGGTTGGGGTGCTCGACGGCCGGTGCGACGCTTCGGGCCCGCCCGGAGGCTGGATCCGGCCAGTGTCCCGCAGAATGCCGCCCTCTGTTGACCCGACCAAGGACGATCATGACCGCTCCCATGCTGCAGCGCCCCACCGGTGCATTCGTCGGCGCCTCCTGGGCCGCCTTGCTGGTGGGCGCGGTGGTCTACCTCACCGGCCTGTGGAACGCCGAGATGGCGCTCAACGAGAAGGGCTACTACTTCACCATCCTGATGTACGGCCTGTTTTCGGCCGTGTCGCTGCAGAAGTCGGTGCGCGACCGGCTGGAGGGCATACCGGTCACCGGTCTGTACTACGGCCTGTGCTGGGTGTCGCTGGCCATTGCGGTGCTGCTGCTGACCGTGGGGCTGTGGAATGCCAAGCTGGCCTCCAGTGAGAAGGGCTTCTATGCCATGTCCTTCCTGCTGGCGCTGTTCGGCGCGGTGGCGGTGCAGAAGAACGTGCGCGACCTGGCGCTGTTCAAGGACGACGCGCCGCCCGAGGCCGGCTGAGCGCGGCCGCCATGGCCAGCACCGCAGCCGCGCCGGGCTTTGCGATCAGCCGCCACGACGGCTTGCCGCCGGAGGCGGCGCTGGTCGACGACGGGCTGGACCAGGCCCAGGCCGCGGCCCATGGCTGCCACCAGCTGTTCCTGGAGACCTTCAGCTTCCAGGCGCCGCGGTTCTATGCGGCGCTGGGCTGGCGCAGCGTCCACCAGCTGGACGCCTATCCGCACGGCATCGTCAAGCACCTGATGCGTCGCGACCTGGACATCTCCGAATTGTCCTGATGCGACCGTTGAACTGGGGATGCGGCGGGCCGCGCGGCTTGCGCCCGGCATGCCTGAGGCAGACACTGCGCCGCACCCTTGACCGCCGCGACGGCATGCCATGACCGAATCCGCTGTGACCGCAGCCGCGCCCGATGCCGCGGCCGAGACCACGCCGCTGCCGCCGGGCCCGCAGCCCTGGGGCCTGGCCCTGTCCGGCGGCGGCATCCGCAGCGCCACGTTCTGCTTCGGCGTGCTGGTGGCGCTGGCCCGGCGCGGCGCCCTGCTGCGCTTCGGCCTGCTGTCGACGGTGTCGGGCGGCGGCTTCATCGGCGCCATGCTGGGCAAGCTGTTCCACGACGCCGGCGGCACTCCAGACGGTGCGGCCCGTGTCCAGGCCGCGCTGGCCCAGGCCGACCAGCGTTGGTTCAGCTGGTGGCTGCGCACCAACGGCAACTACCTGTTCGCGCGCGGCATGCGCGACATCGCGACCGCGGCCGCGGTGATGCTGCGCAACCTGATCGCGCTGCACATCGAGCTGGCCCTGCTGGCGCTGGTGCTGGCGGGCACGCTGGCGCTGTTCAACCTGGGCGTCTGGTGGGCGGCCGACCAGCTGTGGGACCCGGTGGTGGCCACCGGCCATGGCGGCCCGGTGCAACGACTGCTGCGGCGCCTGCCCACGGCCTTGCCGACGCTCTGGCTGGTGCTGCCGCCGCTGGCGCTGCTGGCCGCGGCCTGCCTGTGCGCCTACTGGGCGCTGCCGCGCCGTATCGATGCCGACACGGCCATCGGCGGCGGGCTGGCCTGGGCCAGCGCGCTGGTCGGCGCCGCCTGCCTCGTGGTGTTCCGCGCCGACCTGGTGTCGGTCGGTGCCGGCGGCCTGGGGCTGTCGCGCACCCTGGTGGCGGCGGCGCTCGCCATGGCCTTCGTCTGGGTGCTGGGCATCCCGCTGGCCTGGTGGTTGCGTTGGCGTGCAGATGGCACGCCGAGGCAGGCCGACGACCGCCTGCTGGACCTGGCCGAGGACCGGGTGCGCAACCGCATCACACGCTGGCTGGGCAACCTGATGCGCCTGGGCCTGCTGGTCGCCGGCATCGGGCTGCTGGACCGGCTGGCCTGGTTCATGGCCTTCGAGCTGCAGGCCCTGGTCAGCGCCGGCGCCCTGCTGCTGCTGCTGGCGGCGCTGCTGCGCGTGGTACTGCCGGCCCTGGGCGGGTCCAGCGGCGCAGCGCCGGCCTGGCTGGGCAGCCGGCTGGTGATGATGGCCCATGCCGCAGGCCTGCTGCTGACGCTGGTGCTGGCCGCCTGGTGGATGGCACTGAGCTATCGGCTGATCTTCCAGCCGGTGTTCCCGGTCGGCGCGCTGGAGCCGCGCTTCTGGGCCGGTGCGGTCGTGGCCCTGCTGTTTGTGGGCGGCGCGTTGCTGTTCCTGCTGGGCACTGGCCACCATGTGGCCTTTGCCAACCTGTCCAGCCTGCACCGCTTTTACCGCGCGCGCCTGGTGCGCGGCTGGTTGGGGGCGGCCAATGGGCAGCGCTATCCGACCGGACTGGACGCACAGGAAGGCCTGGCCCCGCCGCAAGCGCATGGCCTGGATATACGGTCGCCGGAGCCGCCAGCCGGGTACCGGCTGCAGGCGGAGGTGGACGAGGTGCATCCGGACGACGACCTGCCGCTGCGCGATTACCGGCCGCAGGCTGGTGGCGGCCCGCTGCACCTGATCAACGTCTGCCTGAACCACACGGTGCGCGGCAAGGGGCCGTTCAATGGCGACCGCAAGGGCCAGGGGCTGACGCTGGCGCCCGGCGGCTGGATGCGCATCGGCGCGCGGCCCTGGGAGCGCATCCGGCCCGAGGTCGACGGCCTGACGCTGGGCAGCTGGACCGCCATCTCCGGCGCCGCTTTCTCGCCCGGGCTGGGCTCGATGACGCGCAGCGGCATCGCCGCGCTGGCCATGTTTGCCGGCGTACGTCTGGGCTACTGGTGGGACCAGCTGCGCCCGCGCGACGGTGGCACGACCTGGCCGCTGCTGGTGAAGTCGCGGCTGCTGTTGAACGAGCTGGTCGGGCGCTTCCGGGGCGACCAGGGGCGCTTCTGGTTCCTCAGCGACGGCGGGCATTTCGAGAACACCGGCGCCTATGCGCTGCTGCGCCAGCGCGCGCGGCTGATTGTGCTGGCCGACTGCGGCGCCGACCCGCTGTACCGCTTCGGCGACCTGGAGAACCTGGTGCGCAAGGCGCGGGTGGACCTGGGCGCGGCGATCCACTTTCTCAAGCCGGACGCGACGTTCGCGGCCGGCGACTGGCGCCGCTTCGGCTCGGTCAGCGACCTGGCGTCGCCCAGCAGCGATGCCTGCATGGCGCTGGCCGAGGTGACCTATGCAGACGAGGACGGCGACGCTGCGGACGGCGCGGCCGAGGATGCCGCCGCGCAGGCCGCGCGGCGCGACCGCAACCGTGGCTGGCTGGTGGTGCTCAAGCCCAACATGTTCGCCGGCCTGCCGGTGGACCTGATCAACTTCCGCAACGCCAACCCGGCCTTCCCGCAGCAGGCGACCACCGACCAGTCCTTCGACGAGGCGCAGTGGGAGAGCTACTTCATGCTCGGCCGCGCCATCGGCGCGCCGCTGGACGCACGGCTGCTCGAGCGCATCGCCGACGGCGAGGCCCTGGCGGTGTTCAAGCCCGACGACGGCCGCATGCTGGCCGGCAGCGCGCTGCCCGGCCGCACGACGGCGGGCCTGCGCGAGCGGCTGACCAGCGGTGCGGTCGGGGCGTCCATCGGCCTGACCACGGCCGCCACCCTGGGCGTGTCG
>JBJXHB010000472.1:0-3917 GCA_046160725.1 Aquabacterium sp.
CGGCGTCCGGCGCGCTGCGGCCCGCGGCCCAAGACGCGGCGGCGCTGGCCAGGGCGTCGGCGCGGCAGCCCAGCAAGCAGGCCAGCGCCTGCGCCTGGACCGTGTCCTGCACGCACAGCGCCAGCCAGGCCGCCGCGCCGACGCCCTGGCAACGCAGCACGGTGCGCAGCAGCGCCTGGGGATGGGCGCTGCCCTGGCGCGGCAGCGGGCCGGGCTGCAGCGACTGCGCCACCAGCGCATCGGCACCGAGCTGGAACAGCGCCTCGACCTGGCTCAGGTCGACATAGGTCGACGGCGCCGCCAGGGCCGCCGGGCCCTGGGTGCGGTCGCGGTCACGCCGCAAGAGCGCCGCCAGCGCGGCCACCGCGGCATAGAGCCCGGCCACCGGGTCGCCATAGGCCACGTGCTGCATGGTCGGCGCGTCGCCCGGCTCGCCATTGACGAAGGGCAGGCCGCTGGCCTGCTCCACCGTCGAGCCATAGGCCCGGAAGCTGCTCCAAGGCCCGCGGTTGCCGAAGGCGCCCATCGACACCGCCACCAGGCCCGGCACCGCCGCCGCCAGGCCGTGTGCGCCCACCCCCAGCTTGTCCAGCGTGCCGGGCGCGTAGTTCTCGACCATCACGTCGCTCAGCCCGGCCAGGCGCCGCAGCAGGGCCCGGCCGTCGGCCGTCTTGAGGTCCAGCGTGATGCCGCGCTTGCGGCGGTTGACCATCAGGAACGAGGCCCGCGTCTCGTAGACCGGCGGGTCGGACTCGGCCATGGCGTCGAAGCCGCGCCACCAGTCCATGTGGCTGCAGGACTCCACCTTGACCACGTCCGCGCCCAGGTCGGCCAGGTGGCGCGCGCACAAGGGGCCGGCCCATCCCATGGACAGGTCCAGCACGCGCAGGCCGTCCAACGGCCGGGTCGCCGGTGATGGGGTTGTCGCTGCGGTCGTCGATGCGGCCGACTTTGTTGCCGATGCGGCGGCTGGCGCCGGCACGCCGACGGTCTCGATCTGCATCGGCAGCGCCGGCCCCACCGCGCCAGGGCAGCCCGGCACCGGCGCGAAGCTGCCGCGCACCACCCAGTGCGGCGTGGCGGGCAACTCAGCCAGCGTCGGCACCGGTGCAAAGGGGATGCGCTGGCGCTGGCCCTGTTCCAGCCACCAGGCCGATGGCCGTTGGCGCAGGGCCGGGCCCAGGCGTGCGTCCAGAGCGTCGGCGTCGTTCAGGCGGTTCAGCGCCACCTGGTAGTGCGGCACGTCGGCCAGGTCGTCCAGGCCGGCCATCGCGCACAGCGCGGCCCATTGCGGTGGCGTCAGGGCGGTCAGGCCGATCCAGCCGTCCGCTGTAGCCCAGATGCCACCCGGATAGGTCGGCGTGAAGCGGTTCAGCCCGCGCCGCAGCACCTGGTCGCCCAAGGGCGCGGCGGCGCAGGTGGTGCCCTCGTAGAAGCACAGGTTGGCGCTCAGCATGTCGACGTCGATGCGTCGGGTGTGGGCGCCACGGCGCCGGCCGAGCAGCGCGCCCAGCGCGGCGATCAACGCCGTGGTGCCGGCCACCACCTGGGTCGCATGGCCGCGCGGCAGCAGCGGCGCGCCGTCCACCGGCCCGGTGGAATAGGCCACGCCGCTCAGCGCCTGCAGCAGGGCGTCGTCGCCGCGCCAGTGGCGGTACGGGCCGTCGCCGGCAAACCAGGTCAGCCCCAGGCGCAGCGGCGGTGCCGCCAGGCCGCGCAATGCGGCATCGGCGGCGTCGACATCGGCCGCGTCCGGGCCGGCCAGCAGCAGGTCGATGGATCCGACCGTGTCCAGCGCATCCTGCCAGGCGGCGTGGGTGCGCCGCTTGCCGGCATCCAGCCAGGCCGCATAGGCTTCAGTGGCCGCACCGCCATAGCCGACGCCGCGGTTGTCCGGCGCGCCGAGCTGCCACACCGTGGCGCCGCAGGCGGCCAACAGCCGCCCGGCATAGCGTGCGGCCACGCTGGCCGGTTGCTCCAGCACGGTGATGCCGCACAGCAGCGCCGCTGCTGCTGGTGAATGCAGCAGCGCCGCTGCTGCTGGTGAGTTCAGCAGCGCTGCAGCCGCAGCTGGGTCGGACGGTGGGGTGTCAGGGCTTGTCATGGCGCGGTGGCGGCGGGTGGCGCGGCCGCGGTGGACGAGGGCGGGTACAGATGGCAGGCCACGGCCTGCGGCCCGAGCGCGCGCCAGGCCGGCGCCTGCTGCGCGCACAGCGGCATGGCATGCGGGCAGCGCGGGTGGAAGGCACAGCCGGGCGGCGGCGCCATGGCGCTGCCGATCTCGCCGCGGATGGCATCCACCGCAGGCCGGTGGTCGGGGTCGGGCCGCGGCACCGAGGCCAGCAGGGCCTGGGTGTAGGGATGCGCGGGTTGGGCGAAGACGTCGGCCGTGGCGCCGCGCTCGACCAGGTGCCCGAGGTACATCACGCCGACGCGGTTGCTGAAATGTTCCACCAGCGCCAGGTCGTGGGCAATGATCAGGTAGGTCAGGCGGAACTGCTGCTGGATGTCGGCCAGCAGGTTCAGGATCTGGGCCCGGATGGACACGTCCAGCGCTGAGATCGGCTCGTCCAGCACGATGCAGCGCGGGCGCAGGGCCAGGGCGCGGGCGATGGCAATGCGCTGCCGCTGGCCGCCGCTGAACTCATGCGGATACAGCCGCGCCGCGCCGGCCGGCAGGCCCACCACGTCCAGAACCTCGGCCACGCGGCGGTCCAGCTCGGCCGCGCTGACGCGCTCATGCGCCAGGATGGGCTCGCCGACGATGGTCCGCACCGTCAGCCGCGGGTTCAGCGACGCGTACGGGTCCTGGAACACGGCCTGCATCTGGCGCCGGAAGCCATGCAGGGCGGCACCGCGCAGGTCCGTCAGCTCCTGGCCGTCGAAGCGGATGCTGCCGGCACTGGGGCGCTCCAGCAGCAGCACCAGCTTGGCAATGGTGGTCTTGCCGCAGCCGCTCTCGCCGACCAGCGCGTAGGTCTCGCCCTCGGCGACCTCGAAGTCCACGCCGTCCACCGCCTTGACGATGCCGGCACGGGTGCGGAAATGCTTGCGCACCCCGGACAGCTGCAGCAGCGGCGGCGCCATGCTGTCCTGCGCCCTCAGGCCGCCGCGGCGGCGGCGTGCACCGGATGCCAGCAGGCCACCTGGTGGCCGTCGGGCTGGGTCTGCACCGGTGGATAGGCGGTGTCGCATTGCGCGCTGCGGCGCGGGCAGCGCGGCGCGAAGCGACAGCCTGCCGGCGGGTCGATCAGGCTGGGCGGCTGGCCGGCGATGGCCTGCAGCCGGCCACGCCGCCGGCCCAGGTGCGGTATGGCCTCCAGCAGGGCCTGGGTGTAGGGATGCGCCGGGCTGCGGTAGATGCGCCGCACGTCGCCGATCTCGACGATGCGACCGGCATACATCACCGCCACGCGCTGGCAGATCGAGGCCGCCACGCCCATGTCATGGGTGATCAGGATCAGCCCCAGTCCGCTGGCGCGCTGCAGCTCGCGGAACAGCTCGATCATCTGCACCTGGATGGTGACGTCCAGGTTGCTGGTCGGCTCGTCGGCGATCAGCAAGCGCGGCTGGCAGGCGATGGCCATGGCCGCCACCACGCGCTGGCGCATGCCGCCGCTGAACTGGTGCGGGTAGTGGCCCAGGCGCTGCCGCGGCGTGGGGATGCGCACCCGGCCGAGCACGTCGACCACCGCGTCGCGCACCGCCCGGGCACCCTGCGCCAGGCCATGCCAGCGCAGCGGGGCGCCGACCTGGTCACCGATGCTGAACACCGGGTTCAGCGATGTCATCGGGTCCTGCGTGACCATGGCCACGCGCTGGCCGCGCCAGTGGCGCGCCATGTCGTCGTCGCTGAGCGTGGTGAGGTCGGTGCCGTCCAGCCGCACCGCGCCGCCGACGATGCGCCCGCTGCCGCG
>JBJXHB010000473.1:0-22309 GCA_046160725.1 Aquabacterium sp.
GCGCCACGGCGACGGCGCGTTCGTCGAGGCGGCAGCCCGGGCCGGCGTGGACGGTGTGCTGGTGGTCGACTACCCGCCGGAGGAGTGCGTGGCCTTCGGCCAGCGGCTGCGCGCGGCCGGGCTGGACCTGATATTCCTGCTGGCGCCAACCTCCACCGACGCCCGGATGGCGGCGGTCGGGTGCATCGCCAGCGGCTACGTGTACTACGTGTCGCTCAAGGGCGTGACCGGCGCCGGCCACCTGGACACCGATGCCGTCGGACGGGCGGTGCCGCGCATCCGCCGTCATGTGTCACTGCCGGTGGGTGTAGGCTTCGGGATTCGCGACGCGGCCACGGCCTGTGCAGTGGCCGTTTCGGCGGATGCAGTGGTGATCGGAACGGCGCTGGTGCAACTCCTGCATGCCCAGCCCCGCGCCAATGTCGCCGCCGCGGCCAGAGGGTTCATGGCCGATATCCGCCACGCTTTGGACGAGAGGTTCCGTGCATGAGTTGGCTCGAGAAACTGCTGCCGCCGAAGATCCAGCCCACCGACCCGAGCGAGCGACGCTCGGTCCCCGAGGGCCTGTGGATCAAATGCCCCTCCTGCGAGACGGTGCTGTATGCCACCGACCTGCAGAAGAACCAGAACGTCTGCCCGAAGTGCGACCACCACCTGCGCATCCCGGCGCGCGAGCGCATGGACGCCTTCCTCGACCCGGAAGGGCGCTGGGAGATCGGGCAGGAGGTAGTGCCGGTCGACCCGCTGAAGTTCAAGGACAGCCGCAAATACCCCGAGCGCCTGAAGGACGCGCTGGAGTCCACCGGCGAGACCGATGCGCTGGTGGTCCTGGGTGGCGCGGTCATGAGCGTGCCGCTGGTGGTGGCCTGCTTCGAGTTTGACTTCATGGGCGGCTCCATGGGGTCGGTGGTCGGCGAGCGCTTCGTGCGGGGGGTCCAGGCGGCCATCGAGCAGAAAGTGCCCTTCGTTTGCTTCACCGCCAGCGGCGGCGCGCGGATGCAGGAGGGCCTGTTCAGCCTGATGCAGATGGCCAAGACGAATGCCGCGCTGACGCGGCTGTCCAAGGCGGGCCTGCCCTATGTCAGCGTCCTGACCGACCCGACCATGGGTGGCGTGTCGGCCAGCTTCGCCTTCGTATCGGACATCGTGATGGCCGAGCCAAAGGCCTTGATCGGCTTTGCCGGGCCACGGGTGATCGAGAACACCGTGCGTGAGAAGCTGCCCGAGGGCTTCCAACGGTCGGAGTTCCTGCTGACCAAGGGTGCCGTTGACATGGTGGTGGATCGACGCCGGCTGCGGGCCACCGTGGCGCGGACGCTGGCCATCCTGCAGCGCCAGGGCGCCGACGCCGTCGCCGGCTGACGCCGGCCCGGCGCACGGGTGCCGGCTCAACCCTGGGCCTGGCCCGTGAACATGTCACGCCGGCAGCGCCGGCGACCCCCCTGACCGCGTGGGTCACAAGACAGGTCCGGGTCGCTACATTGGGCTCCGTGGTTGAGGCGAATGGTGCCGACACCATCCAGCAGTCCCCCACATCCCAAGGAGTTTCCAGACCATGAAGACCAAGCTTCTCGCCCTTGCCGCTGCGGCGGCCCTGTCGGCACCGGCGTTCGCCGATACCGTCAACAACAGCGGCTTCACGTTCACGCCGGCCAAGCCGGTGAGCGTCGCATCGCCCAACTACAGCAGCAACGCCGGGCAGTTCACCGGCACGCTGAACGGCAATTCGTTCCTGACCTACTGCACCGACCTGCTGCAGAGCTTCTCGTTCAACGTCAACTACACCAACTATTCGGTGGTGGATGGCGTGACGGCCTGGGGCGCGACGAGGCGCCACGCGATGGACAAGCTGATGTCGGCCGCCATCGCCAGCGGCGTGCCCTCGGATGCGGCGCAATCTGCGGCCGTCCAGGCGGCGGTATGGGAAGTGCTGTACGAGACCAGTGGCGTGTACGACCTGACGGCCGGTACGTTCGTGGCGACCAGCACGGACGGGGCCACGCAGGGGTTCATCAACGCGGTCAATTGGGCCGGCATCATGGCCGGTCCGGTGACCCACCACGTGGACCAGCTGTACAGCCCGACCAAGCAGGACTTCCTGGTGATCACCGAAGTGCCGGAGCCGAGCACCTACGCTCTGCTGGTGGCCGGCCTGGCTGGCGTGGGCTTCGTGGCCCGCCGCCGCAGCGCCAAGGCCTGACGGCCAGTATCGGGCGCGGCCGACCCGTAGGGTTGGCCGTTGCTTCCAAAGGCGGCCTTCGGGCCGCTTTTGCTTTCCGGGCGCGACACACCAGTTACGCTTGCCAGGATGGACCCTTTGGCGATGTCCGCCGATATGGCAACACAAGGTGCAGCTGCTGCAACCGATGCGCCCGTCATCGTCGTGACCGGCGGCATGGGCAAGAGCTCGGTTTGTGCCTATCTGGTGGCCATCGCGCGGCAGGCGGGCTACTGGGTTGAGCTGATCGATGACCATGGTCGCGGGTCAGGACCATTGGACATGGTCATGACGGGCCGACGCGGCGCTGCATCGCTGTCATCCACCGCGGGGCCGGACCTGGTGGTTCGGGAGTGGCATGGCGACCGCCTGAGCGGCGGATCAAGGTCGGATGCGGTACTCGAGCGGCCGCCGGACTGCGTGGTCGTGATGCCGGACGCGCCGGCGCCGGAACGGGCCTTGACGCGGGCCGGCGCCTGGCCGGGACCGGCGCTGGCATGGGTGCTGGCCCAGCCTGGGGCGGACGGCGGCGACCCGGAACCCACCGTCCGAACATTGACGACCGCGCAAGGCCATCCGCCCCAGGTCTGGCGAGCTGGCGAGGACTTCGGCTTCGACGGCGACCGCCAGCAATGGCGCTGGCGCGGCCGCCGCCGCCGTTGGGCGGGGCTGGCCTATCCGGCACTGCGTGGCGCCAACCAGTTGCTCAATGCCGCCGCGGCGCTGGCCGCGCTGGAGGCTATCGAGGCGCGGTTGCCGATGTCGGCGCAGGCGGTGCGCCAGGGCCTGGCGCTGGTCGACCTGCCCGGGCGGTTCCAGGTCGTGCCGGGGCAGCCGTTGCTGGTGGTTGACCTGGCCCACACACCCCATGCGGCCTCGGCGCTGGCGCGCAGCCTGGACCAGATGGGTTTTCATCCCCGCACACACGCTGTGTTCCAGCCCCCGCGCGGCGTGGACCCAGGGTTGCTGCTGACACCGCTGCGGCCGCTGGTGGAGGCTTGGCATCTGGTGCCTGCCGATGATCCCGGGTCCGGCCCGCCGGACGCAGGGCATGTGCTGTCAGACCAGACCAGCCCGCGCGACGGGCGGCTGCCTGTGACCATCGTCCATCGGCATCCGGATGCGGCCACGGCGCTGCAGCAGGCGCTGGCCACAGCGGACCCCGCTGATAGACTGGTGGTCTTCGGCTCCTACGCACTGGTAGAGGCTGTCCTGCGACAAGGCCTGCCCCGGTTGGGCGCCGCGCATCTGGGCTGAGCGCGACTGCCCGCGCGCCGCGCGCGAAGCCGCTCGGTACATGATTCGCATCCCCATGGGTCTGCTGTCCATTTTCCGCCGACGTCACCCCACCGATCCGGAGCCCACCGGAGACGACGTGACGCGCGCCAGGACCCAGGCCCGCCGCCGCCTGATCGGCGCCACGGTGCTGCTGGGCGTGGCCGTGATCGCGTTTCCGTTGCTGCTGGAAACGCAACCACGCCCGATCGCGCTGGATATTCCGATCGAGATCCCCCGCAAGGACAGTCCGCTGCCATTGGGCACACCGGTGCCTGCGCCGGCAAACCCAACCCAGGGTGCGGCGCCAGCGTTGTCCGGCGCAGGTGCGGCGGCGGCTGTGGCCGCACCGGTTGAGGCGTCGGGTGCCGGGGTGAGCGCAGCCCCCGCGCCGGCGTCGCAGGCGCTGCAGGCAGCCAAGCCGGCCACGGGCCGGGCGTCCGAGGTCGTCGAGCGCGCAGGCCAGCAAGGGCGCGAGGTACCGGCGCCCGCGTCAGCCCCGAAGCTGCCGGACGGGCGGGTGGCAGCGGCTGCCTCGGCGCCGACGCCGGCCGACGCCGAACGCGCCCGTGCCTTGCTGGAGGGGCGCGATGCCGCATCGGCGGCGCCATCTGGCCGTTTCGTGGTCCAGGTGGGTGCCTTCACCGACGAGGCTGCGCTGCGCGAGGCGCGCCAGAAGGTCGAGCGGCTGGGGCTGAAGTCCTACACCCAGGTGGTGGTGGTCGAAGGCGTTCGCCGCACCCGGGTGCGGGTCGGGCCATTTGCCGGGCGTGACGAGGCCGACCGCACGGCCGCCAAGGTCAAGGCGACGGGCATGGCGGCTCATGTGCTGACCCTGGCGCCCTGATGCCAGTGGCGTCGATATCCATGCCGGGCTGGAACTGGGTCGACTTGCTGCTGCTGGCCTTGGTCACCATCTCGGCCATCGTTGGGTTGGTTCGCGGCCTGATGTTCGAGGTGCTGTCGCTGGTCGGCTGGGTCGTCGCCTGGATCGGCGCCCAGGTCTGGTCGGGCGATGTCGCCGCCGAATTGCCCTGGGGCGCGCCGGGTTCGGTGCAAACGGTTGCGGCGGCTTTTGCGCTGACCTTCCTGGGCATCCTGATCGGCTGGTCCCTGGCAGCCCGGATGCTGCGGCTGGTGGTGCATGCCACGCCGCTGCGGCTGATCGACCGGCTATTCGGCGCCGGCTTCGGCTTGCTTCGAGCGGTGGTCCTGCTGTTGGTTTTGGCCACGCTGGTGCTGTTGTCGCCGATGGCGCGGTCGCCGTCGTGGCAGGGGTCGACTGGTGCACGCTGGCTGACGCTGGCCCTGGGCACCATCCAGCCGTGGCTGCCGGCGGACCTGGCGCGCCACCTGCCGCGCGGGCCCGACGCGCGGCTTCCCATGCCCGGCGCTGCCGGGCGAGCTACCTGAGACGCTCACCATGTGCGGCATAGTTGGCGCCATCGCGCGCGGCCCGGTCAACCAGCTGATCTACGACGCCCTGCTGCTGTTGCAGCACCGCGGCCAGGATGCGGCCGGCATCGTCACCATGCAGGGCACCAAGTGCTTCATGCACAAGGCGCGCGGCATGGTCCGGGATGTCTTCCGCACACGCAACATGCGGGCACTGCCCGGGCAGATCGGGCTCGGCCAGGTGCGCTATCCGACTGCCGGCAATGCCGACAGCGAGGAGGAGGCCCAGCCCTTCTATGTCAACGCGCCGCACGGCATCGTGCTGGTCCACAACGGCAACCTGACCAACGCCGACGCGTTGCGCCAGGAGCTGTTCGACATCGACCGGCGCCACATCAACACCGGCAGCGACAGCGAGGTGCTGATCAACGTGCTGGCCCATGAGCTGGAGCTGGCCGGGCGCGAGCTGCCGCTGTCGCCGCAGACGGTGTTCCGCGCGGTGCGCGCGGTGCACCGGCGGCTGCGGGGCTCCTATGCCGTGGTGGCCCTGATCGCCGGCCACGGCCTGCTGGCCTTCCGTGACCCGTACGGCATCCGGCCGCTGGTGTTCGGCCGAACCGACACCGCCAACGGCACGGAGGTCATGGTGGCCAGCGAGTCGGTCGCGCTGGAGGGCACCGGGCACCGTGTGGAGCGCGACGTCGCACCCGGTGAGGCGCTGTTCGTCGACCTGGCCGGACAGTTGCACACGCAGGCCTGCGCCGACGCGGCCAGCCTGCATCCGTGCATGTTCGAGTTCGTTTACCTGGCGCGGCCGGACTCCGTGATGGACGGCATCTCGGTCTACCAGGCCCGGCTGAACCTGGGTGAGTCCCTGGCACAGCGTGTGATCTCGACCATGCCGCCCAACGAGATCGACGTCGTGATTCCGGTGCCGGAGTCGAGCCGGCCGTCGGCGATGCAGCTGGCGCACCGCCTGGGCAAGCCGTATCGGGAGGGCTTCGTCAAGAACCGCTACGTGGGCCGCACCTTCATCATGCCCGGTCATGCCGTGCGCAAGCGGTCGGTGCGGCAAAAGCTCAATGCCATCGTCCAGGAGTTCCGCGACCGAAACGTGCTGCTGGTGGACGACTCCATCGTGCGCGGCACCACCAGCCGGGAAATCGTGCAGATGGCCCGCGATGCCGGCGCGCGACGGGTCTACCTGGCGTCGGCGGCGCCGCCAGTGCGCTATCCCAATGTCTACGGCATCGACATGCCGACCCTGGACGAGTTGGTTGCGCATGGCCGCACCGAGCGCGAGATCGAGACCCTGATCGGAGCCGACCGCCTCATTTACCAGGACGTGGATGCGATGAAGCGGGCCGTGGGCCAGCTGAACCCTAGCGTCCGCGGTTTCGAAGCCTCGTGCTTCGACGGCGTGTACGTGACGGGCGATGTCAGCGCGGTGGAACTGGCCGCGCTGGGCAGCCAGCGCGCGGCCGCCCGCCGCGACGAGGCCGAGGACGAGCCCGGCAAGCCCCTGGCACTGCAAGGCGACACGGAGCGAGGATGACGACGATGAAGAGACTGCCCAGGGTCGAGCTGCCGGGCGATGTCCGGCAGGACACCCTGGCTGTGCGCGAGGGCCTGCCGCGCAGCCCCTGGGGTGAGAACTCCGAGGCGTTGTTCCTGACCAGCAGCTTCGTGCATCCGGATGCGGCCACCGCGGCGGCCCGGTTCGCCAACGAGGAGGAGGCCTTCGTCTACAGCCGCTTCGGCAATCCGACGGTGATGATGATGGAGCGCCGCCTGGCGGCCATGGAGGGCACCACCGGCTGCATCGCCACGTCCAGCGGCATGTCGGCCATCCTGCTGCTGGTCATGGGTCTGCTGAAGGCCGGCGACCATGTGGTGTGCTCGCAGAGCGTGTTCGGCTCGACCATCCGGCTGATCCAGGGCGAGTTCGGTCGGTTCGGCGTGCAGTCGACCTTTGTGTCCCAGACCGACCTGGCGCAGTGGCGGGCCGCCATCCGGCCCGAGACACGCCTGCTGTTTGCCGAGACGCCCAGCAACCCGCTGACCGAGGTCTGCGACATTGCCGCGCTGGCCGACATGGCCCATGGGGCCGGCGCCTGGCTGGCGGTGGACAACTGCTTCTGCTCGCCGGCCCTGCAGCAGCCGGCGCGGCTGGGGGCGGACTTCATCATCCACTCCGGCACCAAATACCTGGACGGACAGGGGCGGGTGATCGCTGGTGCGATTTGCGGCCCGGACAACCTCATCGACCAGAAGTTCGTGCCGGTCATGCGCTCGGCGGGCATGAGCCTGTCGCCCTTCAACGCCTGGGTGGTGCTGAAGGGGCTGGAGACGCTTTCCATCCGTTTGCGCGAGCAGAGCGCCCGCGCCCTGGCGTTGGCGCAGTGGCTGGAGGTGCTGCCCCAGGTGTCGCGGGTCTACCACCCGTCGCTGCCGTCGCATCCGCAGCATGAGCTGGCGATGGCCCAGCAAGGTGGGCAGGGCGGTGCGGTCGTCAGTTTCATCGTGCAGGGTGCGACGCCCGAGCAGGCGCGTGCAAATGCATTCGCAGTGATCGACGCCACCCGTATCTGCTCCATCACGGCCAACCTGGGCGACACCAAGACCACGATCACCCATCCGGCCAGCACGTCGCACGGGCGCCTGACCGAGCCGCAACGTCAGGCCGCGGGCATCACCCAAGGCATGATCCGGCTGGCCATGGGCCTGGACGATGTCGAGGACATCAAGGCCGACCTGTTGCGCGGCTTGTCCGCGTTGGCCGGCACATGAGCACCGTCCGCACCCGCATCGCGCCGTCACCCACCGGCTTCCTGCACTTGGGGACCGCCCGCACGGCGCTGTTCTCCTGGGCCTTTGCCCGTCACCACGGTGGCAGCTTCATCCTGCGCATCGAGGACACCGACGTCGAGCGATCGACCCAGGAAGCGGTGGACCAGATCATCGAGGCCATGCAGTGGCTCGGCCTGGACATCGACGAGGGCCCGTTCTTCCAGATGCAGCGCCTGGACCGCTACCGCGAGGTCATTCGGGCCATGCTGGCCGCCGGGACGGCCTATCGCTGCTGGTGTACGCCGGCCGAGCTGGACGCCATGCGAGAGGCGCAACGTGCCCGCGGCGAGAAGCCCCGCTATGACGGCCGCTGGCGGCCTGAGGCCGGCAAGGCGCTGCCGGCACCACCTGACGATGTGCGGCCGGTGGTGCGCTTCCGCAACCCGGTGGACGGTGAGGTGACCTGGGACGATTTGGTCAAGGGCCCGATCACGATCGCCAATCGCGAGCTGGACGACCTGGTCATCGCGCGCCCGGGCGATGGCGACGACATCGGCGTGCCGACCTACAACTTCTGCGTCGTGGTCGACGACCTGGACATGGACATCAGCCATGTCATCCGTGGCGACGACCATGTGAACAACACGCCGCGCCAGATCAACATCCTGAACGCCTTGCTGCCGGCCGGCCGGGCCTTGCCGCGCTATGGCCATGTGCCGATGATCCTGGGCCCGGACGGCGACAAGCTGTCCAAGCGGCATGGCGCCGTGAGCGTGCTGCAGTACCGGGACGCCGGCTACCTGCCCGAGGGCATGCGCAACTACCTGGCGCGCCTGGGCTGGAGCCATGGCGACGACGAGCTGTTCAGCCACCGCCAGCTGATCGATTGGTTTGACGGCACTCACCTGGCGCGCAGCCCGGCGCAGTGGGATGCTGCCAAGCTCAATTGGGTCAACGCACACCACCTGAAACAGGCCGACGATCCTGCGCTGGCCACGGCCGTGACGGTCCACTTGCCGCAGCCCGCCCGCGCCGACGCCGCGCTGATGGCCCGGCGTTGCGCGTTGCTGAAGGACCGCTGCCAGACCCTGGCCGAGCTGGCGCAGTGGCTGGTCATGTTCGAGCAGCCCGTGGTCATCGACCCCGCCCTGCGGGCGCAGCACCTGACTCCGGCGGCGCTGGATGCATTGCGTGCACTGCAGCAGGAGTTGGACGCCAGCGCCTGGGACCAGGCGGCCATCGCCGCGGCCATGAAGGCGGTGCTGGCCCGCCTGGGCATCAAGATGCCGCAGCTCGCGGTGCCCCTGCGCTTGGCGGTCTGCGGACGCACCCAGACGCCGTCGATCGATGCCGTGTTGGCGCTGTTCGACCGTGCGGTCGTGCTGCAGCGCCTGCAGGAGGTAGGTTGAATCCCGCTATACTGTTCGACTCGCTTGGATGGTGCTGTACCGCAATGGGGGTATAGCTCAGCTGGGAGAGCGCTTGCATGGCATGCAAGAGGTCAGCGGTTCGATCCCGCTTACCTCCACCAACTGCAGCGCCGTCCGTGGCGATGACTGGTTCCAGGTCCCCTTCGTCTAGAGGCCTAGGACACGACCCTTTCACGGTCGGTACAGGGGTTCGAATCCCCTAGGGGACGCCACCTTCCCGGTGGCCCGCAGCGAAACGAAAAGGAGCGCCATCGGCGCTCCTTTTTTCTTGCGGATGCCGGCGCTGTCCCGTCAAGCCGTGTCGGGGCCGAGGCCCATGTGTCGCCGATACCACTCGTGGAAGTGCTGCATGCCGTCCTCCATCGGGCTCTGGTAAGGGCCAGCCTCGTCATCACCGCGCATCATCAGGGCCTGGCGGCCCCAGTCCATGCGCAGCGCGATCTCGTCGTCCTCGGCGCAGGTCTCCATGTAGGCCGCCTGTTCGGCCTCGATGAACTCGCGCTCGAATGCGGCGATCTCCTCCGGATAGAAGAACTCGACCACGTTCAGCGTCTTGCGCGGGCCCTGCGGGTACAGCGACGACACCACCAGCACATGCGGATACCACTCGACCATCACGGTCGGGTAGAGCGTCAGCCAGATCGCACCATGGCGTGGCGTCTGGCCGTCGCCGAAGCGCAGCACCGCGTCGTGCCAGCGCCGGTAGCGCTCGCTGCCGGGGTTGCGCAGGGAGTTATGGACGCCGACGGTCTGCACCGAGTGCTGGGCGCCGAGCTCCCAGCGCAGGTCATCGCAACTGACGAACTGGCCCAGGCCGGGGTGAAACGGGCCAACGTGGTAGTCCTCCAGGTAGACCTCGATGAAGGTCTTCCAGTTGTAGTCGCAGTGGTGCAGCTCGGCACGGTCGAACACATAGCCGCTGAAGTCCAGCTCCGGGTGCGGCGCCAGGCCGGACAGCTCGTGCGCCACATCACGGCCGCGGGACTCGAACTGCAGGCCGTTCCACTGCTGCAGCGGCCAGGTCTTCAGGTGCAGGCAAGGGTCGGACTCGAAGTGCGGCGCCCCGGCCAGCTGCCCCTTCAGGTCGTAGGTCCAGCGGTGCAGCGGACACACCACGTGGCTGCCGGTGTTGCCGCGGCCGCGCAGCATCACAGCCTGTCGGTGCCGGCAGACGTTGGAGGTCAACTGCAGGCCCTGCGGCGTGTTCAACAGCACGCGGCCCTCACCCTCCTGGGGCAGGGCCATGTAGTCGCCCCGATTTGGCACTGCGAGCGCATGGCCGACATAGCGCGGCGCGGCGTCAAAGATGCGCGCCTGCTCGCGCTGGTACAGCGCCTCGTCAAAGTACGCCGCAACCGGCAATTGCGTGCCGCTGCGCTCCAGCGACTGGAGCCCGACGCTCAGGTCCGACATGATCCCAACGACCTCCGACCAACGGGCTCGTCGCCCTGCAACCGGCTGACGCCGCGGAATCCGCCATCCGATCGCCCGCGGCCGGCGCGCCGGATCGGCCCGTTAATCCCAGGCCTGTGAAACGAGGGGCGGATTCTAGCCAGCCCCCACCGCACGACAGCCTGGGGTCCTACCCACTGGTACGGGGTTTCGGGAGGCTCGACGCCTACAATTCGCGGCTTTGTCTCGTTGCCCATGGCCATGCCCAAAGCCGCCGCCGTCCCGACCCCGCCGGCGTCCTATGAGGACGCACTTGCCGAGTTGGAGCGTCTGGTGCAGGCCATGGAGGGTGGACAGTTGCCGCTGGAGCAGTTGCTGGCCCACTATGCACGGGCCGGCGAATTGCTGGCGTTCTGCCGCGAGCGGCTGCAGACCATTGAGCAGCAGGTCAAGGTGCTCGAGAACGACGTATTGAAGGACATGCCGGCGGCGTGATGCCGGCGCAGGTGCCGGCGGTATCGCCGCGGCGCGCACAAGACGGGGGCAACGGGACGCAATGGCGCAGGCCGAACTGGAGCAATGGATCCGCAGCGAGCTGCAGGCGGTCGAGACCGCGCTGGAGCGCTGGGTGCCGGCCGAGGCGCCGGCGGGGCTGGGCGATGCGATGCGCTACGGCGTCCTCGATGGAGGCAAACGGCTGCGGCCCCTGCTGGTCCGTGCCGCCTGTGAGGCCGTGTCCGGCCATGCCGAGGCGGCGCTGCGTGCGGCGGTGGCGGTCGAACTGATCCACGCCTACTCGCTGGTGCATGACGACATGCCCTGCATGGACAACGATGTGCTGCGCCGCGGCAAGCCGACGGTCCATGTGCGCTTCGGTGAGGCCGGCGCCATGCTGGCCGGCGATGCCATGCAGGCACTGGCATTCGAAGTCTTGACGGCGCAGGCCGGGCTGGCGCCGGAACTCCAAGCGCGCCTTTGCGGCCTGCTGGCCCGTGCCGCCGGGCATGCCGGCATGGCCGGTGGCCAGGCCATCGACCTGGCCAGCATCGGCATGCGGTTGAACGAAGCCAGTCTGCGCGACATGCATCGGCGCAAGACCGGCGCTTTGCTGCAGGCCAGCGTGCTCATGGGCGCCGCCACCGGCCAGACGGATGCCACCGCCTGGTCCGGCCTGTCGGACTACGGTGCCGCGCTCGGCCTGGCCTTCCAGGTGGTCGACGACATCCTGGACGTGACGCAGGATTCGGATGTGCTGGGCAAGACCGCCGGCAAGGACCAGAACGACAACAAGCCGACCTATGTCTCGGTGCTGGGCATCGACGGTGCCCGCACCCAGGCCGAGTGCCTGCGCCGCGAGGCACATGCCGCGCTGGCGCGGACCGGCCTGACCCATGCCCACCGTCTGGCCCATCTGGCCGACCTGGTCGTGGACCGCGAGAGTTGAAGGATCACCCATGACCAACCCACCGCTGCCTCAGGCCACCGTCCTCGACCGGATCGACTCGCCAGCCGACATGCGCCGCCTGGGCCGCCATGAGCTGCCGACCCTGGCCCGCGAGCTGCGCGGTTTCGTGCTCGACAGCGTCAGCCGCACGGGCGGCCACCTGTCGTCCAACCTCGGCACGGTAGAGCTGACCATCGCGCTGCACTATGTCTTCAACACGCCCTATGACCGCATCGTCTGGGACGTGGGCCATCAGACCTATCCGCACAAGGTGCTGACCGGTCGAAAGGCGCGCATGGACTCGCTGCGTCAGCTCGGCGGCGTGGCCGGGTTTCCGCGGCGCGAGGAGAGCGAGTACGACGCCTTCGGCACGGCCCATTCGTCGACGTCGATCTCGGCGGCGCTGGGCATGGCCCATGCGGCCAAGCTCAAGGGCGAACGCCGTCGCGCCATCGCGGTGATCGGCGACGGCGCGCTGACCGGCGGCATGGCCTTCGAGGCGCTGAACCATGGCGGCTCGCCGCAGGGTGTCGGGCCGGCCGACGTGCTGGTGATCCTGAACGACAACGACATGTCGATCTCGCCGCCGGTGGGTGCGTTGAACAAGCACCTGGCGCGGCTGCTGTCCGGCAACCTGTACAGCGCCGCCCGAGAAGGCGCCAAGACGCTGCTGAAGAACACGCCGTTGTACGAGTTCGCCAAGCGTTTCGAGGAGCACACCAAGGGCATGGTGACGCCCGGCACCATTTTCGAGGAACTGGGCTTCACCTATGTCGGCCCGATCGACGGCCATGACCTTGACGCCCTGATCCCGACGCTGGAGAACCTGCGCGACCGCAGCGGGCCGCAGTTCCTGCACGTGGTCACCAAGAAGGGCTACGGCTACAAGCTGGCCGAGGCCGACCCGGTGCAGTACCACGCCGCCAGCGGCAAGTTCGACCCGGCGGTGGGCTTCAAGAAGCCGAGCACGCCATCCAAGCCCACGTTCAGTGCCATCTTCGGCCAGTGGCTGTGCGACATGGCGACCGCCGACGAGCGGCTGGTGGCCATCACGCCCGCCATGCGCGAGGGCTCCGGCATGGTGGAGTTCGAGAAGCGCTTTCCGGCCCGCTATCACGACGTCGGCATCGCCGAGCAGCATGCCTTGACCTTTGCCGCCGGCCTGGCCTGCGAGGGCCTGAAGCCGGTGGTCGCGATCTACTCCACCTTCCTGCAGCGCGGCTACGACCAGCTTATCCACGACGTGGCGATCCAGAACCTGCCGGTGGTGTTTGCGCTGGACCGCGCCGGCATCGTCGGCGGCGACGGCCCGACCCATTGCGGCGCCTTCGACGTCGCGTACGTCCGCTGCCTGCCCAACCTCGGGCTGATCGCACCGTCCGACGAGGCCGAGTGCCGCATGGCCCTGTCCACCGCCTTCGGGCGCGAGCACCCGGTGGCCGTGCGTTATCCGCGCGGGTCCGGCACCGGCGTGGCAGCCGGCGATAGCCTGCAGACCTTCCCTTGGGGCAAGGGCGTGGTCCGGCGCCAGGGCCGGCGTATCGCCATCGCGGCCTTCGGTCCGCTGCTGCATGCGGCGCTGGCCGCCGCCGAGCGGCTGGATGCGACGGTGGCCGACATGCGGTTCGTCAAGCCGATCGATACCGATCTGCTGCTGGAGCTGGCGCGCGGGCATGACGCGCTGGTCACGATCGAGGAGGGCGCGGTGATGGGCGGCGCCGGCAGTGCTGTGGCCGAGGCGCTGATGGCCCATGGTGTGGCCGTGCCGATGCTGCAGCTGGGGCTGCCGGACCACTTCGTCGAGCATGGCGACCCGGCCCGGTTGATCGCCATGGTCGGGCTGGACGCCGCCGGCATCGAGGCCTCGATCCGCAAGCGCTTCGGTGGTGTTGCACTGGCCGTGGTCAAGCCGGCGGTGAACGGCTGACCGGGCGGCAGACGCCGCCGGGCTGACGCCCGAGCGACAAGACCCCGGGCCTGCACGGACGGACAATCCCTGCGAAGCTGCGCGCCATCCATGAACAAGCTCACCGAAGCCCTCCACATCCCGGACACCCAGGGCGAACGCGACCACCGCCACCTGGCCATCCAGCGCGTGGGCGTTCACGGCGTGCGCTATCCGCTGACGGTGGAGGTGATGGGCAAGCCGCAATCCACCGCGGCGGAGTGGGATCTCGACGTGGCCTTGCCGGCCGACCGCAAGGGCACCCACATGTCGCGCTTCGTGGCCTGGCTGGACAGCCTGGACCAGCCGATGGACGCCGCGGCGCTGCGCACGCAACTGGGCCTGATGCTGGACAAGCTGGGCGCCGCCGAGGGCCGCATCGAAGCCCGCTTCGGCTTCTTCATCCGCAAGCGCGCGCCGGTGTCCGGTGTGGCCAGCCTGATGGACTACCGCGGTCGCTGGATCGCCGAGCGGCGGGCCGGCGTCGACACGGTCTGGGCCGAGATCACCGCACCGGTGAAGAGCCTGTGCCCTTGCTCGAAGGAGATCGCCGACTACGGGGCTCACAACCAGCGCTCGCTGGTGACCGTCCGCGCCGAGTTGCTGCAGCCCATGGCCTGGCACGAACTGGTGCGCTTCGCCGAGGACAGCGCCAGCAGCGAGCTGTGGGCGCTGCTGAAGCGGCCCGACGAGAAGTGGATCACCGAGCATGCCTACGAAAACCCGAAGTTCGTCGAGGACCTGGTGCGCGACGTGGCCCTGCGCTTGAACGCCGATGCCCGGGTCGGCCGCTATGTGGTTGAGGTGGAGAACCTCGAGTCCATCCACAACCACAGCGCCTGGGCCCGCATCGAGCGCTGAAGTCCGGCGGTTGCGGGACGCCACCGCGCGACCAGAGAGCGGCCCGCGTCCGGCCTGCGCGACACTGCGGGCCCGCAGCCACCGACAACCGGACCCGCGCATGTTCGACACCGACGCCGCCCTGCGCGACCCCCATCGGATACGCAGCGCCGGGGCCGACCTGCTGTCCCTGGCGCTGATGGGCGCACGCAACCGGACGCTGGCCCTGCTGGCCCTGTTCGAGGGCGTGGCGGTCGAGGGCCCGGTGATGCCGGCAGCGCTGGCCGGGCATGCGGCCTGGTTCCAGGAGTACTGGGTCAGCCGTCATCCGCAGCGCGGCCGGGGCGCGCGTGCATCCGCCGGTGGTGCCCGGCTGGCATCGATCGACCCATTGCTGGCAGCCGACTTGCAGTCTGGTGCCACCGTGGTCCATGACGAGTCGCTGCGGGCCTACCTGGGCGCCACGCTGGAGCTCACGCTGGAAGCGCTGGACCAGGCGGCCGCCGACGACGACGGCCTGTACATGTTTCGCCTGGCGCTGCTGCACGAGGACCGGCTGGCCGAGTCGCTGATGGCCCTGGCCGGCTGCAGCGCCATCGCACCGGCGGCGCTGCGCGACTGGACGACCATGGCCCCGGCCCGCCCACGGCGCGAGGCGCTGTGGTTTCCGGCGCAGCGCATCACGCTCGGTGACGACGGTCCGGGCTTTATCCCTGACAACCAGCGCGGCGAGCACGAAGAGGCGTTGCCGGCGTTCGAGATCGACGCCCAGGTCGTGGCCTGGGACCAGTTCGGCGAGTTCGCCGACGATGGCGGCTACGACGACCCGCGCTGGTGGCTGCCCGAGGGATGGGAATGGCTGCAGGCCCAGGGTCGGCGCGGCCCTTTGGGCGTCGAGCAGTGGCATGGCGGCGTGCTGGCCACTCGCTACGGTCGGCTGCAACGGCTGGGCCTGCAGCAGCCAGCCGGGCCGCTGAGCTGGTACGAGGCCGACGCCTGGTGCCGCTGGGCCGGCCGCCGCCTGCCCACCGAGCTGGAGTGGGAGGTTGCGGCCCGCTCCGCGGCCGGCCGCGGCTTTGTCTTCGGCGACGTGTTCGAGTGGACCGGCGCCAGCGCCCGCGGCTGGCCGGGCCATCAGGACGGGCCGGCGCGGCTGGACGCCGTGCCGCCGCCGCGCACACAGCGGGTGCTGCGCGGTGGCTCGTTCGCCTCGGCACCGCGCCGCATCACCGCAGCCGCACGCCGCTTTGTCGCGCCGCATCGCGACGACGGCTTCTTCGGTTTTCGCAGCTGTGCGCTGTAGCGCAGCGGGCCCGGTGCAGGTGCCATGACCCGTCCGGGCCGCCACCCCATGTACCCGCCGGTGCGCGATGCCCGGGGGCGACGGCCTTGAGCACGGTCACCCAGAGCCTGGCGACCGCGCTGGAGCTGGTCGGCTCGGGCGATGCCCAGCTGGCCCGCATCGTCGGCCTGTCGCTGTCGGTCAGTGGCATGGCCACCTTGCTGGCGGCGCTGCTGGGCATGTCCGGCGGCGCGGCCCTGGCGGTGGCACGGTTTCCGGGTCGGTCGGTGGTGATCGTCGCCCTGAACACGCTGCTGGGCTTGCCGTCCGTCGTCGTGGGCCTGCTGGTGTACCTGCTGCTGTCGCGGGCCGGTCCGCTGGGCCCGTTGGGCATCCTGTTCACACCGACGGCCATGGTGGTGGCCCAGTGCCTGCTGACGATGCCGCTGGTGGCAGCCCTGACACGCCAGCTGGTGGCCGATGCCATGCACGGCAACGGCGAGCAGCTGCGCTCGATGGGAGCGGGCAAGGCCACCACGGCCGCGCTGCTGCTGGTCCACGAACGGCTGGCATTGGTCACGGTACTGTTGACGGCCTTCGGCCGTGCCGTGTCGGAGGTGGGCGCGGTGATGATCGTCGGCGGCAACATCGATGGTGTCACCCGGGTGATGACCACGGCCATCGCGCTGGAGACCAGCAAGGGTGACCTGCCGCTGGCGCTGGCGCTCGGCCTGGTGCTGCTGGCGGTGGTCGGCGGCGTCAACGCCGTGGTCGCGCTGCTGCAGCGGTTGCAGCCGAAGGAGGCGTCCCGGTGAGCGGGCCGGCCGTCGCGGGCGTCGCACCGCTGATTGCACTGCAGGCGGCGACGGTGCGACTCGGTGACGTCACGGCGCTGCAGGACGTGTCCTTCACGCTGGGTGCGGGCGAGCGCGTGGCGTTGGTGGGCAGCAATGGGTCCGGCAAGTCCACGCTGCTGCGCCTGCTGCATGGCCAGCTGCGCTGCGACGCCGGTCGGCGCGTCGCGGCGCGGGATGGACAAGCGCGCGAGCCGTCACAGGCCATGGTGTTCCAGCGGCCATTCCTGCTGCGTGTATCGGTCTGGAGCAACCTGTTGTTGGCGCTCTGGCTGGCCGGCGTCCCGCGGGCCGAACGCGCGGTGCGCGCCCATCTGGCCCTGCAGCGCGTCGGGCTGGCCGACCATGCGGCGCGGGCCGCGCGGGTGCTCTCGGGGGGCCAGCAGCAGCGCCTGGCGCTGGCGCGGGCCTGGGCGGTACGGCCACAGGTGCTGTTTCTCGACGAGCCGACCGCCAGCCTGGACCCTGGCGCCAAGCATGAGGTGGAGGCGCTGATCGACGCCTTCGCCGACGAGGGCATGACCGTTGTGATGAGCACGCACAATCTCGGCCAGGCCCGGCGCCTGGCGCGGCGGGTGCTCTATCTCGAGGCTGGCCGGGTGGTCGTGGATCGCCCGGTCGATGCGTTCTTCGACACACCGCTGCCGGATCGGGCGGCCCAGTTCCTGAGAGGAGAGGTTCCATGGCGTTCACCGCATTGAAGGATCTCATCGCCCGTGCCGGCCGTCGTGGCCTGCTGCTGGCCGCCTGCCTGGCCGCCGGCGCAACTGCATGGCCGGCGGCCGCGCAGGAGCGCCACATCGTGATGGCCTCGACCACGTCGACGGAGCAGTCGGGCCTGTTCGGGCATCTGCTGCCGGCATTCAAGGCCGCCACCGGCATCCAGGTCCGGGTGGTGGCGCTGGGCACCGGACAGGCGCTGGACATGGCCCGACGCGGCGATGCCGATGTGGTTTTCGTACACGATCCCGCGGCCGAGGAGCGGTTTGTCGCGGAGGGGCATGGCCTGTCGCGCCGACCGGTCATGTACAACGACTTCGTGCTGATCGGCCCGAAGGCCGACCCGGCCGGAGCCCGGGGCAAGGACATCGCGGCAGCCCTTTCGCGGCTGGCCGCCGCCGGTGGGACATTCGTGTCGCGCGGCGACAAGAGCGGCACCCACGCGGCTGAGCTGCGCTATTGGAAGCTGGCCGGGATGGACCCGGCTGCGGCGCGGCCGGCTGGCTACCGCGAGTGCGGCTGCGGCATGGGGCCGGCGCTGAACATGGCGGCCGCCACTGGTGCCCATGTCCTTGCCGACCGAGGCACCTGGCTCAGTTTCCGTAACCGGGCCGACCTGGCGGTGCTGGTCGAAGGCGACAACCGGCTGTTCAACCCCTACGGTGTGATCGTGGTGAACCCGGCCCGTCATCCGCACGTCAAGCGCGCCGACGCCCAGGCCTTTGCCGACTGGGTGACCTCGCCGGCCGGGCAGGCCCGCATCGCCGCCTATCGCATCGGGGGCGAGCAGCTGTTCTTCCCACAGGCCAATTGATCGGCCATACCAGGTGTCGGGACTGACCGGCTACCGTGGCGATGTTGCGGGTTTCTGCGGGCTTGGAGCCGCAGCCCTGTAGCGATTTCATTGAAACCTTGCCGCCGCGTGCGGCCAACAACGGGCTGCCCGGTATCCACATGAATCACTTTCCCCCATTTCGCCTGCGTTTGTGGGCCGGCGCTGCGTTGGCTGCCTGCGCGATGCCGGCCTGGCCTCAGGACGGGGGTGAGCAGGTGGTGGTGACCGGCTCGGTGAAGGCGCTGCGGACACTGGATGCGCCCTTCGCCATCACCACCATCGACGCGCAAGAGCTTCGCAGCGCCGGCCCGATGGTCAACCTGTCGGAGGCGCTGGCGCGCGTGCCCGGGCTGGTGGTGGGCAACCGCCACAACTACGCGCAGGACCTGCAGATCGCGTCGCGCGGGTTCGGCGCCCGGGCCACCTTCGGCGTGCGGGGGCTGCGCCTGTACAGCGATGGCATACCCGCCACCATGCCCGACGGGCAGGGCCAGGTGGGGCACTTCGACCTCGCCGGTACCGAGCGTGTGGAGGTGCTGCGCGGGCCGTTCTCCGTCCTCTACGGCAACGCTTCCGGCGGCGTGATCGCCTTGCAGTCGGCGGCGGTGAAGAAGCCCCAGGTCGAGGTCGCGCTTGACGGTGCGCGCTTCGGGCTGGCCCAGGGTCGTGGCGCCGTCTCCTTGCCCCTGGGCCAGGGGTTCGATGTCCGCGCCAGCGCGGCGCTGACCGAGGTCGAGGGCTTCCGGCCGCAGGCCGCTGCCCATCGCAGCATCGGCAACCTCCGCTTCGGCTGGCAGGGCGGCGCCGACCGCGTGGTGCTGCAGGTGTCGGACCATGCGCAACGCGCCGACGACCCGCTGGGCCTGACATGGGCGCAGTTCGATACCAACCCGCGTCAGACGACGTCCCAGGCCACGCAGTTCGACACCCGCAAGACCATCCGTCAGACGCAGCTCGGCCTGTCCTGGCGGCACATGGTGGCTGACGGGTCGGCCTGGCGCGACTGGCAGGCAGCGGCCTATGCCGGACAACGCGGCGTCACCCAATGGCTGGCGATCGCGCCCGGTACCCAGGCCAACCCGCGCCATGGCGGGGGCGTGATCGACTTTGATCGCGCCTTCCATGGTGTCCAGCTCAACTCGCGCTGGCAGTGGAACGCTCTGGACCTGGTGGCGGGCGTGAACGCCGAGTCGCAGGCCGACGACCGCCGCGGCTACGAGAACTTCACCGGCAGCGGCAACGCCCAGGTGCTGGGCGTCACGGGACGGCTGCGCCGCGACGAGCGCAACCGCGCCGACACCCGGGAGGCCTTCGGGCAGTTGCGCTGGCAATCGACGCCCCAGGTGGACCTCAGCGGTGGCCTGCGCGCCGGGCGTGTCTCCATGAGCACGCGCGACGCCTATCTGTCTAACGGCGACGACAGCGGCGCGCTGCGCTTCTCGTTCACCAACCCGGTGGTCGGCCTGCGCTGGGTGCCGGCCGTCGGCTGGGCGGTGCATGCCAGCGTGGCCCGCGGGCATGAGTCACCCACCCTGGGCGAGCTGGCCTACCGGCCCGACGGCGGCGCTGGCTTCAACACCGCACTGAAGGCGCAGACCAGCCGTCAGGCCGAACTGGGCCTGAAACACCGCGGCCCCGGCTGGCAACTGGACCTGGCGCTGTTCCAGGCCGACACGGCCAACGAGATCGGCGTGCAGACCAACAGCGCCGGTCGTGCGACCTTCCAGAACGTGGGCCGCACCCGGCGAGCCGGTGCCGAGGCTTCCATGGCCTGGCAGGCACTACCGACGCTGCGCCTGCAGGCCAGTGCATCGGTGCTGCGGGCGCGCTACCAGGACCGCTTCCTCACCTGCACGGCCCTGCCTTGCAATGCGCCCAGCGTCGTCGTGGCGGCGGGCAACCGCATTGCCGGCACCCAGCGGGGCACCGCCTGGGCCGAGGCGGCCTGGCGCCCGGGCTTGCTGCCCGGCGAGGTGGCCGTCGAATGGCGCGCCCAGGCCCGCACCTTGGCCAACGACACCAACACCGAGGCCGCACCCGGCCATGCCGTGTGGAACCTGCGCTGGGGCCATCGCCTGCCATTGGGCGCCGGGCAGGCACTGGAGTGGCTGGCCCGTGTCGACAATGCCGGCGACAAGGTCCATGCCGCGACGGTGATCGTCAACGACACCAACAGCCGCTTCTACGAGCCCGGCGCGCCACGCAGCGTGCTGCTGTCGCTGCGCTGGGTGCAGAGCTGGTAAGCGTTGCGGCAGCTTGCAGCGGCGGCGGTGCGTGTGCCGCATCGGCCCGCATGCAAGGCGCCGGATGTGGGGGTTGTCGTTTCGACCGGCAGCCTGTGGACAATCCACCGATGGCCCTGCGTAACGCTGCCCATGCCGTGCGCCCCGAGCTGCCACGGCGCCTGATGCGGCGCACGGCCCTGGTGGCCGGCCCGGCCCCGGGGCCGGATGGGCCGACGGCCTGGCTGGCCCTGCTGCATGAGCGGCTGGCCACGTTCCGGCCTCCTCCACCGCTGTCCTGGAAGGTGGACCGGCCCGATGGCGAGCCATGGACCGTACAGCTGGTGGCGTCGGCTCATGGCGAGCGGCGGGAGGCCATGTCCGGCTTGCTGCGCCTGATGGCGGCGACCCTGGGCGGCCTGGGGCTGTTGTTGTGGCTGATGAGCCTGCAGGTCCGGCAGACGGTGCAGCCGCTGCGCACCTTGCTGGAGGCCATCGGCCGCCTGGATGACCGCGATCGCAGCGCGGTTCGCAGCTTGCCGCCCATGCGCCTGCCTGAGCTGCAGACCCTGGCGACCTGGCCGGTTTGCTGCGCCGGGTGGCCCGTGGCGAGCAGAGGGTGCTGTCGGACGACATCGCTGCTGCGCAGACGACACCCCAGGCCCAGGCGCCGCATCTGGCGCTGACGCCGCGCGAGTTCGACGTCCTGCTGTTGCTGGTCCAGGGCCTGCCGCTGGACCGCATCGCCGCGCAGCTGCACCTGAGCAGCAAGACCGTGTCGAACGACCAGACGGCCATCCGCCAGCGCCTTGGCGTGAGTACGGCCGTCGAGCTGCTGCGCTATGCGCAGCAGCACCGGCTGTTCAATCCCTGACCCTGTCGCGGCGGGTCATGGCCGGTCCGCCTTGCGGCTTGAATTCCAGCAGTTGGTCGTCGCCGCCCAATCCCGCGTTGGCACTAAGGGATTGACCTAGGTATCAGCCCCCACCGGCAGTCCGCAACATAGGGGCCGGCGGACTTGGGCGGCACTGGGCGGCCCGTGCGGCCTTGCATCAACCAGACAAGGGGACACCATGCAAAAGACCTTGCACCTCAACCCGGACAAGTGCACGGGTTGCCTCCAGTGCGAGATGGCGTGCTCGTTCGAGAACTACGGCACCTACGCGCCAGCCAAGTCCCGCATCAAGGTCTTCGACTTCCACCACAGCGGGCGCAAGGTGCCCTACACCTGCACCCAGTGCGACGAGGCCTGGTGCCTGCATGCATGCCCGGTGGAGGCCATCACCATTGACGCCGCCACCGGTGCCAAGGTGGTCAACGAGTCCACCTGCGTCGGCTGCAAGGTCTGCACCATTGCCTGCCCGTTCGGCACCGTGAACTACGTACAGGAGACCGGCAAGGTCCAGAAGTGCGACCTCTGCGGCGGTCAGCCGGCTTGTGCCGAGGCCTGCCCGACCGGCGCCATCACCTACATCGATGCCAACTGGACCGGCCTGTCCAAGATGCAGGCCTGGGCCGACAAGCTGGGCAACCAGAACGCCGCGGCGTAAAGGGAGAACCGACATGTCCTGGGCTGGAAAAATCCTTCGCGTCAACCTCACGGCCGGCACGGTCACCTCCGAGCCGCTCAAGATGGACTGGGCACGTGCCTATCTGGGCTCGCGTGG
>JBJXHB010000474.1:0-12218 GCA_046160725.1 Aquabacterium sp.
TGATGCGGATTTCCTTCGGGTCGCGGAATGGTGCGGCCTCGCGGTCGATCAGTTGCGCCAGGTGCACCGGCCGCAACTGCGTCTCGCCCGGGCGCGCATAGTCCATGAACTTGTCGATGATGGCGTCGAGTTGGTCGATGTCGTTGGCCATCGCCTTCTTGGCTTCTTCGTCTTCGACGCTCATCTCGGTTTCCAGCCGCAGCCGCGCCAGCGGGGTGCGCAGGTCGTGGCTGATGCCGGCCAGCATCACGGCGCGGTCTTCTTCGACCCGAGCCAGTTCGCGCGCCATGCGGTTGAAGCCGCGGTTGACCTCGCGGATCTCGCTGGTCAGGGTGTTCTCGTCCAGGCGTGAGTCCAGGTCGCCGCCACGGATGCGGCTGGCGGCGAAGCTCAGCTCCTGCAGCGGCCGGTTGATGTGGCGCGCAATGCCGATGGAACCCAGCACCGTGGCCAGCAACGCGATGCCGACCCAGACAAAGAACGTACTGTTGGCCAGCACGCCCATGCGGTCGACCTTGGCATGCAGCCACCAATGGTCGCGCTCGATGGTGAATCCCACCCACAGCCCGTCGACGTCGTTGACCCGGCGGGCCAGCAGGCTCTCGTCACCGAGCTGGCGCCGGATCTCCGCCGCCACCAGGCGGGAGAAGCGGTCGTTCTCGTAGGGCTCCCAGCGGTCAGCCGGCTCGCGCAGCGCCACCTGCACCGATGCACCAGGGCCGGACAGCGACTTGACCAGCGCGACCCGGTGGATGGCGTCGGTGTGGCGCAGGCCGGCCCGGGCCAGGTTGACCAGGCCGGCGGTCTGGCTGGCTGCCTCGAAGGCGCGCGGCTCGGTCTCCAGGGCCCGCAGGGTCTGCACCCAGGCAAAGATGCCGGCGCCGAGCAGCATGGTCAGCAGGACAAAAGTGCGCCAGAAGAGGCTCAGGCCGACCGGCTTGCGATCCATGGGGCAATGGTAGGTGCGCGGCAGCGGCGGCCCGGCCGGCCGCCAGGGTCACCCCTGCGCAAGGGGTGGGCCGGGGAACGTGTCAGTTCGCGCCGTCCGGCACGAAGACATAGCCCACGCCCCAGACCGTCTGGATGTAGCGCGGCTGCGCCGGGTCGGGCTCGATCATCTTGCGCAGGCGCGACACCTGCACGTCCAGGCTGCGGTCGAAGGGCTCGAACTCGCGGCCGCGTGCCAGCTGCGCCAGCTTGTCCCGTGACAGCGGCTGGCGCGGGTGGCGCACCAGCGCCTTCAGCATGGAGAACTCGCCGGTGGTCAGCGCCATCGGGGCACCGTTCTTGCTGAGCCGGCGCAGCCCCAGGTCGAACTCGAACGGGCCGAAGGCGACCGATTGCGGCTCCTTGGATGGCGCTCCCGGCGCCTCCTGTGCCGGGCGGCGGCGCAGCACCGCATGGATGCGGGCCAGCAGCTCGCGCGGGTTGAAGGGCTTGGGCAGGTAATCGTCGGCCCCGACCTCCAGGCCGACGATGCGGTCCACGTCCTCCACCTTGGCCGTCAGCATGATGATGGGCGTGTGGTCGCTGGCCGCGCGCAGGCGGCGGCAGATCGACAGCCCGTCCTCGCCCGGCAGCATCAGGTCCAGCACGATGAGGTCGAAGGTCTCGCGCGTCATCAGGCGGTTCAACGCCTTGGCATCCTCGGCCAGCAGGACCTCGAAACCCTCCTGCGTCAGGTAGCGACGCAGCAGGTCGCGGATGCGGGCGTCGTCATCGACCACCACGATACGGTCAGGGCGGGCGTTGGCGGGCGTGCTCATGGCGGGCTCCAAATTTGTAACAGCCGAATTGTGGCGGGGGGGTGGATGCGTTTTCGGTCACTTCCAACCCTCTGTTACACCTCTTGCGTCCGAGTGCGTCGCGCAACGTGAACTCGGCCACGGACAACGGCCATGGCGGCCGGCGCGTTAGGCTCGCAGCACGGCCGTCCCGGCTGTGCACACCCGAATGAGGCATCGATGTCGTTCCTGAAACCGATCCACGGCCTGTGCGCCGGGCTGCTCGGCCTGGCCTTGCTGGCCACCGCGGCGACCGCGCAGACGACGGCGGCCGCCCAGCCGGCCTCGACCGGCAGCCTGCTGCGGCTCCATGCCTCGGCCACCCTGGACGTGATGCAGGACTGGCTGAGCATCGGCCTGGCGGTCAGCCGCGACGGCGCGGACGGCGCGGCGGTCCAGCAGCAACTCAAGCAGGTGCTGGACGCGGCGCTGGTGGAGGCCCGCAAGGCGGCCCGGCCCGGGCAGCTGGAGGTGCGCACGAGCGGCTTTGCGCTGCATCCCCGCTATTCGTCCCGCGGCGGCATCAACGGCTGGAGTGGCCGGGCCGAACTGTTGCTGGAGGGCCGCGACGCACAGGCCATCGCGACGCTGGCCGCACGGCTGACGGCCATGCCGGTCAGCCAGGTCAGCTGGAGTCTCTCGCGCGAGGCGCGCGAGAAGGCCGAGACGGATCTGGCCGCGCAAGCGGTGGGCCGCTTCAAGGCCCAGGCGGACGCCTACGCCCGGCTGTTCGGCTTCAGTGGCTATGCCATCCGCGATGTCGAGATCACCGGCGGTGACGCGCCCCGGGTCATGCCCCTGGCGATCTCGCGCGCCCGTGCCACCGCGGCGCCCGTCGCCGACGAGCCGATCCCGGTGGAGGCCGGCAAGACGGCGGTGTCGCTGAGCGTCAGCGGCCAGGTGCAGATGACGCGCTGAGCGCGCCCGGGGGATGGCGCTACTGCGCCGTCCAGCCGCCGTCCACGCTCCAGGCCACGCCGCGCACGTTGTCCGCTGCCGGCGTGCACAGGAACACCGCCAGCTCGCCCAGCTGCTCGGGCGTGGTGAACTGCAGCGAGGGCTGCTTCTCGGCCAGCAGCTGGCGCTTGGCCTGGGCATCGTCGATGCCGGCCTGGCGCGCGCGCGCATCCACCTGCTGCTGCACCAGGGGCGTCAGCACCCAGCCCGGGCAGATCGCATTGCAGGTGATGCCGGTGGTGGCGTTCTCGAGCGCGGTGACCTTGGTCAGGCCGACCACGCCGTGCTTGGCCGCCACATAGGCCGACTTCTGCACCGACGCCACCAGGCCATGGGCCGAGGCGATGTTGATGATGCGGCCCCAGCCGCGCCGCTGCATGCCCGGCAGCGCATGCCGCGTGGCATGGAACACCGACGACAGGTTGATGGCGATGATGGCGTCCCAGCGCTCCGGCGGAAAGTCCTGGATCGCCGCCACATGCTGGATGCCGGCGTTGTTGACCAGAATGTCGACGGCGCCGAACTCGGCCACGCAGGCCTGAACCAGAGCCTGGATCTGGCCGGGCTGGCTCATGTCGGCGCCGTGGTAGCCGACACGCACGCCGGTGGCCGCGACCTGTGCCCGGGCGCCGTCCACGTCACCGAAGCCGTTGAGCATCACGTCGACGCCCTGGCGGGCCAGGGCCAGGGCGATGCCCAGGCCGATGCCGCTGGTCGAGCCGGTGACCAACGCGGTCTTTCCCTTGAGCATGCGGAAATCTCCATCCTGAGGTTGCGACAATGGATTATCGAAGCGCGGCACCCCGCGCATCCTTACGCAACATTGCCGTCGCCGCTGCCGCCATGAACCCTGCTGCCGAACCCCGCCTGCACCATGTGCAATGCCTCCATGCCGGCGGTAGCCTGCACCGCATGGCGTACTGGGAGTGGGGTGACCCGGCCAACGACCGCGTGCTGGTGTGCGTCCACGGCCTGTCGCGCCAGGGGCGCGACTTCGACACGCTGGCCCGCGCGATGGCCGGCGACTACCGCGTGGTCTGCCCGGATGTCGTCGGGCGCGGCCGCTCGGACTGGCTGCCGGACCCGGCGGGCTATGCCATCCCGGCCTACGTGGCGGACATGGTCACCCTGCTGGCGCGGCTGGACGCGCGCGAGGTGGACTGGGTCGGCACCTCGATGGGCGGCCTGATCGGCATGGGTGTGGCGGCACTGGCCGGCAGCCCGGTGCGGCGCCTGGTGCTCAACGATGTCGGCCCGAGCATCGAGCCGGTGTCGCTGGCGCGCATCGGCACCTACCTGGGGCAGCCGGCCCACTGGTCCAGCGTCGAGCAGGCGGCCGATGCCTTGCTGGCCATCTCGCAGGGGTTCGGGCCGCACAGCCGAGAGCAGTGGCTGGCGCTGACCCGCCCGCAGCTCAAGCCCGACGGCGACGGGTTCAAGCCGCACTACGACCCGGCCATTGCCGTGCCCTTCCGCGCCATCACGGCCGACATGGCGCGTGCCGGTGAGGCCATGCTCTGGATGACCTACGAGCGCGTGCAGGCCCGCACGTTGCTGGTCCGCGGTGCGCAGAGCGACCTGCTGTCGGCGGCCACGGCCCAGGCCATGACCCAGCGCGGGCCCAGGGCGCGCCTGGCGGAGCTGCCGGGCGTGGGCCATGCGCCGACGCTGGTGCAGGCCGACCAGGTGGCCCTGGTGCGCGGCTTCCTGCTGGACCCATGAAGACCGCGCCGGCGGACGCGCTGCAGGCGGCAACGGCAGCGCCCATCATCGCCGTGGCCGGTGTCGATGCCGGCGTGCTGGACCTGATGGGTGCCGAGGCCGAGATCGAGCGCGCCCGGTCCTTTGCCGAGCCGCTGCTGGCGGCGCATCGCCTGGACAGCGGCGAGCCGGCCTTCGAGCATGCGCAGGGCGTGGAGCGCATCCTGCGCGACATCGGCGCCTCGCCGGCCATGCGGGCGGCGGCCTACCTGGTCTATGCCGGGGACTTCCTGCAGCGCCCGGAGGAGGTGGTGCGCAAGGGCTTCGGCGAGTCCCATGCCGAGCTGGTGACCCACACCCGCAAGCTGGTGGCGATCCAGCGTGCCTCGCGCGACGCGGTGCTCGATGCGGCGGACCCGGCCGTGCAGGCCCGGCAGCTGGAGCGGGTGCGCAAGATGCTGCTGGCTTTCAGCCGCGACCTGCGGGTGGTGCTGATGCGGCTGGCGTCGCGCCTGCAGACGCTGCGCTGGCATGCGGCGGCCAAGGTGGCCTGCCCGCCGGCGCTGGCGCTGGAGTCGCAGCAGGTGTTTGCGCCGCTGGCCAACCGGCTGGGCATCTGGCAGATCAAGTGGGAGCTGGAGGACCTGTCCTTCCGCTTCCTGCATCCGGCCGACTACCGGCACATCGCGGCCCTGCTGGACGCGCGGCGCACCGAGCGCGAGGCGGCGGTGGAGGCGGCACGGCGCGCGCTGGCGCAGGCCCTGGCCGACGCCGGCATCGGGGCACAGGTGCTCGGGCGGCCCAAGCACATCTACAGCATCTGGAAGAAGATGCAGGGCAAGCAGCTGGACTTTGCGCACGTGTTCGACCTGCGGGCGCTGCGCGTGGTGGTCGACGACGTGGCCGGCTGCTATGCCGCGCTGGCGCTGGTGCACGGCCGCTGGCCGTTGGTGGACGGCGAGTACGACGACTACATCGCCCGCCCCAAGCCCAACGGCTACCAGTCGCTGCACACCGTGGTGCGCGCAGCCGACGGGCAGCCGATGGAGGTGCAGATCCGCACCGCCGCCATGAACCGCCATGCCGAGCACGGCATGGCGGCCCATTGGGCCTACAAGGAGGCCGGCACGCGCGGCTATGCGGGCGTCAGCGTCGACAGCGACGCCCAGGCCCGGCTGGCGCTGGCGCGCAAGGCGGTGCTGCAGCAGCTGCTGGCCTGGGAGCGCGACCATGCGTCCGCGGCTGTCGGTGCGGCCACGGCCGTGGACGGCGCTGCACAGGCCGACGACCGGGTCTATGTGTTCACGCCGCAGGCCGCGCTGATCGAGCTGACCGTCGGGGCGACGGCGGTGGACTTCGCCTATGCCCTGCACACCGAGCTGGGCCACCGCTGCCGCGGCGCCCGCGTGGACGGGCGCGTGGTGCCGTTGAACACGCCGCTGCAGCAGGGGCAGACGGTCGAGATCGTCAGCGCCCGGGAGGGCGGCCCGTCGCGGGACTGGCTCAACCCCGAGCTGGGCTACCTGGCCAGCCCGCGCTCGCGGGCCAAGGTACGGGCCTGGTTCAACGCCCAGGCCCAGGCCCAGACCGTGGCGCGCGGGCGCGAGGCGGTCGAGCGGCTGCTGCAGCGCGAGGGGCGCACCGCCATCAAGCATGACGAGCTGGCGGCGCGGCTGGGCTTCAAGGACGCGGCGGCGCTGTTCGAGGTGGTCGGCAAGGACGAGCTGTCGCTCAAGCAGGTCGAGCAGGTGCTGCACCCGGTGGCGCCGCCCAGCAACCCGGACCCGGTGCACCTGCGCGCGCCCAAGGCCGGCGACAGCGGCGTCCTGGTGGTGGGCGTGGAGTCGCTGCTGACGACGCTGTCGCGCTGCTGCCGGCCGGCGCCGCCGGATGCCATCGGCGGCTATGTGACCCGCGGCAAGGGCGTGGCCATCCACCGCGCGGCCTGCAGCAGCTTCCGCCACATGGCGCAGGGTCACCCGGAGCGCGTGATCCCGGTGGCCTGGGGAACAGCCGGAGCCGACGCGGTGTACCCGGTGGACCTGTGGGTGCAGGCGCGCCAGCGGCCGCAACTGCTGCGCGACGTGTCCGAGGCCCTGTCGCGCGAGGGCGTGCACATCACCGCCGTCAACACCCTGGGCCGCCCGGAGGGCCAGGCCCGGCGCGACGCCGACGGCGTGGTCACCATGACCTTCACGGTCGAGCTGGCCGGCGCAGCGCGCCTGGCTGCCGTGCTGCGGCAACTGAGCCAGGTGCCGGGCGTGCAGCAGGCGCGGCGCCGATGACGACCGCCGCGGCCTGCTAGACTCCGCCCCCTCCAGGCGCGTAGCTCAGCTGGTTAGAGCACCACCTTGACATGGTGGGGGTCGTTGGTTCGAGTCCAATCGCGCCTACCAACATCGGTAGGAAGAACAAGCACCCGGCGGCAACGCCGGGTGCTTTTTTCTTGGCAGTACCAAGGCCGCACCCGAGCGTGAGCCTCGGCCTGTCCCTGTCCGACAAACAACGGTTTTCACTTCCACCAGGGGCCCACCTATGGGCCTTGTGGGACGCCACGTGGGAACCGCGAGCAGGGTCAGGCAATGCCCACCGGGACGGTTGCCGTTGACAGGGGGCTGGTGTCGCCCGGCCGCGCGGCTCGCGCTTTTCCTGGTCGGGGGCGGGTGCCGCGGGGACTGCAGGCGCAGGATCGCCGGGTTTCGGCGCAGAGCTGGCTGGCTGAGCGGGCGCGCTGGCCGGCGGCGCCATCAAGCGGTCATCCTGCGGCACGCTGCAGCGCCAGGGGCATCTGTCTCGGGACAGCGCTTGCGGTGGTCCGTCTCGTGGGCGCCGCAGGCCATGACGCAAAGGTTTCAGACATCAGCTTCCCCGGGACGCTTCGGCAAGCCCCATCACACGCCATGTGGATGCTGGCGTCTGTGCGCTGCTGCACCGAAGGCGTCGCGGGGCGGATTCCGATTGCGCTGGCAACATCGGCACCGAGGCCGGGCACCCGGTGGCCTTGCTGGCTGCCTGTTCCTGGGCCGCGGCGGCGGATGTGCGCCGGGACACCGACGTCAGGCAACGCCGGCATGACGATGCGCCGATGAGGAACCCCATGACAACCAAGCCCCACAGCCGAACCTCCGCGCCCGGCGCCGTCCTTCTCCTGGCGGCGGCCATGGCCAGCCTTTCCATGCCGAGCCATGCCACCGAGGAGCCCGGGTATCAGGTGGTCCGGATGCTGGGCGAGGTCGAGGTCCGTCAGTACGACACCTACGCCGTGGCCGAGGTCGTCGTCGCAGGGCCGGCCGCCGAGGCCGGCAACCAGGCCTTTCCGATCCTCGCGGCCTACATCTTCGGCCGGAACAAGGGCGCGAGGACGTTGGCCATGACCGCGCCGGTGACCCAGTCGCCGGTGCCCGTGAAACTGCCGATGACCGCGCCCGTCACGCAGCTGGCGGCACCTGGCGGCTTCCTGGTGCAGTTTGCGCTGCCCAGGGGCGTGACGGCCGACAATGCGCCGGAGCCCCTGGACGGGCGAGTACAGCTGCGGCAGGTGGTGCCGAACCCGGTCGCCGTGATCCGCTACTCGGGGTTCTGGTCGGACTCGAACTACACGCAGCATCTGTTCCAGCTGCAGGCGGCCCTGCGCGTTGCCGGCCAGGCCTGGACCGGCGAGCCGGTGTACGCACGGTATGACGCACCGTACACCCCTTGGTTCATGCGGCGCAACGAGATCTGGCTCGAGTTGGCCGGCGGGACGTGATCGGCCGCTGCGGCCCCGGCGACAGGCGCACCCGGTAGCGCCGGACATGCGGCCCCTGTCGATCACCTCCTCATCAGCCGGCCCGATGTCCCGGTGACGGCGATCACGCGCTGGCTGCAACGGCACCCGGTGTCCGGCGACCTGGCACTGGCCTATGGCGTGAGCCGGGAACGCGCTACTCGGCCAGTTCATAGACCGCTGACGTGATCGTGCCGCGCCAGTAGGGCCTGCGAGCGCCGGGCGGCAGCCATGCGGCCTCCATCATGTAGCGCATCAACTCACCGCGGGCGATGTCGCCGGTGCCGTGCTGGCTCGTCAGCGAGAACAGGCCCTGCACGGCCGGCTGCAAGGTACCGACGCCGCCCGCGTAGGCATCGTGCACCCGGATCGCGATGCCCGGCAGCACGGCCATGCGGGCGTTCCAGACGAACCCGGGCCGGTTGGTCACGACGCGTTGCTCGGAAGTGAAGGGTATCCACACCTCGCGGCTTCCAAGCGCCGTCACATTGAAGGTGCCGGTGTGCCGAACGGTCACGCCCGTCACGACCGGCTGGCCATCCTTGAGCACGGCGCGGAAGTAGCGCTGCACCGGGGCCGGCAGGCCCGCAAGTTCGCTGGCGTCATACCGCGATGCTCTCGCAGGCAGGCGGGCCGACTCCAACTGGACCAGCAGCGCCTGTGTGGCCACGGCCCATCGCGATCGACCGTAGGCGGACAGCCCCGTCACGGCGACGGCGACGACGCCGAGTGCGAGCGCCAGCCAGGCGATGGCGGTCATGCCTCCGACCCGCTGGCGCGCAGGCATCGGGTCACAGCAGCACGGCCTGGACGGGCCGGCGCAGGGACAGCGGCATCCCGGGCCCGCGGCCGAAGCGCACGACCAGATCCGGCCGCTGGCTGCCCAGGCCGAGCGCCGAGGCGAACTGCGGCCGGATCGCCCCGACCTCGACCGGCTGATTCACGAAGGCGTTGCGCAGCCCGAGTGCCGTGGCCTGCAGCGCAAAGCGCTCATAGCAGCGGCCGGCCTCGATCCAGTGCGCCTTGTCGTTGGCTTCCGAGGCAAACACGGCGATGCCCGACGAGTTGCGGACCTGCCGAGCGTATCGCTCGTTCTCGGACTTCGGCGTCAGGAACAGGCCCATCAGCGGGCTGGCCAGCCAGCGCGGCAGCGCCGGGGAGCCGGTCGTGCCGGCGAAGAGGCCATCACCCGCGCGCTGCGCCTCGGCCGCGCTGAAGCGGATCCAGGACTTCAGCTCGGCAACGAAGGCGGCGTCGCCCAGCTGCGCGGTGTTGGCCGAGACCACGTACGCCAGCACCCGCTCCATGTCCGCGCGTCCGGTCATCAGCACTACCCACACGCCGTTGCCGGTCCCGGCCCGCTCCAGCAGACGAAGCTCGTCGGCCGAAACCGGACGGCCGTCATAGTCGCCGCGGGTGCATTGACGCTCGGGGATCGCCTGGAACAGCGGTGTTGCCAGCGCTCGCGTGGCTTCCAGGTGCACGGTGATGGCGCCCGGGCCCGCCGGGTCGAAGCGTGCCTCGGCCTGCAGGCCGGCGGCCAGCGCCGCATGGGCCAGGTTCTCCGTGGCGCAGCCGAGAGAGACATGCAGATGGTGGTCGTCGGGGTCGACCGACGGGCAGCGGCGCGCCAGGTCCGGGGCGATCACGATGGCCTGCTCCTGCACCCGGAAGGTCCAGCACTGCGTGTTGTGGCTGGACGGCGCGAGCGTCGCGTAGCGCACCAGTTCCTGCATCAGCAGCGCACGGTCACCGCCGCTTGCGGCCAACGGGCGGCGCTGGGCGCGAGCCAGGCCCTGCTCCTCATCGACCGATGAGCAGGCCACCAGCGCCGGCGACAGCGCGCCGCATGCCAGGCCGCCCAGCACGACATGCCTGCGAGTCGGCACCGTGGGGGCGGCCGGTCCAGGCGCTGTGCAGTCCTGGACGGGAACAAAGGTCGACCTCATGCCGCCACCAGGACCGACCCAGCCCGATGCGAAGCCTCCCTGTCGAGATCGCGCTGGTGCAGGACATCCAGCACCTTGCGGATGGCGAAGATGTGGAGGTACCGGGTGATGCGCGCGCCCGAGGCCAGTACGGCCCGCTCGCTTTCGTAGAGCGCCGCCACTTCGCCGATCGGCAAGTGGCACTCCTCGGCCAGCGCGGCGACGATGCGCTTCTGGTCGGGCTGTCTCTCGGTTGCAGTGGGCATGGTGATGTCCTCGACGGGTCTATGGAGTCATGACCGTAGCACCCGAGGTGCCCGCCTCCCTGTGCGCCAGGGCACACAGTGCGCAGCCGCGGCAGACCGATCCCTTGCGCGGGTGCCGCACGGTGCGCCGACGAACAGACCCCGGGCTTGCCGGCGCGCAGCATGGCGGATTGCCAGGCCCGTCCACCGGGCACGGCCGGCCGCGGGCTGCCACCGCCACCGGGCGGGCATGTTCCAGCGCAGGAGCCCGCCCCATGCTGTTCGACAAGTTCACCGCCCGTTCCCTGCATCTTGCCAATCGCATGGTGATGGCACCGATGACCCGCAGCCGCGCGACGACGGCACACACGCCCGATGCGCTGATGGCGGCCTACTACGGCCAGCGCGCCACGGCCGGCCTGATCATCACCGAGGGCACCTCGCCCAGCCCGAACGGCCTGGGATACCCCCGCATTCCCGGACTGCACGACGCGCTGCAGGCGCAGGCCTGGAGGGCGACGACGGACCAGGTGCACCGCCAGGGCGGGACGATCTTCGTGCAGCTCATGCACTGCGGCCGGGTGGCCCATGTGGCGAACCTGCCGGCCGGTGCGCAGGTGCTGGGGCCGGGGGCGGTGGCCTGCCCCGGGGAGATGTACACCGACAGCCTGGGCATGCAGCCCCACAGTCCGCCACGGGCGATGACCGAGGCCGACATCGCGCACGCGGTCCAGGAACACGTGGCGGCCGCGAAGCTGGCGCTGGACGCCGGATTCGACGGCATCGAGCTGCACGGCGCCAATGGCTACCTGATCGAGCAGTTCCTGAACCCGCTGGTCAACCAGCGCACCGACGCCTACGGTGGCGGCATCGACGCCCGCAACCGCCTGGCCCTCGAGATCGCCCGCGGCACCATCGCCGCCATCGGTCGCGACCGCGTCGGCATGCGGCTGTCGCCGTTCGGTGTCTTCAACGGCACGGGCGCTTTTGCCGAGGTCGAGGCCCAGTACCTGGCGCTGGCCCGGTCCTTGTCGACGCTCGGCCTGCTCTACATCCATCTGGTCGACCACGCCGCCATGGGGGCGCCGGCGGTGCCGGCGGACTTCAAGCTGCGGCTGCGCGCGGGCTTCGACGGGCTCTGCATCCTGTCAGGAGGCTTCGACCATGCGAGTGCCGAACAGGCCTTGCTCGACAAGCGCGGCGACCTGATCGCCTTCGGGCGGCCCTTCCTGGCCAACCCAGACCTGGTCGCGCGGATGCGCCAGGATGCACCGCTCAATGCCCCGGACGCGGCCACGTTCTACGTGCCGGGCGCCGCCGGCTACACCGACTACCCCGCCCTGGCGGCCGCGTAGGCCCGCGCACGTCACGCAGGCCGCGGTGCCCTGGCCGGTTGTTCCAGGAGCACCAGGTGCCCCGTGGCGCGGGCCGCCGCGATCTCCTCGGCGGTCAGCGCCACGCTGCTCTGCCCGCGGGCGCCCCAGACGATGTCGATCGAATGGTCGCCGAGGATCTCGACCAGGCAGGGGCCGACCGGTATGTGCTGCTCACGGCCGGTGCCCAGGCGATAGGGGACCGGGCTGACGATGCGTGCGTGGTGTGTCGTGATGTCCATGGACTTGTCTCCCTGCTGCATGGGCGGTTGGGTCTTCTTGCCGACGGGCTCGATTCACCGATCATGCTGAGCCTGTGTCGGGCGGTGTCGGCTGTCCGTGCGAAGCCGTACGCACGCAGGTGAATCCGCCGCAAGCCGGCTGTTCGTCGCGGCACCTTCGACATGTCGCCCGCGGACGGACCTAGGCCCGGCTGGCCTCCAGGGTGATGTCGGCCACGCCGG
>JBJXHB010000475.1:0-4900 GCA_046160725.1 Aquabacterium sp.
ACGCGATCTTGGCGGCCGCCTCGCGGGCCGACTCCTGGGCCTGGCGCGACAGCAGCGCCGCCTCGGTGACCAGACCGTGGCTGTCCTGCTGGCGCTTGACGAGTTCCTGCTCGAGCGAGCGCAGCCGCGACTGCGTGCTGAGCGAAAAGGCCAACCCGCCGGCCGCGGCAGCGACGGCCGCACCCATCAACCAGGCCTGCCAATGGATCGAGGACGCAGCAGCAGCGGGCGCGGCCGGGGCATCGGTTGCGGTGCCAGTGCTCGGCGCAGCGGGTATGTCGTTCACGGTGCCGACGATTGTAGGGAGCCAGCTGCAGCCGCGACCCACCGCGCCACCTCGTCCACCAGGGGCCGGCATTCGGCCACCTGCCCGAAGCCGGCCGCCCGTGCCGCCTCGGCGATGCGCGGGTGTGTCGCCAAGGAATGGGCCTGGCCCCAACCCGCGCCGGGCATCAGGCCGGGCAACTGCGCCACCGCCTGCGAGCTGCTGAACAGCCACAGATGCCGCGCAGGCTCGCGGACGGCCTGCGCCGCCTGCGCCTGCTCGGCAGCGGACCAGGCCGGCGCCTCGCGCCGGTAGGCGTCGACCGGCATCACGGTGGCGCCGGCGGCCCGCCACTGCGCGCTCAGCCAGTCGCGACCGCCCTCGCCGCGCACCAGCAGCACCGCGCGGCCCCGCCAGTCCTCGACGGCCAGTTGCCGCCACAGCGCCTCGGCGTCGTACTGCCCGGCCTGGGCGTCGGGCTCGACGATCATCTCCGGCGGCAAGCCGGCCCCGCGCAAGGCGGCCGATGTCCCCGGGCCGGTGGCCGCCGCACGCACCCCCGCCGGCCAGCCGGTGGCAGCCGGCCGAGCCGCCATGAAGGCGCTGACTGCACCCGGGCTGACAAACATCGCCAGCGACGGCGGGGCCGCGCTGCACAGGCCGGCCCAGGCCTGCGCCACGGCCGCACCGCCCTGCGCCGCCACCCGCCGCAGCAACGGCAGCGCCACGGCATCGCAACGCCGGGCACGCAGGGCCTGCACCCATTCGTCGGCCTGCGGCTGCGGCCGGGTCACCAGCACGCACAGGCCCGCCGTCTCACCGGAGACGGGCGCCATGGTCAGGCCACGCACCGGCCGCCGCGGGCGGCCATGGTCATGCTCCCAGGGCAGCGGCCAGATAGGCCTGCGCGCCCTGCGCCAGCAAGGCATCCGCAGCGGCCCGGCCCAGCGCCCGGGCCGCATCCGCATCGGCCGGCCGGCCCTGCACCCGCGCCTGCAGCAGCGGCAGGCCGGCCTGCTGCGCATGGCCGAGGCGCACCGTCAGCACCAGGGGCCCGCCCTGCCCGCCCTGCCATCTCGCATGCGCGGCCAGCGGCATGCTGCAGCTGCCACCCAGCGCGCGGGAGACGGCTCGCTCGGCCTCGCAGGCCAGATGGGTGGGCTCATGGGCCAGACCGGCCAGCGCCGCACGCAGCACCGCAGCGTCGGTGCGCACCTCCAGCCCCAGGGCGCCCTGCCCCGCCGCGGGCAGCATGGCGTCCAGGTCCAGCCGGCAGCGGATGCGCTCGGCCAGGCCCAGCCGCAGCAGGCCGGCCGTGGCCAGCACGATGGCGTCGAAGCCGCCTTCGTCCAATTTGCGCAGCCGTGTGTCGAGGTTGCCGCGCAGCGGCAGCACCTGCAGGTCCGGCCGTGCCGCGCCCAGCTGCATGGCGCGTCGCAGGCTGGACGTCCCGACGCGTGCGCCCGGCGGCAAATCGTCGATCGAGGCATGGCGCGGCGACACCAGGGCATCGCTGGGGTCCTCGCGTTCGAGGATGGCGGCCAGGGTGAAGCCCTCCGGCATGTCCATCGGCACATCCTTCAGCGAATGCACGGCGAGCTCGGCCTGCCCCTGCTCCAGCGCGGTCTCCAGCTCCTTCACGAAAAGGCCCTTGCCCCCGACCTTGCTCAGGCTGCGGTCCAGGATCTGGTCGCCGCGGGTGGTCATGCCCAGCAGCTCGGCCGGCAGGCCCAGCCGGGACTGCAGCAGTGCCTTGACATGCTCGGCCTGCCACAGGGCCAGGCGACTCTCGCGGGTGGCGATGCGCAACACGGTTTTCATGGCCGGTGATTATCGAGGCCGACCCTCACCCGGCCCGGATGGTGTAATCCGATTACATCTGGAGGACCGCATCATGAGTCGAGTCAGCCCACCGGCTTCCAAACGAAAGCCCCGCGCCGCATCGGTCGTGCTGCAGGGCGGCGTTGACACCATCGACAAGAACCGTCCGCTGGTCGAGGACATCCGGTTACTCGGGCGCATCCTGGGCGACGTGATCCGCGAGCACGAGGGCCGCGAGGCCTTTGACCAGATCGAGCGCATCCGCCGGCTGTCGGTGGCCTACCGCATCCGGCGCGACGCATCGGCCGGCCGCGTGCTCGACCGGCTGCTGAAGAACCTGCCGGCCGACGCCGCCGTCAGCGTGATCCGGGCCTTCAGCTACTTCTCCCACCTGGCCAACATCGCCGAGGACCGCCACCATGTGCGGCGCCGTGCCCACCATGAGGCCCGCGGCCACCAGCAGGACGGCTCACTGGCAGCGGCCCTCCAGCGCCTGGAGGCCGCCGGGCTGCGCCACGACGACATCGCGCAGGCCCTTCGCAACGCCCATGTCAGCCCGGTGCTCACCGCCCACCCGACCGAAGTGCAGCGCAAGAGCATCCTGGACGCCGAGCGCGCCATCGCCGAGCTGATCGCCGTGCGCGACGCGCTGGTCAGCGAGCCGGCCCGGGCCGACAACGAGGCCGCGCTGCGGGCACGCGTGACGCAGCTGTGGCAGACGCGCATGCTGCGCCCGGCACGCCTGACTGTGGCCGACGAGATCGAGAACGCGCTCAGCTACTACGGCGCGACCTTCCTGCGCGAGATCCCCCGCCTGTACCGCGAGCTGGAGCAGGCCCTGCCCGGACATGCGGTGGCACCCTTCCTGCGGATGAGCCACTGGATCGGCGGGGACCGCGACGGCAATCCCAATGTCGGCGCGGACACGCTGCGGCATGCCGTGGCGCGCCAGGCCGAGGTGGCGCTGCGCCACTACCTGACCGAGGTGCACGAGCTGGGCGCCGAGCTGTCGATGTCGGGCACGCTGGTGCGCGTCACGCCGGCGCTGCAGACCCTGGCCGACCGCTCGGGCGACCAGAATCCGCACCGCGAGGATGAGCCCTACCGGCGCGCGCTGATCGGCATCTATGCGCGCCTGGCCGGCACGCTGGCCGCGCTGACTGGCACGGAGGCGCTGCGGCATGCGGTCGCGCCGCGGGCCCCTTATGCCGACGCCGCGGCCCTGCTGGACGACTTGGCGGTGATCGACGCCTCGCTGCGCTCGCACCATGCGGCCGCCCTGGCCGCGCCGCGCCTGGCGCCGCTGCGCCGCGCAGTCGAGGTGTTCGGCTTCCACCTGGCCACGCTGGACCTGCGCCAGAGCAGCGACCGCCACGAGGCCACGGTGGCGGAGCTGCTGCGCACGGCGCGCCTTTGCGACGACTATGCGGCGCTGGACGAGGCGGCCCGGCGCGAGCTGCTGTGCGGCCGGCTATGCGACGTGCGCCCGCTGTCGCTGCCGGGCGCTGCCTACAGCCCAGCCACCGCCGGTGAGCTGGCCGTGTTCCATGCCGCCGCCCAGGCCCTGCAGCGATTCGGCCCGCAGGCCATCCGTCACTGCATCGTGTCGCACACCGAAACCGTCAGCGACCTGCTGGAGGTGCTGGTGCTGCTGAAGGAGGCCGGCATCCTGCATGGACTGCTGGGCGAGGACGCGTCCACTGCGGTGATCGTGGTGCCCTTGTTCGAGACCATCGCCGACCTGCGCCAGAGCGTGGCCATCATGGGCGACTACCTGGCCCTGCCCGGTATCGCCGCACTGGTCCGCCACAGCGGTGCCGAGCAGGAGGTGATGCTCGGCTACAGCGACAGCAACAAGGACGGCGGCACCTTCACCAGCCACTGGGAGCTGTACCAGGCCGAGGTGGCCCTGGCCGAGCTGTTCGCCACGGCGCCGTCGGCACAGGGCATCGCGCTGCGGCTGTTCCATGGCCGCGGCGGCACGGTCGGGCGCGGCGGCGGGCCCAGCTACCAGGCCATCCTGGCCCAGCCACCCGGCACGGTTCAAGGTCGCATCCGCCTGACCGAGCAGGGCGAGGTCATCGCCTCGAAGTATGCGCATCCGGAGATCGGCCGCCGCAACCTGGAGACCCTGGTCGCAGCCACGCTGGAGGCCACGTTGCTTCACACCACGGCCGCGGCGCCGGCCACCTTCGTGCGCGCTGCCCAGGAGCTGAGCGAGGCCAGCTGCGCGGCCTATCGCGCCCTGGTCTACGACACTCCAGGTTTTGCCGACTACTTCTTCGCCGCCACGCCGATCCGCGAGATCGCCGAGCTCAACATCGGCTCGCGCCCCGCCTCGCGCAAGCCGGGCCAGATGATCGCCGACCTGCGGGCCATCCCCTGGGGCTTCTCCTGGGGCCAATGCCGGTTGGCGCTGCCCGGCTGGTGCGGCTTTGGCAGCGGCGTGCAGTCCTGGCTGGCCGCCGGCGACCATGACCAGCGGCTGAAGCTGCTGCAACGCATGCATCGGCAATGGCCGTTCCTGCGCACGCTGCTGTCCAACCTGGACATGGTGCTGGCCAAGTCGGACCTGCGCATCGCCGCGCGCTATGCCGATCTGGTGGAAGACGCGGCGCTCGGCCGACGCATCTTCAACGCCATCCGCGCCGAGTGGCAGCGCACGGCCGAAGCGCTGACGCTGATCACCGGCGAGTCCGACCGCCTGGCCCACAACCCGGCCCTGGCCCGCTCGATCGAGCACCGGTTTCCGTACCTGGACCCGCTGAATCACCTGCAGGTGGAGCTGATGCGGCGGCACCGCCGCCGGCGCGA
>JBJXHB010000476.1:0-5126 GCA_046160725.1 Aquabacterium sp.
TCCGCCCCTCGCAGCTGCCCCGGCTGGTACCGCCGGGCTCGCCGCTGGGCTTGCTCAGGGCGCAAGCCGCCGTCTCGCTGGGCCTGGCGCCCGGCCTGCCGGTCATCGCCGCGGCCGCGGACAAGGCCTGCGAGGTGCTGGGCTGCGGCGCGCTGGCGCCGCAGACAGCGCACCTGTCCTTTGGCACCGCGGCCACCATCAACACCACGCAGCCCCGCTACCTGGAGGTGCAGCGGCTGCTGCCGGCCTACCCGGCAGCGTTGCCCGGTGCCTTCAACACCGAGATCCAGATCCAGCGCGGCTTCTGGCTGGTGAGCTGGTTCAAGAACGAGTTCGCGCACCGCGAGCGGGCGCTCGCGGCCGAGCGGGGCGTCAGCGCCGAGTCCCTGTTCGATGAGTTGATTGCCTCGGTGCCACCGGGCGCCATGGGCCTGACCCTGCTGCCGCACTGGTCGCCAGGCGTGCGCGACCCCGGGCCCGAGGCCAAGGGCGCGATCATCGGTTTTGGCGACGTGCACACGCGGGCCCATGTCTACCGGGCCATGATCGAGGGGCTGGCCTATGGCCTGCGGGCCGGGCGTGACCTGATCGTGGCCCGCACCGGGCAGCCGATCACGCGCCTGGTGGTGTCCGGCGGTGGCGCGCAGAGCGATGGCGCGATGCAAATCGCCGCCGATGTCTTCGGCCTGGCGGCCGAGCGGGCACAGGTGGCCGAAGCGTCGGCGCTGGGTGCGGCCATGCTGGCGGCCACCGGCCTGGGCTGGTATGCCGACGTGCCCGCGGCCGTGCAGGCCATGGCCCGGCCCGGGCGGCGCTTCGAGCCGGATGCGGCCGCGGTCAGAACCTACGACGCGCTGTACCGGCAGGTCTACCGGCCGCTGTACCGGCGGCTGGAGCCGCTGTACCGCCGCATCCGCGCCATCACCGGCTACCCGGCCTGATGTTGCGCTGCAGCCGGGCCGAGGCCTGGCTGACGCGCCTTCAGCCCAGCGTCGCCAGAACGCCGGTTGAACTGGCCTGGGCGGCCAGGCGGCCGTCGGGGTTGTGCAGCCAGGCCTCCATGAAGGCCACACGCTTGCCCCGGCGGACCACCCGTGCGCTGACCCGGCCCTCGCCCGGGCCGACCTTCTCGAAGAAGCTGACCTTGATCTCGAGGCTGTAGACCGTCTGGGTGTTGCCGGTGTCGTGCATCACGGCATGGGCCATGGCGGCATCCAGCCAGGCGGTGATGAAGCCGCCCTGGGCAATGGTGCCGTTGGTGTGGCAGTACTCGCGCCGCACGGTGAAGGCCGCCTGCAGCGTCTTGCTGTCCGCATCCCAGCCGGTGACGTGGAAGTGCCCCATCGACTCCTTCAGTGCCTGGCCGGAGCGGATGCGTTCTTCGAGGTCGTCGTCCATGGTCAAGGCGCGCGGGTCGGGGAGTCGGGCATTGTCAACCGGTGCCACGTCGAGACGGCTCACTCGACGAACGACGCCGACACCGAGCCCAGCACGCCGAAGTCGGCCAGCACCTGGTCGCCAGGGGCCAGCGCCAGCGGCTGCATGCAGGTGCCGGTGGTCACGAACTGGCCGGCCTGCAGCGGCACGCCCAGCACCGACAGCGCATTCACCAACCAAGCCAGCGCAACCCGAGGGTCGCCCAGCACGGCCGAGCCGTCGCCTTGGCGCCGCAGGTGGGTCACGCCGCCGCGGCTGACCCGGCCATCCACGCGCTGAGCCCGCAAGCCCAGCGCCCGCCAGTCGGCGGTGCTGGCCGGTCCGAGCACGAACAGGTGCGCGCAGGCATCGTCGGCCAGCAACTGGGCCTCGCCGGCGCGGACGAAGTCGGTGTAGCGCGAGTCCGGCACCTCCAGGCCGGGGTGCAGGGCGGCCACGGCGGCCAGTACCTCGTCCACGCCGTAGGGCACGGCGCGCGGCGCCAGGCTGCGGCCGAAGCGGAACACGAACTCCGGCTCGGCCACGCACATGGCATTGCCGGCCAGGGACAGGCGGGCACCGTCGCCATGCACTCGCCCCGCCAGAAGACGCCCCGGCAGCGGACCGTTGACGCCGATGTGGGCCTGGCCGGCGGCGCTGGTGGCGGCGATCTTCCAGCCCTCGACGTCGGCACCGGCGACGTGGGGCAGCCGGGCCTGCACCGCATGGCCGGCAGCCGCATTGGCCGGGCGCAAGGCCGGCGGCAGGCCGTCCAGCTTGGTGCCGGCCTGCCAGTGCTGCCACAGCAGGCGGGCGGCGGCGGTGGCGGTGGCATCCGGGTCGGTGATGTGCATGGCGGTGGGCGATGGTGGCGGCAAGAGGCCCGGATGATGGCGCAGCGGCCGGGACGGCACCGTCGGCCGGTGCCATGGATGCCGACCCGGCCCGCCGCAGACCGCTATGCGCCGCCGTCTCGCCCCACTTGGAGTCGTACTGGCCCCACCGTCCGCCTGGCGGCGCCAGCCCAGGCGCTATCGTCGGCCGTGGCCCGCCTGCACGACGACCCCGCCTTGCCCATGCCGATGCCGACCCGCGCTTTCGCGCTGGTGTGGGCCATCTTCTGGCTTCTGCTGGCGACAATCTCGGTGCAGGACCACCTGCGCCAAGGCCATGCCGAGCTGTGGCGCCCGCTGCTGGCTGAAGGCAGCAGCGCCTTGGTGGCCAGCGTGCTGATGGCGCTGCTGTGGCGCCACGTGCCGCGACTGGACCACCGGCTGGCCACGCCCTGGCGGTGGCTGCGCCTGCCGCTGGCCGCGATGCTGCCCGGTGCGCTGGGCTTCGTGCTGACGGTTCAGGCGTTGCGCTTCGGGGCCTACGCCTGCATCGGCCAACCCTATGCGCACGACCCCTGGCCCGTGCTGCTGGCCTATGAGCTGGCCAAGTTCTGCATCTTCTACCTGCTGTTCGTCGCGGTGCTGTTTGGCCTGCGCTCGCATGCGGCGATGCAGGCCGAGCGCGAGCGAACGCTGGCCCAGCAGGCGCTGGCGCGGGAGGCGCAACTGCGCCAGCTGGCGCAGCAGATCGAGCCGCACTTCCTGTTCAACGCGCTCAACACCATCGCCGGCACGGTGCACGCGTCGCCCGACCTGGCCGACGACCTGATCACCCGCCTGGCCAGCCTGCTGCGGGCGTCGATGGCGGCCACGCAACGGCCCCTGGTGCCGCTGGCCGAGGAGCTGGAACTCGCCCGGGCCTATGCCGCGGTGATGCAGGCGCGGTTCGGTGACCGCGTCCGCGTGGCGTTCGAGATCGACCCGGCCACGCTGGCCTGCGCGGTGCCGGTGTTGCTGCTGCAGCCGCTGCTGGAGAACGCCTTCCGCCATGGCATAGAGCAGCAAGCCGGCCCGGCGCAGGTCGAGGTACGGGCCCGGCTTGAGGGCCATCGGCTGCGCTTGGCCGTCCGCGCCGACGTCGGCCGTCTCGACCCCGCTGCGTCGGATGGTGTCGGCCTGGGCAACCTGCGGCAACGACTGCAGCTGGCCCATGGCGACGCGGCAACGCTGCGGCTGCAGGCCCTCGTGCCAGCCGGGACTGTTGCCCTGGTGGAGCTGCCATGCGCGTGCTGATCGTCGACGACGAGCCGCCCGCGCGGGCCCGGCTGCGCCGCCTGCTGGCGGTGTACCCGGCGGTCGAGGTGGTCGGCGAGGCCGGTGATGCTGTCCAGGCCCTGGCAGCGGTAGCGACGCTGACGCCCGACCTGCTGCTGCTGGATGTGCAGATGCCCGGAGGCAGCGGCCTTGACGTGGCGGCATCTCTGCCGGACCCGGCGCCGCGCATCGTCTTTGTCACCGCCTTCGACCGGTATGCGCTGCCGGCCTTTGAGGCGGCTGCGCTGGACTATCTGCTCAAGCCGGTGGACCCGGCCCGGCTGGCACGATCGGTGGCGCGCTGGGCAACGGCGCTGCCGGCGCGCGCGGCAGTGCCGTCCCCGCAGCGGCTGCTGATCGCCGACCGCGGCCGGACCTTGGTGATCGAGACCGCCGGCATCGTGCGGCTGGAGGCGGCAGACAACTATGTCGAGCTGCACACCCAGGCCCAGGGCCAGCCGCTGATGCGGCGCACCCTGGCCGCGCTGGTGGCCGATCTCGGCCCGCGTTTCGTGCGCATCCATCGACGCCATGCGGTGGCGGTGGACCAGGTGCTGGCGCTGCAGCCGCGCGCGCGCGGTGACGCGCTGCTGCGGCTGCACGACGGCACCGAGCTGCCGGTGTCGCGCGCCTTCCGCGCACCGCTGGTGCAGGCCTTGCAAGGCTGGCCAGCCGGCATCGCGCCGGACAGCTGAACCAGGTTGGTTGGCCATGCACGGGGTGGGTGGTACGGTCCGCCGCGCCCCACCGGCCATCGCCTTCGCCACGGATGGCTGGCGGCGCGGCGGCACCGTCCGCAGACTGCCGGCATGAACACATTCACTCTGATCATCCCGCAGTCCCCGCCTGGCCCGGCCGGTACGCGCGCCCTGTTTCTGGACTGGCTGCGCATCGCCGCACTCGGCCTGCTCATCGTGTATCACGTCGGCGCCTACTACGCGCGCTGGCCCTGGCATGTCAACAGCCCGCTGGCGGCGCAGACCGGCCCCTGGGTCGAGCCGTTGATGGGCCTGAGCGCGCCGTGGCGCATGAGCCTGCTGTTCTTGGTCTCCGGCGCCGCTACGGCCTGCATGCTGGTGCGCGACGGCGCATCGGCGGCGCTGCTGCGCGCACGGGCGCGGCGCTTGCTGCTGCCGCTGCTGTTGGGCGTGCTGCTGATCGTCGCGCCGCAGAGCTACCTGGAGGTGCGCGAGCGCTTCGGCTACAGCGGCGGCTTCGTCGACTTCATGCGGCTGTACTGGGCCGGCCATGGCGGCTTTGCCGATGCCCGGGGCCGGCTGATCCTGCCGACCTGGAACCACCTGTGGTTCCTGCCATACCTGGCGGTCTACACCGCGGGCCTTTGGCTGTGGCTGCGGCGGCGGCCCGGGGCGCTGTCGGCGGCGGCCGCGGCCTTGCCGCAGGCGCTGCGAGGCTGGCGGCTGGCCATCTGGCCGCTGGTGGTGCCGCTGCTGTCGCTGCTGCTGGCGTCGGTTTTCGGCCGCAGCCATGCGCTGGTGGACGACCCGTCGTCGCATGTGCTGTATGCCAGCGCGTTCATGCTGGGCGCACTGCTGGCCGGCC
>JBJXHB010000477.1:0-19130 GCA_046160725.1 Aquabacterium sp.
CTGTCTGGCGTTTTCAGCCCGCCGGCAGCAGGATGCTGGCGTCGATGTCGGCGATGCGCTTGCGGCCGCAGAACGCCATGGTCAGGTCCAGTTCCTTGTGGATGATCTCGAGGCACCTGGTAACGCCGACCTCGCCCATGGCACCAAGCCCGTAGAGAAACGCGCGGCCGATGTAGGTGCCGCGTGCGCCCAGCGCCAGCGCCCGCAGCACGTCCTGGCCACTGCGGATGCCACCGTCCATGTGCACCTCGATGCGCGAGCCGACGGCGTCGACGATGGCGGGCAGCGCACGAATGCAGGACTGGGCGCCGTCGAGCTGGCGGCCGCCGTGGTTGCTGACGATGAGCGCATCCGCACCGGCGTCCACCGCCAGGCGCGCGTCCTCCACGTCCTGGATGCCCTTGAGGATCAGCTTGCCGCCCCAGCGCTTCTTGATCCACTCGACATCGCCCCAGTTCAGGCGCGGGTCGAACTGCTGGGCCGTCCAGGCGCCGAGATTGGCCATGTCGTCCACGCCCTGCACATGGCCGACGATGTTGCCGAACTGGCGTCGTTTCGTGCCGGCCATGCCCAGGCACCAGCGCCACTTGGTGGCCAGGTTGATCAGGTTGACGAGTGTGGGCTTGGGCGGTGCGGACAGCCCGTTCTTCAGGTCCTTGTGGCGCTGGCCGAGGATCTGCAGGTCCAGCGTCACCACCAGTGCGCCGCAGTTGGCGGCCTTGGCACGGTCGATCAGGCGCTCGATGAAGCCACGATCGCGCATCACATAGAGCTGGAACCAGAACGGCGCCTTGGTATGGGCGGCGATGTCCTCGATCGAGCAGATGCTCATCGTCGACAGCGTGAAAGGGATGCCGAACTTCTCGGCCGCGCGGGCCGCCAGGATCTCGCCGTCCGCATGCTGCATGCCGGTCAGCCCGACCGGTGCGATGGCCACCGGCATGGCCACATCGACGCCGACCATCTGGGTCGCGGTGGACCGGCCCTCCATGTTGACCGCCACGCGCTGGCGCAGCTTGATCTTGGCGAAGTCCGCCGTGTTGGCGCGGTAGGTGCTCTCCGTCCACGAGCCGGAGTCGGCATAGTCATAGAACATGCGCGGCACACGACGCTGAGCCAGGACGCGAAGATCCTCGATGCAGGTGATGACGGTCATGGTGTGGTTCTCCTGGGTGCAGGCACTGTAGCAAGCGTCCGACAGCGGGGCGGCACGGGCCATCCGTCGCGGGCTAGCATGGCTGCATGAAACCGCCTGACGTGCCTGGCGCTGGTGCCCACACACGGCGCCCGTTGTGGCGCCGCCTGGTGTGGACACTGGCCGGGGCGGCGGCGTTGGCCACCGGCGTTGTCGGCATCGTCGTGCCGCTGTTGCCCACGACGCCCTTCGTCCTGCTGGCCGCCTTCTGCTTCATGCGTGGCAGCACACGCGCCGAGGCCTGCCTGCTGGCTCATCCGCGGTTCGGCCCCATGGTGCGCGACTGGCGCGCCCGGCGCGCCATACCGCTGCGCGCCAAGCAGCTGGCCTGGACGATGATGGCCATCGGCTCCGCCTGGGCCGTCTGGATGCTGCCGCTGCGCTGGTGCTGGCTGCCGGCCGCCTGCTGCGCACCCGTGGCCCTGTGGATGTGGCGCCTGCCGACTTCGGCCCCGGGCTGACGCCTGGTCGCCGTCACGGCACGGGCGGGCCGGCACAGGGACACCTGATCAGGCTTGCGCCCGCCGGGCGACGGCGTACCGCTGCCCGTCAAGGCGGGTCGAACAGCGGCAGCTCCGGCTCTGCGTCAGCGGCTGGCGCCTCTCGCGGCGTCGGAATGTGGCCCGCAGCGCGTCCGGGACTGGCCGCAGGCGCGATGCCGCCGTGGGCCTGCACCCAGGCGTGGCCTTCGCGGTCGGCGCTGAGGTTGCCCATGCGCACGCCGAGCAGCCGGATGCGCCGGGTCAGGTCGACCCGCTTCAGGCACTGGCCGGCGGCATGGCGGATGGCGCGCGGGTCCGCGGTGGGCTGGTCGATGGACTGGTCCCGCGTCACGGCACGAAAGTCGTCGAAGCGCAGCTTGATGCCGATGGTGCGGCCGGCATAGCCCTTGCGCTGCAGGTCGGTGGCCAGTTGCTCGACCAGCTCGTCCAGGATGGCGCCGAGTTCGGCGCGGTCGCGCCGGGCGTGCAGGTCGCGCTCGAAGGTGGTCTCGCGGCTCATGGAGACCGGCTCGCCGCCTTCACTGACGGGCCGTTCGTCGCGCCCGTTGGCGGCGTCGTGCAACCAGTGGCCCCAGGCACGGCCGAAGCGCACCACCAGCCGCTCCAGCGGCTGGGCGGCCAGCTCGCCGATGGTGCGGATGCCCATCTCCGCCAGGTGGGCGCCGGCCTTGGGGCCGATGCCGTTGATCCGGCGCACCGGCAGGGGCCAGATCCGCGCCGGCAAGTCCTCGTGCCGCAGCAGCACCAGGGCATCGGGCTTGTCCAGGTCGGAGGCGATCTTGCTCAGCAGCTTGTTGGGCGTCACGCCAATGGAGCAGGTCAGGCCGGTGGCGCGGCGCACGTTGTTCTTGATCTCCAGCGCCAGTGCCCGCACGCCGCCGAAGGGGTCGTGACCGATCACCTCCTGCGCACCGAGGGCGTCGGTAAGGTCGATGTAGATCTCATCGATGCCCCGGTCCTCGATGCGCGGTGCCAGCTCAGCCACCGCGGCCTTGAACCGGCGCGAGTACTGGCGGTAGCTCTCGAAGTCGGTCGGCAGCAGGATGGCCTGCGGCGCGCGCTGGGCCGCCTTCATGAGCCCCATGCCGCTGCCCACGCCCAGGTCGCGTGCGGCATAGGTGGCGGTGGTGACCACGCCGCGTCCGGCGTAGTCGGCCAGCCGTGCAAAGCGCAGCGTGCCGTCGGCCTGGGGCTGCGGCTGGTGGCGCCGACCGCCACCGATCACCACCGGCTGGCCGCGCAGTTGCGGGTAGCGCAGCAACTCCACCGACGCATAGAAGGCGTCCATGTCCAGGTGGGCGATCCAGCGGCGCTTGTCCATCGCGGGCGCAAGCGTAACGCCACACATTGCTTACATGTTCAGTTGACAAATGTGCAAAAGGCCCATTTACACTGATGGCCATCGCAACCCCACCGGAGCCGTCATGTCCCTGCCCACCCCATCCCGCCCCACACGCCCCGCCAGGCGGACCGCTGCGCTGGCCGGCGCTGCGCTCGCCACCTTGCTGGCCGCCGCCTGCGGCGGGGGCGGTGGTGAAACCCCGGTCCCGCCCAGCGGCGGCGAGCGGGCATTGGCCTATTCCGAGGGCGCGATCGACGGTTTTGGCTCGGTCATCGTCAACGGCGTGCGCTTCGACGACGATGCCGCCAGCGTCGAGGGTGAGGACGGCCGACTGGGCAGCCGCAACGACTTGCGCCTGGGTATGACCGTGGAGCTGGAGGGCGACAACCTCAACCGCACGTCGGCCACCGGACGCGCGCTGCGCATCCGCCACAGTGCCCAGATCGTCGGCCCCGTGCAGTCCGTGGATGTGGCCAACAGCCGCCTGGTCGTGCTGGGCCAGCCGGTCAACGTCGGCGAGCGCACGGTCTTCGGTGAGTCCATCGGGTCGCTGGGCGCCATCCAGGTCGGCGATGTCGTCGCCGTCTACGGCCAGATGCAGGGCAGCGACAGCTACCGGGCCACGCGCATCCATGGCGCAACGAGCGTGGCCGACTACCGGCTGCGCGGCATGCTGGACAGCCTGGATACCGCGGCCATGACCTTCACCGTCAACGGTGCCACGGTCAGCTATGCACCACTGGCATCGGGCGGTGCGCCGTCCGGCGACGACTTCCGGCGCTGCGTGCAGCTGCGGCTGGAGACGGCGGCGGTGGCCAACGTGTGGCAGGCCACTGGCATGCGACCCTGCCCGCGCAAGATGGACGACGGCGCCGTGGCCCAGCTGCGCGGCATGGTGACCGCCTTCACGTCGCCGGCAGCCTTCGAGGTCAACGGCATATCGGTCGATGCCAGCAACGCCGCCTTTCCTGACGGCACCGCCGAGTTGCGCCTGGGCGCGGCGGTCGAGGTCGAGGGCACGGTGCGCTCGGGCACCGTGGTGGCCAGCAAGGTCGGGATGGAGGACCGCCGGGTCGGCGACCGCCTGTTCGAGCTGCATGGCCTGGTCGAGACGCCGGACGCGAACCAGCGTCGATTCATGCTGCGCGGCGTGACGGTGCGCTGGGGCGATGCCACGCAGTTCAAGGATGGCACCGCGGCACGGCTGCTGGCGGGTGCACGGGTGGAGGTCAAGGGCCGCTTGTCCAGCGACCGCAGCCAGCTGGACGCCGCCCGCATCGAGTTCAAGTGATCGTGGCCGCGCACGACCCGCCAGCCGGGCTGTTCCAATGTGCGCCCATGCCCACCTGACCCGGATGCATGCCACGCAGCCGCGCTATCGATGCCGACCCTGCCGCCCGGCCCATCCCCACGGACGGGCAGGGCGCGCTGCTGGACGCGCTGGCACAGCTGCTGGCGCCGCTGGCGCGGCTGGCGGTGGCGCGTGGCCTGCCCTATGCCGCGCTGGACGAGGCGCTGAAGCGCGCACTGGTGCAGGCGGCCTCGGCCGAGCATGCGGCGCTGCTGCCGCATCGGCGCGTCAGCCGCATCAGCACCGCCACCGGCATCCATCGCCGCGAGGTGACGCGCCTGATGCGGCAGGCGCAGGACGCGCCATCCCCGCCCGCGCCGGCCGGGCGGTCCCTGGCCAGCGAAGTGTTTGCGCACTGGACCAGTGCGGCGGACTACCAGGATGCCGGCGGCCGGCCCCGCGTGCTGCCGCGGCGCGGGCCGGCGCCCAGCTTCGAGACCCTGGCCCAGGCGGTGACGCGGGACGTGCATCCGCGCAGCCTGCTGGACGAGCTGCTGCGGCTGAAGCTGGCCAGCCTGGACGACAGCGGCGAGCGGGTCCGTCTGGCCCGCGAGGGCTTTGTGCCCAGCGGCGACAACCGCCGCCTGCTCGACCTGCTGGGCGCCAACGTCGGCGACCACCTGGCCGCCGCCGTGGCCAACGTGCTGGCCGAGGGCCGGGGCCAGCTGGAGCAGGCGGTGTTCGCCGACGGCCTGACCGATGCCGCCGTGGCCGAGCTGCGCGAGCGCGTGACGCCGCTTTGGAGCGACCTCCTGCGCACGCTGGTGCCGCCGATGGAGCGCATGGTGGAGCAGGGTGCCGCCGCGCCGCCTGGCGTGCCACGGCGCCGGGTGCGCATCGGCCTGTACACCTACGACGAGCTGCTGCCCGGACCGGTCGCCGCCGCGACGGCGCCGGTTCCTGCCACAACAAGAGCCGCGCCCCGGCGCAAGCCGCGCACCCGCTGAGACTGCCATGAACCTGATGACCCGCCTGTTCGCCGTCCCCGCCACAAGCCCTGGCGCCAACGGCGCTGTCATGTCCACCTTCGTGCAGCGCCTGCGGCGTTGTTGGCCGGCTGCACTGGCCGCGGTGGTGGCGACCGCCGCCGTGCTGGGCTGTGGCGGTGGCGTCGGCACTGGCGGGACCGGTACCTTTGCCTCTGGCCCCATCACAGGACTGGGCTCGATCTTCGTCGGCGGCATCCGCTTCGACGACAGCACGGCCAGCGTCGCCGACGAGGACGGCGGCGTGCGTTCGCGGGCCGACCTGCGGCTGGGCATGACGGTGCAGGTCGACGCCGGCGATGTCAGCACCAGCAGCGGCGAGCCGCGCGCCACGGCGCGCAGCGTGCGCCTGGGCAGCGAGCTGCTCGGGCCGGTGGAGGCCGTGGACCTGCCGGCCGGCCGCCTCACGGTGCTGGGGCAGCGTGTGGATGTCGGCCCCGACACCGTGATCGACCCACGCCTGCCGCGTGGCCTGAGCGGGCTGGCCCCGGGCCGGGTGGTGGAGGTCTATGCGCAGCACGACGCCGCGTCCGGCCGCTACCGCGCGACGCGGATCGAGCCGGTCGACGTGGCAGTGGGCTATGCGCTGCGTGGGGTGACCGACGCGGTGGACCCCGGCAACGCGGTCCTGCGCGTGGGCGGGGTGCGCTTCAGCTTTGCCGGCATCAACGCCGTGCCGACCGGTCTGGCGCCCGGCAGCCTGGTGCGTCTGAAGCTGGCCCAGGTGCCCGACAGCCAGGGCCGCTGGGTGGTCACGGCCTTTGGCGCCGCCGCCAACGCGCTGCCCGCCGACCGCGAAATCGTGCGCATGGAGGGCCCGGTCACCCGCTTCGACAGCCTGAGCCAGTTCCAGGTCAACGGTGTGGTGGTCGATGCGACCACGGCGTCCTTTCCGGACGGCACCGCCGGCCTGGGCCTGGGCGCGCGGGTCGAGGTCGAGGGCGCGGCTGCAGCCGGCATCCTGCGCGCCTCCCGCGTGTCCATCAAGAGCGACGCCGTGCTGCGCGAGCGGGGTTTCGACCTGATCGGGGCCATCGACTCGGTGGACCGTGTCGGCGGCACCTTCGTGCTGCGGGGCATCACCATCAGCAGCAGCAGGCCCGACCTGCGGCTGGACGATGGCACGCTGGCCGACCTGTTGGCCGGGCGTCAGGTCGAGGTGCGCGCGCTGGCGGCGGGCGACCGCACGTTGCTGGAGGCCACGCGCATCAAGTTTGTGCGCTGAGGCGCCCGACGGGGCCGGCCGGCGGCCCCGCTATTGCAGCGTGTGGATACGCCGCGCCCGTTCCACGTAGCCGGGCTCGGCCACACGCTCCGGGTCCGGGCAGGTGCGGCCGGAGTTGCAGGCCACGGCCTCCAGCGTGTAGACCCGCACCTCCTGGGGCACGCCGGGGCTGCTCTCGCCCTCGCGGTAGGTCAGCGAGTCGCAGCTGACAGCCACGCGCATGCCGGTCGCCGCCGACAGGTCGAGTTCCTTGGCATCGCCGCTGCACTTGACCCAGCCGCCCTTGGCGGCCTGGTACAGGCCCCATTCCAGGCCGGCGCGTGCCGCCAGCGACGCCCGCACCGCCAGCAGTTCCTGTGCCGATGCGCTGGTGGCGGCGGAGGACAGGCGCAGGATGGCCGCCACCAGCGCGGCCAGCATCAGCAGCACCGTGATGGCGGCAATGGCACCCAGGCCGCGGGAGCGGCGCGCGCGCGCGGATGCCCGACCGGTCCGCGCACAGCGCCGTGACGGCGCCGCTGCAGTATGTGACCGCGCTGCCGGCGTGCTCATGGTGCGTTCGCCACGTGAGCGCCGACCATCAGGCTGACGCTCTCGCCGCCGCGGCTGAGCTCGATCTCCATTGAGACATAGCCGTTCTGCTGGGTCGCGCCCTGGTTGGGGTCGAACAGGAAGCGGCAGCGCCGCACATGCGTGGCCAGCAGGTCGCCACCGGCGCTGCCCGGGCACTTCGACGGGTACTCGGCCTCGAAACCGTAACCGGTGCGGCGCACCAGCACGCCGCGCCCGTCGCCGTTGCCGTCGACGCTGCCGTCTGCGCCTTCGCAGCTGTAGAACACCGGGCCCTGCGCCTGGGGCACGACGACAAAGCGGCCACCGTCGTAGCCGGCCGGTATGGCCTGCCCCGCCATGTAGATGCGATGCTGGCCGTACACAGTCTCAGGTGTCTCGACATACTTGATCGCGGCCCGGTTGTAGCCGGCATAGACATCGCCCGGGTTCTGGTTGTCGATGACCACCCAGTCGCCCTCGGCCGGCACGCTCATCAACGGCGTCAGCACATCGAAGATGGTGGTCGGCTGGGCCGCATCGAGCGGGGCCGAGCAGTCCAGGCCGGGCGCGCAGCCGGGCTTGACGTCCTTCAGCGTGTCCGGGCCCTTGCGGAAGCGGCCGCCCACGGTGGTCGGCACGACCTCGAAACAGGCCGCGTCGGGCGTGCGTACCGAGTTCGGCACCGCCACGCGCACATCGTGCAGCATGCGCTGCATCGCATGCCCGGCCTGGGCGGCAAGCGTGCTGCGGTTCCGGCTGGCGAACCAGGCGTCGAAGGCCGGCTTCATGAACGCCGACATGGCCGCCGCCACGATACCGCCCAGCACCACCACGATGATCAGTTCGATCAGCGTGAAGCCGCGTGCCCCTGGTCGGGCGCGGCGGGACCGCTGGGGCCGGTGGTCAGGACGCATGGTCGACCCGCCAGCCGTCGAGTGTCAGGCTGTCGCTGCCGCGGACCACCGTGACGGTGATGCGCAGGGCCCGGCTGACGCCGGCCAGGTCCTCGGCCTGCACCGCCACCTTGACGCTGTAGCCCGACAGCAGCTCCACTTTCGTGCCGTCCACGGCGCAGATGGCGCCATCCGTGGCATAGCCGTCGTAGTCGGCCACGTCGTTGTAGGTGTCGCGGGCGCAGCCTGAGGGCGCGGTGTTCGCCGCCGATGTGAACGGCTTGAGCTGGATCTCTTCCATCAGGCCCTCGGCAATGGACAGCATCTGGCGCTGGATCACCGGGTCGGCGCTGCTGCGCGCCAGGGTGCCCAGCGCCGACAGCAGCCCGGCCAGGCCGATGCCCAGCACGACGATGGCCAGCAGCATCTCCGGCAACGTGAAGCCGGCGCTGCGGCGCGAGGCCCGGCGTTCGGGGCGTTCAGCGCACAAGGCCGGTCTCCCCGTCGATGACGATGTCGGCGGCGCCGGCGATGGAGATGGTCAGGACGTCGGTCTTGATGCCCTCCGGGTCGACGGTGATGCGGCCGTCGGGCTGCATGAACAGCTCGCCACCGGTGCTGACCGACGTGGCGATGCCGCTGGGCTCGCGGGCCCAGGCGCCATCGCCATCGGGGCCAGGCAGGTTGACGTCGCAGCCGCCGGCGGCACGCTCGCGCGCGATCGACAGCTTGACTGCGCCATCGCCGAGGGCCGCGCAGACCAGCCGCCGGTGCGACCGCGCCGTGGTCTGGGCATGGCGCACGGCCGCCAGCACCTGGTCGCGCCAGGCCTCGTTGCGCAGGTCCAGCGCCGCCGTCATGCGCGGCAGCACCGTCACCATCGCGATGCCCAGCAGCATCAGCACGGCGATCAGCTCCACCATGGTGAAGCCACGCAGACCCCGGCGTCGACGTATCGGCGCCCGCATCAGAACAGCTCCCGCACGTGCACCGTCTTGCGGGCTTCGGGCGAGTAGATGCCGAAGCTGACCCGCGCCGACGGGTCGCGGTCGTAGGTGGTGGCGCAGGCGCCGTTCTGCGACCGCAGCCACGGCAGGGCGGCGCCGGCACTGGCCGGGGGGCTGGTCAGACAGGACGCGTCTACGGCCTTGCTGCCCAGGTTGAGGGCGATTTCCAGGCTGCCACTGCCGCCCGGGTTGGGTGCGCCCAGCTTCAGGATGCCGCGCCCGCCGCTGATGACGACCGGCGCCGCGCTGTTGGTCCAGGCTGAAGTGGCGGCGCCCCTGGCGTCGCGCCGGTTGGCCAGCACAACAGACTTTTCGGGCACCGTGGTGCAGGCATCGTCACCGTTGGGCACCCAGGCGCTGCCGCTCCAGTACTCCGCCGTCACCGGCACCTGCAGCGCGGCGGTCTCGGCGCCGCTGGCATTGGACAGCCGCAGGCGCCCGCTGCGCAGCGCCATGCTGCCTTCGGTGCGGCCGGCGGAGCTGGCAGCGTCGGCGTCGCTGGCCCGCAGACTCATCGTGGCCGGTGCACCCAGTTTGCTGGTGTAGGTATAGGCCGGGCTGGCCGCGCCCACGCCGGCCCGGAAGGTGCTGGCCGGGACGCTGTCGGTGCCGTTGAAGCTGCCCAGGCCGAGCGCGGCCGCATCGGTCAGGGTGACCGCCTGCGCGAAGTTCGGGCTGGTGCTGGCGCTGCCGTCGTAGTTGGTGGTCACGTTGCCCGCGGCATTGCGGGCGGTCAGCGTGGCCGTGAACGGCTGGCCGGCATAGCTGAAAGCGCCGCAGGCGGCGGCCGTGGTGGTGGTGAAGTGGTCCGGGATGAAGCGGCCCACCGCGCCGCCGCTGGTGCTGGCGGTGGCGCCCAGTCCGGTGCCCAGATAGTTGCTCAGCGTGGCCGTCAGGTCGCCACGGCCGACCTCGGTCCAGGCCAGGTTGCTGGCGCTGGCCGCACCGCTGCTGAAGCCGCCGAGGCTGCCGCTGAAGCTGCCGTTGCTGGCGCCGGTGCCGGTGGGCTGGCTGCGGGCGAAGCTCAGGGCCACGCTGGCGGGCGTGGACTCGCGACCGAAGTTGGGGGTGGCCGTGCCGGCATCGTTACGCGCCGTGACCGTTGCGTTGAAGCTGCGGCCGGCCTTGATCGGCCCGGCGGTGACGCCGCTGATGGCCAGCGAGGCCGGCGCTGCGATGACGTTGACGCTGCCGCTGAGCGTCAGGCCGAGGTCGCCCACGCCGGTGCCGACATGGCGTGCGGTCAGGCTGACTTCACCGGCATCCGCGTACTGCAGGGTGGTGGTGGCCACGCCCGAGGCATTGAAGCTCAGCGACAGCGACGGCGCGGTGCCATCGCAGGCCGCGGCGGTGCTGCCGCTGGCGTTCAGGGCCCGGCTGGCGACCCGCACCGGCAGGGTCCCCGTGGACGGGTTGCGGTAGCTGCAGGACACGGTGACCGCGCGCGTGACGCTGGCGAAGGCGGGCACGCAGACCGCGGCGTTGTCGCTGCGGCGCACGGCACTGACGGTCAGCGTGGCACTGCGCTCGGCCACGTGGGCCGGCACGCTCAGCAGCAGGCCGGCGTCCGCAGCGGTGAAGGTGCAGCGGGGGCTGCCGAAGTTGCAGCTCGCCGCGTTGGTGGGGGAGGGCGAGGCCCCGCTGATGCCCAGCGTCGTGCTGCCGGCGCTGACCAGCTGCACGGACACATCGACCTGGGAAGAGCCGGCCGGGATGGTGAACGATGCCCCAGTGGGAAAGTTGGTGGTGACACCGCCGGTGGCCGTGAGCACGCCGGTCAGCCCGCCGGTGTAGGGCGTTGCACAGCTCGCATCCTGGCAGGCCGCGACCGTCACGGTGGACGGCGTGCAGGTCAGGCCGGTGCCGCTGGCATGCCGGACCTCCAGGTGGTCGATCGGCGGATTGCAGTCATGGGTCTGGGTCAGGTCGAGCGCGATCTCGGCGGCGCTGAGCTCGAAGTTGTAGACCCGCAGCTCGTCCAGTTGCCCATTGGCGGAGTTGGTGGTGGCGCCGGCCGGCGTGGCGGTCGACCGGTTGTCGCCCACGAACAGCGTGGCAATGCTGGGGTCGAGCGCACCGTTGGTGGTGCCGGTGGCGACAGTCTGCTGCACGCCGTTGACGTACAGCCGCAGGGTGCTCTGGTTGCTGCCGGCCGCATAGCGCCAGGTGGCCGCGACATGGGTCCAGGTTCCGGCAGCGGTGGCCAGCGCCGGCGCCGTTGCGGTGAGCGCGGTGCCGGCCGAGTCCGACACCACGAACTGCAATTGCCCCGTCGCGGACTTCTGCAGGTAGAACGGCCGGGTTGCCGACATCGACGCGCTCATCAGCATCGCCGCCGTACCGCTGTTCCAGGCGGCATTGCCGCGATACCAGAAGCTCAGCGTGCCGCTGTTGCCGACCGCGGTGTCGATGTCCAGCGCCGTGTCGATGGCGGAGATGGCGGTCGTCGTGTTGGCGGGGACATCGAGCCGGCGGCACACCACGCCCGATGCCGCCGACGTCGCGCTGCCGACCCGCGTGCCGTGGTTGTTGTTGCCCGACGCATCCTTGACCTCGCCGCTGACGCCGGACCAGCTGAACTCGTCGAACCGGTACTCGGCCTTGCGTCCGGGGGCGCCCGACGGGATGAACCAGCGGATGGCACTGCCGTTGGCGTTGTAGCCGGAGTTGTAGGAGTACAGCGTGTAGTCGGTGGCCGATATCTGCACGCCGATGGTGGCGTTGGAGCCGGAGGCGTTGGCATTGCCGTACTGGTACTTGAATTCGCCACCCTCGTACAGGATGATCTGGAAGGTGTAGGGCGTGCTGGTGCCGTACTGATAGACGTTGTTCCAGCTCACCACCACGTAGCGGTTGGGCGCCGATCCCTTCTGCTCCCAGTAGACGCCGCCGCCGACCGTGCGGCCGGGGTCGAGGTCGGTCCAGTAGGCGGCCATCACGTTGGCCGGCGCTGCGCGGGCGCAACCGCTGCTGCTGGCGCCCGGCGTGCCGATCGGCATGGCCGTGTTGGTGTAGGTGCGGTGCAGGCCGGCGTCGGTGCCGAACTGCAGCATGCCGTTGGTCATCACGCGGGCCGACGAGTACGCCACGCCGGCGAAGCGGAAGGAGAACCCGCCGGTGAAGGTGATGGTGGCCTTGTCGTCGTCGCCGGCGTAGCTGGTGCAGGTGCGGTCCCAGCTGATCAGCGTGGCGGCGGACTCCCAGGCATAGGTGTCGCTGCGGAAGGTGTAGGTCGCGGCCTGGCCCGGCGCGGCGCACAGCAGCCACAGCAGCAGCGCCAGCAAGACCGAAAGCGCCGGTCCCGATCGCATCGGGCGGCGCCTGGAGAGCAGGGCGGTGGTCGGGTCTCGCACGTGTGTCGAGCCCTCTTCGGGTGGCCTTGCGGCTATGCCCGTTCGGGCTGTCGGGTCGTCCCTGTTCAGGCACCGGCAAGCCCCGCAGGGCCGGCCGGTGCGGCGGCGTCAGTTGCCGGCGGCGATGGCGACGAAATTGGCGGTGGAACCGCTCTTGGTCACCGTGCAGGTGCTGGTGCCGCCGTTGGTGGTGCCCGGGTCGGTGCCGCCGATGGTGTAGCCGGCCGGCACGCCGCCCTGCATCAGGCTGCCCACGTCGTCGCAGCCGTCGATCTTGACGCACTTGTTGGCGGTCACCGCATGGTTGGTCAGCGAGCAGCCGGCGAAGTTGATGTTCATGGACGAGGCCGCCGCACCGGCCACACCGTCGACCGCGGCCTGCTGGGCCTCGCTGCGCATGTCGACGAACTTGGGCAATGCCGTGGCCGCCAGGATGCCGAGGATGACGATGACGACGATCAGCTCGATCATCGTGAAACCTGCTTGATGCTGTCGCATGATGGATTTCCTTTGTTGGAGAGGTACGGCAGGAGGCTCAGACATCGGAGGCCTGCTCGCTGCAACCTGCCACAGCGGGTGGACCTTGGGACTGGGTGATGGATTCGGATTTCGGCGGGTGTTGGCGCGGCTTGAGGGCTTCATTTCTTGAATGCGACTTTTCCGAGGTCCCACACGGGCAGGAACACGCCCAGCGCCAGGATCAGCACCAGGATGCCCAGGAACACGATCAGGATCGGCTCGAGCTGCGCCGACAGTGTCTTCAGCTCGTACTGCACGTCGTTGGTGTAGAGCTCGGCGACCTCGTCCATCAGTTCGTCGACGGTGCCGGTCTCCTCGCCCACCGCGATCATCTGCAGCACCACCGGTGTGAAGACGCCGGTGGCGGCGGCCGCTCGCAGGATGGTCTCGCCGCGCTCGACGGCATGGCGCATGCCCTCGATCTTGGCCGCGATGAAGGCGTTGTCCACCGTGGCGGCGGTGACCGACAGGGCCTGCTTCACCGGCACGCCGCTCTTCAGTGCCAGCGAGAAGCTGCGCGCCAGACGCGCCAGGGTGGCCTTGCGGATGATCTTGCCGGCCAGCGGCAGGCGCAGCCGCAGACCGTCCCACTGCGGCCGCCCCTTTGGCGACACACTCCAGCGGCGGAAGGCGATGACACCGGCCACGCCGGCGCCGAGCATGAACCAGCCGTAGTCCAGCGTGAACTGCGAGCTGGCCATCAGCAGCCGGGTCGGCAGCGGCAACTGGGCGCCGAACTGCTGGAACACATTGGCAAAAGCCGGCACCACCATCAGGTTGATGACCGCGATGGCCGCGAACATGGCCACCACCACGAAGCTGGGGTAGCGCAGCGCGGTCTTCACCTGCTGGCCCATGAAGAGCTCGAACTCCAGGTGCTTGAACAGGCGCAGGAAGATCTCGTCCAGGCGCCCGGTCATCTCGCCGACCCGCACCATGGCCACGAAGAAGGTGTCGAACACCTGCTGGTGCTGTGCCAGCGACATCGACAGCTCGATGCCGGACTCCAGGCTGCGCCGCACCTCGCCGAGCGTGGCCTTCATGCGCTCGTTGGCCGAGCTCTCCTGCAGCCCGGCCAGGGCGCGCAGGATCGGAACGCCGGAGCGCAGCAGGGTGTTGAGCTGGCGCGAGAACAGCATCAGATCGGTGATCTGCACCTTGGGCGCGAACCAGGCCGCCAGGGCGCCTGTGGACCGCGCGCCGGGGGCGGCAGCGGACCGGGCGGCGCCGCCGGACTCGATGGTCAGCGGCGTGGCGCCGCGCGAGCGCAGCACGTCGGCCACGGCGGCGGCGTCGCTGCCGGCCAGTGTGCCGCTGACCGGACCCGCGGCACTGCGGCCGGTCCAGTGGAAGTTGAGCGTGTCGGTGGCGGACATGAGGGGTTCAGCTGTGGCGCCGGTTCATCACTCGTCGCCCTGGGTGGCGATGCGCATCGCCTCGGCGATGGTGGTGCGGCCCTCGCAGGCCAGCCGCACCGCGTCGCTGCGCAGGGTCTGGCCGCCCATCTGCACCCGGGCCACACGGGCAAAGGTGTTCGGGTCCGGGTCGTTGAGCGCCTGCACCAGCGCGGTGTTCATCTCCAGGAACTCGTACACGCCCGTGCGCCCGGCATGGCCGGTGTCGTTGCACTGGCCGCAGCCCCGGCCCTTGCGGAACCGTGCGTCGTCGACCCGGTCGCCCATCTCCAGGCGCAGCCATTCGCGCTCACTCGGTGTGGGGCTGTGGTCCTCGGCGCAGTGCGGGCAGGTCAGCCGCACCAGCCGCTGCGCCAGCACCAGGTTGACCGACAAGGCCACCATGTAGCGTGGTACGCCCATGTCGACCAGCCGGATCGGGGTCGAGGCCGCGTCGTTGGTGTGCAGCGTGGACAGCACCAGGTGTCCGGTCATGGCCGCGCGCATGCCGATCTCGGCCGTCTTCTGGTCGCGCATCTCGCCCACCAGGATGATGTCCGGGTCCTGGCGCAGCGCGGCGCGCAGCACGCGGTCGAAGCTGAGGTCGATCTTCTCCAGCACCTGCACCTGGTTCAGGCCGGGCAGGCGGTACTCGACCGGGTCCTCGACGGTGATGATCTTGGTCTCGCTGTCGTTCAGTGCGGCCAGCGCGGCATAGAGCGTGGTGGTCTTGCCGCTGCCGGTGGGGCCGGTGACCAGCACCATGCCGCTGGGCCGGGCGATGGCGCGCTGGATGGCGGCCAGCACCGCCGGCGGCAGGTTCAGCCGCTCCAGGCCGAGCAGGCCGCTGCTCTGGTTGAGCAGGCGCATCACCACGCTCTCGCCGTACTGCGACGGCATGGTGGAGATGCGCACATCCACCGCGCCGTTCTTCAGCTTGACGTGGAAGCGGCCGTCCTGCGGCAGGCGCTTCTCCGATATGTCCAGGCCCGACATCAGCTTCAGCCGCAACGCCACGGCGCCGGCCACCTTGGCATCGGCCTCGGTCTGCACATGCAGCACGCCGTCGATGCGGAAGCGGATGCGCAGGCTCTTTTCCTGCGGCTCGATGTGGATGTCGCTGGCACGGGTGCGCAGCGCCTCCTCGAACACGGTGGCCAGCAGCCGCACCACCGGGGCGTCCTCGGTGGTGGCGCCGCCCAGGCCCAGCAGGTCGCCGATGTCGCCCTCGACGCTGTTGAGCTCGCTGGTCAGCTCCTTGGCAAGGCCGGCGATTTCGCTGCCGTGGCTGTAGGCCTTGTCCAGCGCGGCCAGGAGCTGGCTCTCGGCCACCACGATCAGCTCGATCTCACGCTTGGTCAGGCGGGCCACTTCGTCGTAGGTGGCCAGGTCGGTCGGGTCGGCCAGGGCCACGCGCAGCGCCGCCGGTGTGTCCTCCAGCGCCAGCGCGCGCAGGCGCCGCGCCTGGACCTCCGGCAGCAGCCGTGCCACCTCCGGCCGCACCGCACGGCTGGCGAGGTCGACGAAAGGCGCGCGCAATTGGCGGGCCACGGCCTTGGCGATCTGCACCTCGGTGACCCAGCCCTGGTCGACGAAGATGCGGCCGAGCTTGCGGCCGCTCTTCTTCTGCTCGCCCAGCGCCTGCATCAGCTGGGGTTCGGTGAGCAGGCCCTCCTGGATCAGCAGGTCGCCAAGGCGGATGCGTTCGGGGCGGGCCATGGTCAGGCGTTGGGTGGGGTCAGCCGGGTCATGAAACGGGTCACTTGGCCGGCAGTACGGGCAGCGGGCTGTCGGGCCAGCGGCCGTCCTCGTGGATGACTGTCGGCTTGATCAGGATCACCAGCTCGCGCTTGCGGCTGACCTGGCCGGTCTGGCGGAACAGCCCGCCGATCACCGGCACCTCGCTGACGCCGGGCAGGCCGGTGCGCTCGTCGCGCGTCTCCTGCAACATCAGCCCACCGATGGCTACGATCTGGCCGTCCTTGACGCGGACGATGCTGTCGGTCTCGTTGACGGTGGAGGCGGCCAGCGGCAGGCGGTAGGAGCCCAGCGAGCCGAGGTCGATGTTCTTGTTCTTCTCGGTCACCGTGCTGATGGCCGGGTGCACATGCATCATGACGTTGCCGGCCTCGTCGATCTGCGGCGTGACGTCCAGTGCGATGCCGCTGAAGAACGGCTGCAGCTGCACCGACGGCGTGGACACCGAGCCGGTGCCGGTGGTGGTGGTGCTGGTGGTGATGCCGGTGACGTACAGCTCGTCGGAGCCGACCTTGAGCACCGCCTTCTGGTTGTTCAGCGTGGCGATGCGCGGGCTGGACAGCACCGAGACGTCGCCCTGTGTCTGCAGGAAGTTCAGCAGCGCGGCGAAGTTGGCACTCTGGAAGGCCAGGCCGTAGAAGCCGCGGCCCAGGGCGTTGGCGGCCAGCGCGGCGGCCGGGTTGACGATGTTGCCCTCTGGTCCGGTCAGCGGCCCGGTGGCTCCCAGCGTGGCGCCGGGCGCGGCCGCGCCGAAGCTCAGGTTGCCGCTGCTCAGGGCGCGGTTGAAACCGCTCCAGTTGATGCCGGTCTGGGCATCCTTGGTCAGTGTCACTTCGACGATCTTGGCCTCCAGCATCACCTGTCGCTCGACCGAGATCTGCACCGCCTTCAGGTACTGCTCGACCTGTCGCAGCTCGGCCGGGCTGGCCTTGACCACGATGACGCCGGCCGCCGGGTTGAGCACCACGCCGCGGCCGGGCTGGCCACCGACCAGGGCATTGAGCGAGGCCTGGACTTCGCGCCAGAAGTCGGCATCGGACGAGGTGCGCACGTGCGCGGTGTCGTCCGACCGGGCCCCGGGCATGGCGCCGTCGTTGCCGCCGCCGTTGTTGCTGCGATTGCCGCCGCCCGAGGCGCTGCCGTTGTTCGAAGGTGCCTGCGTCAGCGAGCTGGAGGTGACGCGGATGTCGCTGGCGCCCTGGCGCCGGCCGGGCAGGTAGTTGATGCGGAACAGGCGCGTGGTCACCGCGTTCGGATAGACCACGATGCGGTTGCCCGTGATCTTGAAGTCGTAGCCGTACAGGTCGCGCAGCGCCTCCAAGGCGTCGAGCAGCGTGACGTCCTTGAGCGTGATCGAGATGCTGCCGGACACGTCCGGCGACACCAGCACGTTGAAGGGCGTGCCCTGGCCGAGCTGCATGAACACCTGCGCGGCCGGTGCGTTGTTGACCGAGATGTCGAAACGGCCGGCGGCCCGCTCGGTCCGCGGCGTGGCCTGGGCCAGCAGCACCGGTGCCGCGGGTGGCGCGGCGGCGGGCGTAGCCACCACGGCCGCAGCCGAGGGCGCCGCGGCCAGGACGGTGACCACCGCGGCCGTAGGCATCGGCACTGGGCTGGCGGTGGCGCCGGCTGTGCGTTGCAGGGCCTCGCGCCAGCCGGGCGTCAGGCGCGGCGAAAGGGCCAGGGCCTCGGTGGCGAGTCCGGTCAACGCAAGCGCGGCGAGCAGCTGGCGGCCATGGTGGCGGGTGGTCATCGGGTTCCTCCGGCCACGGCCAGCGTGGGGGTGGCATCGCCGGTACCGGCAACTGCCGGGCGGGCGGGGGTCGTGGCGTTGGCCGCCGGGCGTGCGGTGGTCGCGGCGGTGGCAGCGGCCGGGCGAGCGGCTGGCGTCGGTGGCGGCGCGGTGGCGATGCGGGTCTCGGCGCTGGCGGGTGCGCGTCGCACGCCGTCAAGCAACCATAGGCGCTGCGGGCCTGTCGCGCCGCGCAGCAGCAGGCCGTCCGGATCGATGGCGACCAGTGTCCAGTCGCCGATGCGCTCGCCCGGGTGCACCAGCCGGTTGTCGACCAGGGCACTGGGCGGGCCGATCTGTGGCAGTTGGATGGACTGCACGACCGGCAACGGCACCGCCACCGCAGGCGCGGCGTCGGCCTTGCCGGCCGCGCTGGCTCGTGCGCTGGTGTTGCCGGAGCTGGTGGTGCCACCGGTGCCGCCGCTGCCGCCGCGTGGTGCATCGGCCGCGCCGGCAAAGCCGGCAGCCGGGCGGGTCGGGTCGGCTGGTGCGGCCAGCGTGCCGGCCGCGGGCGCGGCCAGCGTGCAGGCGGTCAGGATCAGGCGCAAGACATCCATCGTCAGATCTCCAGCCAGTGGCGCTCCAGGCTCAGGGTGTAGAGGCGCAGCGTCAGCACCGCCTTCGGGTATTGCTCGACACGGAACTGCAGGCCACCCCACAGCAGGCGCTGCGGCATGGCCTCCAGCGCGCGTACGTAAGCGGTCAGGTCGGCATAGCTGCCCTCCAAGGTCAGCTCCACGCCATGGCGATACAGGCCGGGACCGCGAGCGGCCGGCGCCAGTGCCGGTGCCGACGCGGCGGTCTTGGCCGGCGGGACCGCCGTGGTGCCGGACGGCGGCGTGGTCTCGCCGGACAGGTCGGACTTGCCCAGGGACTGCATGGCGCGCACCCGTACTTGGCCGTGGCGCGCCAGCAGCTGGTCGAGCACCGCCAGCATCCGGTCCGGGCCGACCAGGCTGGCCGCCTGCTCGCGCAGGGCGGCGTCGCCTTCACGCACACGGCCGCGCCACGACGCCAGCTCCTGTTTCAGCCGCGCCTCCTGGGCCATGCCGCTGGCCTGGATGCGGGTCTGCTCGGTGTGCAGCTGGCCGATCTGGGCGCGCACCGCGGCATTGGCGGCGCGGGCGCTGTTCCATTGCTTCAGGGCCGGCGACAGCCACAGGGCATCGGCCACCATGAACACCACGGCGCAGGCGGCGCCGATCAGCATGGCACGCTCGCGCACGGACCGCTGCTCGAACCGGCCGACCCACTCGCGCC
>JBJXHB010000478.1:0-6771 GCA_046160725.1 Aquabacterium sp.
ATGCCCAGGGTCAGCAACAGCAGGCTCATCAGCGCGGCGGCCGGGAAGGCCAGTGCCACGATCAGCGGCGTGCAGGCCACGCCGAGCGGCACGATGATCACGCGCGTGCCCACCAGCTCGATCAGCCCGCCCAGACGAGGCGCCAGACGGATCCACGCTCCAGTCGCAAAGAACAACGCGGCGGCCATGGACAGCAGCCAGGCTACGAGCCATGCAAAGTCCAGGGTGCCGTTCATGGGAGTGGGTGCTGCGGGCTACGGGGCGACGCCTCAGGCCGGCAGCATGCCGTCGCCGGTGCGGTATGGCCAGGCATTGACGATGCCGATGCGGATGCCACGCCCGCGCCAGGCGGCCGTCATGGCGATCGCGCCAACAGCTGCTGCACCGTTCGCGACAAAGTCGCCAGGTCCATGGGCTTGGTCAGGTAGGCGGCGAAGCCCATCGCCAGGGCTGCGTCGATGCGGGCACGGTGACCATCGGCGCTGACCGCGACCACGGGAACGCGCCTTGTCGCCGGTTGCGCCCGAAGTTGTTCAAAGAGCTGCAGGCCATCCATGCCCGGCAGCTGGATATCCAGCAGCAACAGGTCCGGTGGGTGATCGCGGCAACGCTGCAGGCCCTCCTCAGCACTGCCCGCAGTCTCGAGGCACACCTGCGGCAGGCGTGACAGCATGGCCTGCATGACGATGCGGTTGATCTCGTTGTCCTCGATGTAGAGCACGCGCTTCAGACCGGTCCACTCTGCTTCGGTGCCACCGCTGGCGCCGGCCGGTGTCGTGGCCCGTGCAGAGGCTTGCGGCGCGTCCGGCGTCGCGCTGGCGATGAACCCGGCTGGGGCCCGCGGCAAGGTCAGCCAGAAGCAGCTGCCCATGCCCGGCTCACTGGTGACGCCGATGGTCCCGCCCATAGCCTCGATGAGGCGACGTGACAGCGCCAGGCCGATGCCGGTGCCCTCGACACCGCTGCCCGCCGCCTGCAGGCGCTCAAAGGGCTGGAACAGCCGCGCGCACTGCGCTGCGTCCAGCCCCGGGCCGGTGTCGTGTACCTCGATGCGCCAGCCATCAGCCTCGGGCCGGCAGACCAGCTCGACGTGGCCGTTGCGGCGGTTGTACTTGACCCCATTGGCCAGCAGGTTCAGCAGCACCTGCTTGATGCGCAGGCTGTCACCGCAAACCGCGGCGGACAACGGCACGGCCGGCGCGGGCAGCAGATGGATGCCGCGCGGCCCGGCCACCGCCTGCATCAGGCCCAGACACTCATTGAACAGTGGCGCCAGCGGCACCGGTACGGCCTTGACCACCAGTTGACCGGTCTCGATACGACCAAGATCGAGCAGACCTTCGATCAGCCCCAGCAGGTGCCGACCGCCCGCCACGATCTCCTGAAGCTGCGCCTGGTGGCGCGGCCCCGCCGCCAGCGTGGGATCGATCTGCAGCACCTGGGCGAAGCCGATCACGGCGTTCAAGGGCGTGCGCAGCTCATGGGACATGTGGGTCAGGAACTGGGACTTCGCCTGGTTCGCCTGCTCGGCCTCGTCGCGTGCGGCGATCAAGGCCTCCTCGGCGATCTTGCGTGCGGTGATGTCGGTGGCGAAGCCGAACACCGTCGGCTGCCCGTCGTCCCCGACCGGCCCCGCCACCACCGACAGCTCCAGATCCAGGCATGGCCGTGTGGCGGTGGCCGGAAAGTGCCGCTCGGCACGCACTTCCTCGCCGGCCAGCGCGCGGTCGAACTCATCGCGTGCCAGGCGCTCACGCGCTTCGTCCAGCACGTCCTTCACTGCCAGGCCGACCAACTGCTGCGCGGGCCGCCCGAGCAGTGTCGCCAGGCGCGTGTTGACAAAGGTATAGCGCAGCTTGCTGTCCAGCGTCGAGATGTAGCCCGGAAACGCCTCCAGCAGGGCGCGCGAGCGCGCCTCGCTGGCGCTCAGTGCGCGCTCGGCGACCAGGCGGGCGCTGAGGTCGGTCCAGAGGCCGACGGAGCCAATGGCGGCGCCTGCGGCGTCATACAGGGGGGTGGCGTTGTTGTGGCACAGCAGCAGCGTGGAGTCGGGCCGCTGCAGCCGCACCTCGTAGGCGCTGCGCTCGCCTTGCTGCCGCGCCTGCAGCGCGCCGTCCAGCGCCGGCACGTCGGCCGGCGCGATGAAGTCGCGTGCCAACCGCCCCATCACCTGCTCGCGCGGCCGGCCGAGCAGCGTGCACATCGCGTCGTTCAGGTCGACCGTGCGGCCCTCTTGATCGGTGAACCAGTAGCCCTGGGACGTGGTGCGCATCAGCTGCGACAGCATGTGGTGCTGGTCGGCCAGCTGCCGGCGCGCAAGCTCGGCCTCGTCCGCACGAACGCGGGCCTGCAGCTCCAGGGCCACACCGGTGCGCATGGCGTCGGCCGTGCGCCGTGCCACGGCGGACATCATCGCGACAAGAAGCAGCACCAAGGCGCCGACGCCAGGCTCCGCCTCCGCCGCCACACCGAAGCAGCGCAGCAGCAACGGCACGAGCACCGGCACGGCAAACAGCACGCCCGAAAGCCGGTCGTGGGCGGTGCTGACGATCGACACCGCCACCACCGACGCGGTACCCAGCACCAGCAGATAGAGCGCATCGCGCGGCAGGACCCAGGCCGAGCCCAGCACCAGCGATGACCAGGCAACGCCATGCAGTGCGAAGGCCACGCGGTAGGCGGCCAGCCAGGGCCGCTCGCGGGCGCCTCGCCGGCGGTGCATGTGCCAGACCACGGTACGCAGCACCAGGGCCAGCATCACCGCGGCGACCCAGGGCAGCAGCACGGCATGGCCCGCCGCCGGCCACAGCAGCGTGGACAGCAGGGCGCACGCCGCCACCGTGGCCACGATGGAGGTGGGCGCATGGCGCCGGTGCAGCCACAGTCGCGTGGCCGTCAGCGCAGCGTCGTTCAGTCCTGTGTCCGGCGTGCGCGAGAACATCCCGTCAAGGCCCTTGCGTCGAGCGTCCGGTGAAGTCGATAGGACATCCTCGATCAGTCAGGATTCTGCATCCGTCGGTGGCCCGCCCTGGTCGAAGACCAGGACCGTCAGTGATCCAGCGCAGAAGACAGATACCGCTCCACTCGCGGCGGCTGGTCGCCGACATGCAGGGCCAGCCGGCGCTCGCGCAGCTCCGCGTCGCCCGCGGTAAAGCGCTCCAGGCGCCGCAGGTGCTCGGTCCAGTTCTCATCCACGAAATACTCGACAAAGCGCCCGGGCTGGGCCATGTCGCGGAACAGGCCCCAGGACAGCACGCCCTGTCGGCGCCGCGCCAGCCGGGTGGCCCGCATCACGGTCTCGAACTCGGCCACGTTCGCCGGGTCGATCTGGTACTCGATGGTCACCATCCCCGGTACCTCGTCCTGCGACACCGGGATGGCCACCTCGGGCGGTGCGCCGATGGATGCCGGCTCGTGGGCATCCAGCTTGGGCGGATGCACCGCCCAGCGCCGCCCCAGGCCGGCGCAGACCACGCCGAACGCCGACGCCAGCAGCACCGACGACTGCACGTCCGTGTACTGCGCCACCGCGCCCCACAGCATGGCGCCCAGTGCCGTCGAGCCCATCATCACCGTCTGGTAGATCGCGATGCCGCGTGCCCGCACCCAGTCCGGCAGCGCCAGCTGGGTGGCCACCGACAGGGTGTTGGCCGACAGCATGATGGACGCGCCCGTCACCGCCATGCCGGGCAGCGCCAGCCACAGGTTGGGCGCGAAGACGATGCTGATCGCCGCCACCGAATGCGTCAGCCGCCCGATGCGGATGGCCGCGTTGCGGCTGATGCGGTCGCGCACCCGCGGGAAGACCAGCGCCATGGCGATCGCGCCCACGCCGCTGGCGGCCAGCAACGCCGCATAGCTGCCCGCGCCGGCACCGGGCCAGGACTTGACCACGAGCGGCAGCACCGACAGGCACGCGGCCTGGAACATGATCAGCCCGATGTGCAGCAGCGTCACCCGCAGCCGCGGCGACGCGGCCACGTGCTGCACGCCGACGCGGATGGCGCCGAAGAAGCGCTCGCCCGGCAGCGCCTGCTGCTTGCGGCGCGGTGCCTCCCAGCGCAGCAGCACGAAGAAGGTGGTGGCCGTGATGGCGGCATTCAGCGCGAACACCGATGCGCTGCCCAGCCAACCCAGCATCGCGCCCGCGATCATCGGGCCGACGATGCGCGGCAGGTTCATCGCCACGCCGCTCATGGCCAGCGCCGCCGGCAACTGCTCCTTGGGCACCACCGACGGCACGATGGCCGAGAACACCGGCCAGCGCATGGCCATGGTCACGCCGTTGAGGAACACCAGCGCCAGCAGCATCGGCGGGGTCAGCCAGCCGGCCAGGGCCACCAGCGCCAGGATGGTGGCCACGCCGCTGGCCCAGATCTGGGTGGCGGCCAGCCAGCGCCGCCGGTCCAGCATGTCCGCCAGCGCACCGCTGGGGATGCCGAACAGGAACATCGGCAGCGTCGCCGCGGTGGACACCAGCGCCACCCAGGCCGCGCTGTGGGTCAGCTCGGTCATCATCCAGCCGGCCGCCACGTCGTTCATGGACATCGCCATGTTGGCGCCCACCCAGACCAGCCAGAGCATGCGGAACACCGGCTGACGCAGGGGCGCCAGGGCTCCGAGGGCGGGGGGCGGGGGCGCGGTCATCGATGCGCATGATGCCTGTTGGGACGCGCGTCTGCGGCAGGCCTTACGCTCGCGTCCCATGCAGCATGCCCGATCGATCTCCCGCGCAGCGGCCTGGATGGCCGGCTGGCTATTGCTGATGACCGTGATCGCCGTCGCCGGCCGCGAGGCCACGCGCGAGCTGTCGGTGTTCCAGGTCATGGCGCTGCGTTCGTTGATCGGCCTGCTGCTGCTGGCCCCGCTGGTGCAGCACGCGGGCGGGCTGCGGGCCATGGGCACGCAGCGGCTGCGGGCCCACGGCCTGCGCAACCTGGTGCACTACGGCGCCCAGTACGGCTGGTTCGCGGCCCTGGCCCTGATCCCTTTGGCGCAGGTGGTGGCCATCGAGTTCACGATGCCGATCTGGACGGCGCTGCTGGCCACGGCCTTCCTGGGCGAGCGCGTGGATGCCCGCAAGCTGGCCGCGATCACGCTCGGCATGGCCGGCGTCGCGCTGATCGCGCGGCCGGACGGCGCCGGCGGCTTTGGCGCGGGGCATGCCATCGCGCTCGCGGCGGCGCTGGGCTTTGCGGTGTCGGTCACCATGGTCAAGTCGCTCACGCGCACCGACACCGCCACCGTGGTGATGTTCTGGATGCTGCTGATCCAGTCTGTCGTGGGCCTGGTGCCGGCCCTGCTGACCTGGCGCGACCCCCTGCCGCAGCAGTGGGGCTGGATCGCGCTGGTGGCTATCTGCGGCACGTTCTCGCACTACTGCATGGCGCGGGCCATGGCGCATGCCGAGGCCACGGTGGTGGTGCCAATGGATTTCCTGCGGCTGCCGCTGACCGCGCTGGCCGGCTGGGCGATCTATGCCGAGCGGCTGGACATCGCCACCATCGCCGGCTCGGCGCTGATCCTGTCGGGCAACCTGGTCAACCTGCGGCGGGCCGCGCCACCGGTCAGGCGTCGTCCTTGAACGCCTCCTGGCGCTTGGCCTTGATCGACGGCAGGCTGACGATGACGATCATCAGCAGCGCCGCCAGCAGCAGCGCGGCCGACAGCGGGCGGGTGGCAAAGGTGGTCCAGTCGCCGCGCGACAGCAGCAAGGCGCGGCGCAGGTTCTCCTCCATCATTGGTCCGAGGATGAAGCCCAGCAACAACGGCGCCGGCTCGCAGCCCAGCTTGTAGAAGGCATAGCCCACGATGCCGAAGGCCGCACCCATGAACACGTCGAAATTGTTGTTGTTCAACGTGTACAGGCCGATGCCGCAGAAGCACAGGATGGCCGGATAGAGAAAGCGGTAGGGCACCGTCAGCAGCTTGATCCAGATGCCGATCAGCGGCAGGTTCAGGATGATCAGCATCAGGTTGCCGACCCACATCGAGGCGATCAGGCCCCAGAACAGCTGCGGGTTGCTGGTCATCACCTGCGGGCCGGGCTGGATGCCCTTGATGGTCATCGCGCCGACCATCAGCGCCATCACCGCATTGGGCGGGATGCCCAGCGTCAGCATCGGGATGAAGGAGGTCTGCGCACCCGCGTTGTTGGCCGCCTCGGGGCCGGCGACGCCGCGAATGTTGCCCTGGCCGAAGGGCACTTCGCCCGGCTTGCCGCGCGTCTTCTTCTCCACCGTGTAGGCCGCGAACGACGCCAGCAGCGCGCCACCGCCCGGCAGCACGCCGAGGATGGAGCCGAGCGCCGTGCCGCGCAGCACCGCCGGGTAGGCCTGCTTGAAATCCGCCCGCGTCGGCCACAGGCCCTTCACGTCCTTGGTGAAGACCTCGCGGTGCTCGGCCGGGCGCGCGAGATTCATGACGATCTCGCCGAAGCCGAAGATGCCCATGGCGATGGCAACGAAGCCGATGCCGTCGGTGAGCTCGGGGACGTCGAAGCTGTAGCGCGGTACGCCGGAGATGACGTCGGTATTGATCTGCCCCAGCAACAGGCCGAACAGGATCATCGCAATCGCCTTGATGAGCGAGCCTGAGGCCAGCACCACGGCGCCGATCAGGCCCAGCACCATCAGCGAGAAATACTCCGCCGGGCCGAACTTGAACGCCAGTTCGGTGAGCGGTGGCGCGAACGCGGCCACGATCAGCGTGCCTACCGTACCCGCGAAGAACGAGCCCAGCCCCGCAGCCGCCAGCGCTGCGCCGGCGCGG
>JBJXHB010000479.1:0-3132 GCA_046160725.1 Aquabacterium sp.
CAGGCGCCAGGATCAGGCCGCGACGTCAATGGCCCTTCTTGGGACGGCCGGTCTTGATGGGTTCCAGCGCATGCAGCGCGGCCAGCAAGGTCGGGCCATCCATCGCCGCCAGCGAGTGCAGGCCAGCGCGCAGCAACTCGCTCTTCTTGGTCTCGCGCTTGCCGGCCAGCGCGCGGGCCTTCAACGTCGCCACCAAGGAGAAGTCAGCCTCGGGCATCGTGAAGCTGTCACGCACGGGCTTCAGATGCAGCTTGATGGGCTTGGCCGGCTTGGCCACCTTCTCGACCTTCGCGGCACTGGCAGCCTTGACCGGCTTTGCGGGTTTGGCCGGCTTTGTTGAAACGGTGGGCTTGGGCGCGACCTTGGCCGCCACGGCGGGCGATGTCTTGGCGGGCGTCTTGGCGGCCGACTTGGCGACCGCACCTGGCGCTGGCTTTGCATCAGCCTTCGGCTTGGGCAGTGATGAGGGCGCAGCGGACGGGGTGGGCGCGGTAGGCGCGGGTACTGCCTTGACGGCAGGGGTCTTGGATGCGGACGGGCGGGTGGCCATGGCTGTCTCCTTGAACGGTATAAACAGTTTATACCGTTTCCGGCGAGATCGGCACTTTCATCACGGTGTCATGCAGGGGCGGCAGCGTGAGGGACTCCACGAACTGCCGTCTGCGCCATGAAATCCGAGCTTTCTCCCGACGACCATGCCGACCTGCTGCGCCGCATCGAACTCGACCTGGTCGACGGCTACGACGAGGAACTGGAACTCGAGATCGAAGACCGCGACCTGGCCGGCATCGAACGCCCCAGCGGCAGCGGCCATGGCGACGATGACGCCGACCGCACCGCCCGTCAGCGCTACTTCCGCGAGCTGTTCCGGCTGCAGGGCGAATTGGTCAAGCTGCAGGACTGGGTGGCCCATTCGAAGCACAAGGTGGTGATCCTGTTCGAGGGCCGCGACGCGGCTGGCAAAGGCGGCGTGATCAAGCGCATCACCCAGCGCCTGAACCCGCGCGTGTGCCGCGTGGTCGCGTTGCCGGCACCCAACGACCGCGAAAAGACGCAGTGGTACTTCCAGCGCTACGCAGCCCACCTGCCGGCGGCCGGCGAAATGGTGCTGTTCGACCGCAGCTGGTACAACCGCGCCGGCGTCGAGCGGGTGATGGGCTTCTGCAACGACGACGACGTGGAAGAGTTCTTCCGCTCGGTGCCCGAGTTCGAACGCATGCTGGTGCGATCGGGCATCCAGTTGGTGAAGTACTGGTTCTCGATCACGGACGACGAGCAGCACCTGCGCTTCCTGGGCCGCATCCATGACCCGCTGAAGCAGTGGAAGCTCAGCCCCATGGACCTGGAGAGCCGCCGCCGCTGGGAGGCCTACACCAAGGCCAAGGAAGCGATGCTCGAGCGCACCCACATTGCCGAGGCGCCGTGGTGGGTGGTGCAGGCGGTGGACAAGACGAAGGCCCGCCGGAACTGCATTGCGCATCTGTTGACGCAGATGCCGTATGCCGAAGTGCAGCGGCCAGCGATCGACCTGCCCGAGCGCGTGCGCAACCCTGACTACACCCGCCAGCCGGTGCCGGCGGAGATGTTCGTGCCTGAGCGGTACTGAAGACCGACGTCACCGAACTGTCAATGCCGATTCACGGCATCGTCATGAACGCCGGCCAAGCTCTGTCGGTTTCAACTGCCGCTTTCCAGCACCATGGCCAAGGACTTTTCGACGATGGAGGACAGCAACCGGTCCTCCAATGCCAGCATCCACGACGTTTCCAGCCCGGCGCGCCGCACCCTGCTGCGCGGCGCGGCAGCCAGCGCCTTCCTGGCCCCGCTGGCCGGTGTGGCCACGCTGGCGGGTTGCGCCACCGGCGGCAGTGCCGTCAGCGGCCCGCTGCTGGGCTTCAAGAGCGTGCCGGTCGGCAACGCTGACACCGTGGTCGTGCCCGAGGGTTACAGCATCCAGGTCATCGCCCCCTGGGGTGACCCGGTCGGCCTGTCGGGAGAGAACCCCGCCTTCAAGCCCGATGGCAGCAACACCGCGGCCGAACAGGAAGTGCAGCTCGGCATGCACCATGACGGCATCCACTTCTTCAGCCAGAACGGGTCGCAATCGGGCCTGCTGGTGATGAACCACGAGTACGTGGACGACGGCCTGCTGCACCCCGACGGCAACAGGACCTGGAACGCGGCCAAGGTGCGCAAGGCCCAGGCCGCTCATGGCGTGTCGGTGATCGAGGTGGCGCAGAAGGCCGGCCGCTGGGAGGTGGTGCGCCCCTCGCCCTGGGCACGGCGCATCACCGCCAGCACGCCCATGGCGGTCAGCGGCCCGGCCGCCGGCCATGCGCTGATGAAGACCGCCGCCGACGCCAGCGGCCGCCGCGTGCTGGGCACGCTGAACAACTGCGGCAGCGGCATCACCCCCTGGGGCACCTACCTGACCTGTGAAGAGAACTTCATCTTCTACTTCAAGGGCCCAGACGAGCCCAATGCGCACGAGCGCCGCTGGGGCCTGCGCAAGGGAGACCCGGTGGGCTACCGCTGGCATGAACACGACGCACGCTTCGACGCCACCAAGTCACCCAACGAGCCCAACCGCTTTGGCTGGGTGGTCGAGATCGACCCCAACAACCCGAGTTCAACCCCGGTCAAGCGCACCGCCCTGGGCCGTGCCGCGCACGAAGGCGCCACCGTGGCCATGACCAAGGCCGGCAAGGCTGTGGTCTACATGGGAGAAGACGCACGCTTCGAGTACATCTACAAGTTCGTCAGCCGCGACACCCTGAAGCCCGGCGGCGCCGCGGCCAATGCCAGCCTGCTGGACCACGGCACCTTGTACGTGGCGCGCTTCGATGCCAATGGCACCGGAAGCTGGCTGGCCTTGACGCATGGCACCGGTGCCTTGACCGCAGCCAACGGCTTTGCCGATCAGGGCGAACTGCTCATCAAGACCCGCCAGGCCAGCGACTTGCTGGGCGCCACCAAGATGGACCGCCCGGAGTGGATCGACATCGACAAGCAGGGCTGGGTCTATTGCACGCTGACCAACAACAGCAACCGCGGCGGCGACAAACAACCCGGCGTGGACGCGGCCAACCCCCGCGCCAACAACACCATGGGCAACATCATCCGCTGGAAGGA
>JBJXHB010000480.1:0-16367 GCA_046160725.1 Aquabacterium sp.
CTACAACGCCAAACGGCTTCACTCCGCGATCGGCTACTTGCCGCCCAACGAGTTCGAGGCTCAACTCGCCTTGCAGGCGGCTTAGTTCTCATAGCCTGACGTGGTCCAGGTTCAGGGGTTCACTCCAGTGTTGGCTTTGACAGTCTGCGGCGCTGCCCGCCGGCCCGACCTTGATGCCCTGCCAGCCCGAGGTCTGGACCTCGCGCCCGACGGCCCAGACGAACCCCGTGAGCTCGCGCGCCACGGGAACCACGGCCTTGTTCTTCATCACCCGGCGCGCCACCAGGCGCCTGAACTTGGCGTTCAGCCGCAGCTGCGCCTTCCAGGCGATGTCGGTGACGGCCTGGGGCAACTGGTCGTTGCCGCCTGGCGATGATCGGGCTCACGCGCGGGCTGTGCTGGTAGTGCCATGCCACCTCCACCAGCATGCGCTGCGCCGCGCTGTTGCCGGCCTTGGTGATGCTGCCCGGGCGCCGCTTCGGCCCCGCGGAGTGTTCGCCCGGCACCAGGCCCACGTCGGCCATCAGCTGCCTCGGGTTGTCGAAGCGCAGGAAGTCCTGCAGTCCGGCCACCAGCTTCATCGCCGCGACCAGCTGCACGGCATGCGCCATCTTCAGCGTGGCCAGCCAGCGGGGGTGCGCCGCCGTCCACGCGCTCTTGCCGGCGTAGGCGATGCCGCTTCGCAGCAGCAGCGCCTTCAGGCGGCGGCGCGCGTTGCGGCACTCCCGCACGGCGACCTCGCAGCTGCGCGCCAGGTCGCGCCACGAACCCGCACGGGCCGGCCTCGTAGATCACCTGCAGGCGATGTCCCCCGCTGATCAAACGGTGCAGCGCCTTGTCCAGCCCCACCAGGCCCCCCTATCCTGCACACATGCCGCACATCACCGTCGCGCCCGCTGTCCGCCGTCGCGAAGTCGATGCTGTCCTTGTGAACGTCCAATCCGACGTACAGAGTGCTAGATTCCTTCATGGCCCGTCTCCTTGCAAGTTCGCAACGACCTGACCGACCATGGGCCAGGTGCATTGGTGTAGCTCGGCAGGCTTGCGGCGTGCAACCTACGTCTTTGCAGGGGACGGGCCGCCTGGGTTCGCGAAGCCATTCCGTCCATGCCGCATGACACAACTCTCTGCCACCGGCTACTCTGGAACTCCACTCACCAGGAAGCTGGGGTATCGCGAAGGCAGTGTTGTGTTCCTGCTCGGAGCGCCTGCCGAGTACAAGACTTGGCTTCGGTCATTGCCAGCCGGAGTCGTGTTCGAGAGCAAACTCGGGGCAACCTCTGACTTGGTCCATGTCTTTGAGGTTGAGAAGACCGCTCTCGCCAAGTTCCTCGCTACAGCCCGAAGGCAGCTCAAGCCTGAGGCGAGTGTCTGGGTCTCATGGCCGAAGAAGGCGTCCAAGGTGCCAACCACGATCACCGAAGACACCATCCGCGAAATTGCCCTCCCACTGGGGTTCGTAGACGTCAAGGTCTGCGCCGTCAACGAGGTTTGGTCCGGACTCAAGCTGGTCATTCGCAAGGAGCTCCGATGAATCCGGCCTAACCCTTTGATCAATCTGACGTGCAACGGCATGGCGCCGCGCGCAGTTTGCTCTTGCTTCAGGCCTCGCAAACCACTCTCCCGTTCCCTGGAACGCCCATGTTTGATCACGTCGTGTTTGGTGTCAGCAACTATGAGCAAAGCAAGGCGTTCTTCCTCGAGGCGCTGAGGCCGCTCGGAGTGAGCGTCCTCTCGGAGGGGCCGCTTGGCTTGGAGATCGGGCGCCCTGGCAGCAAGTCGTCGCTGTGCATTCGCCGGGTCGAAGAGAAGGCGACGCATCTTCACCTGGCCTTCACAGCCGACAGCCGGAGGCAAGTGCGCGAGTTCCACCGGGCCGCCCTGGACGCCGGAGGCAAGGACAATGGCGCGCCAGGCCTCCGGCCCCAGTACCACTCCAGCTACTACGCCGCGTTTGTCATAGGTCCAGACGGGCACAATGTCGAAGCGGTTTGCCACGAACCCGAAGCATCAGCGGAACCTGGTCACCAGTGAGCGGCCCATGTTGGTCAACATGCGTCACCGGTCGAGATGAGGCTTTGCCCTTCGCTCAACCGGGTTTGCTTCGGGATGCCACGTTGGCCCGTTCGGGGGCACGCGATCGCAGGGAAGCTGTGCTGCCTGGAAGGTGAGGCGTGCATGCCTGAAGCGGCGGACCCCGTCAGCGGGGACGCTCAACAACTGACGGCATGCGTCACCGCCAACCACAAGGGCGGCAACGAGCGACTGGCCGCTTGGCATCTCCTGCGTCAAGGGTAGGCCTCCAAGTGCAGCGCGCGGTCCTTCTCATCGTCTGCATGGTTCTAGGTCTCGTCATCGGCCTTGCGGGGTGGTCCGTGTCTGGCAGTCAGTGGTGGTACCTTGCGGTCCCAGGCACCATCGCTGCAGGCTGGATCAGGGTGGCAAGCCCCGAGCAGTGCCTTCCTCGGCAAGGTCATCGCACGGGCAGAGGCGATGGTGTGTCCTGACCCATCTCTCAAGCCCGCATTCAGATCGGACCCTGGCGCCGCGAACAAGCCCTTTGCCGGCATCGAGTCTGACAAGCTTGCGCTCGTTGAAGGCGCCGGCTCGATCATGCGGTTCGGCGACGGAATCGATCACGACGTGCGGTGCGGCAAGTGCGGCAGTTTCCTCTACTCGGTGGTCCGCGGCGGCACGTACGTTCACGTCACATTGGGTTCGATGTCGGAAGCTCCAACCCTTCGCCCAGAGGCACACATCTTTGTTGGCTCAAAGGCCTCATGGGAAGTCATCGAGGACGACCTGCCCCAGCATGAGGAGTTCTAGAAGGCCAGGGGTTGTGAAGCCGTTTCCAACCTTTCTCTCAAGCCGATCGATGACGGCAGGCCACCAGGCCCGGCCTGGCGGTACGCGGCACACTCTCGCCAACCCAGGCTTGGCTGGTTCGAGTCCCGCTCGCGCCCTCGTTCGTGCATCGCTTGAAGACCGTTGACCCAACTTAAGGCCGCACGGACATGCCCTTGCCCACGCCGACCCTGAAGACCGCGCGCCTGATCCTGCGTCCGTTTGCAGAGACCGACGCTGCAGCCATCTATGCCTTGCAGAGCGACGCCCGCGTGCTGCGCTATTGGGACTCCCCACCCTGGGCGGAGCGCAGCCGGGCCGATGCATTCCTTGCTGCATGCCGCCAGATGGAGGCGGACGGGAGTGGCGCTCGACTCGCGGTCGAGACCCGCCACAATCGCTCGTTTGTGGGCTGGTGCGCCGCCTTCCACTGGAACCCGGCCTACCGCAGTCTCGGCATCGGCTACTGCTTCGCCGAGCCAGCGTGGGGCAAGGGCTATGCCACGGAGGCCGTGCGCGGCATGCTGCATTGGGCCTATGCGGCGCTCGACCTCAACCGCGTCGAAGCCGAGCTTGACACGCGCAATGCCGCGTCCGCCAGGGTCCTGGAGAAGCTGGGGTTCGAGCGCGAGGGCCTGAGGCGAGAAGACTGCATCGTCTCCGGCGAAGTCTCCGACTCCTGGATCTATGGCCTGCTGAGGCGGGACTGGAGGCCGGATTCAAGTGTCGTCATTGCGACGCGTACGGCCTGACCACTTGCCCATGGCTCACCCGCTTCTCGCCTCCAGCTGTCAACCCATCGCCGGACCCCACAGGTGCAGATGCACACGGCCGAGATACTCGTCCACCTCATGCGCGGCCGCGAAAGCCCGACCCGCGCCGCTCTGGAACTCCTGGTCGGAAAGTCGGCGCTCGATATCGACCACTCGGTGGCGCCCGTCCTGACCGGCGCCGGGGCACGGGGCTGGCACACTGCCCGGATCTCTCTTGACGGCATCCTTCATGACAACTTTCTGGACTGCGATCGCGGCCCTTCTGGCCGGTACGATGGTCAGCGCCTTCGCGCAGCCCGCCGCGCCCCTGGGCGAGATCAAGGGCGAGGCCTGGGTCCACACGCGTGACTCCGCCGTGGCATCGATCCAGCAGGCCGATATCTGCCTCCCGGCGGCGGCGACGGGCGGCGCTGCCTTCTGCGGCAAGTTCAGGGATATGCCCCGCGTCACCGGCCCGCGGGTTCCGGTGGTCGTCTTCCTGCATGGATCGTCCGGCCTCGGGCTCAAGGCCATCGGTGAATGGCAGCAGTGGCTGGCGGGCCTGGGCTTCGCCAGCATCGCGCCGGATTCCTTCGCACTGGCGGGGCGGATCACCTACAAGTCACCCATCGACAAGGATGCCTACGAGCGGATCCATGCGTTGCGGGCCTCCGAGGTCCCGTTGGCGCTGGAGGCCGTCCGTGGGCAGCCCTGGGCCGACGGGGGCCGCCTGATACTGGCTGGCACCAGCGAGGGCGCGGTCCCGGTCGCCCGACATGCCGGCACGGAATTCATGGCGCGCATCCTGTTTGCCTGGAGCTGCGAGACGAACTATTTCGTCAAGGAGCCTCGCAATGCGTTCGAGCCCGGCAAGCCGGTGCTCAACATCATCAGTGCCACCGACCCGTTCTTCTCCAGATCCAACAGCTGGCTGGGGAACGCGGAGGCACAAGGCCACTGCGCTGCAGCGCTCAAGGACAACCCACGAGCCGCCGTCCTGCTGGTGCCGAACGCGCCCCATACGCTGCTCAACCTGCCGGCCACGCGCAGCGCGACGGCGGGCTTCCTGTCCCAGTTCGCCGCGCGGTGACCGCCATTCCGGTCCGACGCGGCATGGCGCAGGGCTGAGCCCATGCCGGCCGCACCCGCGCCTGCGATCGACGCCGCCATGACCGAAACCCACCGGGCTCCTGTCGCCGGACCGTCCCTGCGCCAGGCCACCATGGACGACGCGCTGTGCCTGTCGGTACTGGCCATGCAGGTGTTTCTCGACACCTATGCGACCCAAGGCATCCGGCGGGCCATCGCACGGGAGGTGCTGGCCGGCTATTCGGAGCCCGTCTTCGCCCGTGATCTCGCGGACCCCGGCACGGCGGTCTGGGTGGCCGAGCAGGACGGGCACCTGATCGGCTTCGTCCAGCTGCGACTGCGGGCGGCCCAGGCGGACGCGCCCGCCGGCGTGCAGGCGGAGTTGTTGCACCTGTATGTCCAGCATCGGTTCACCGGCCGGCGAGTCGGCGCGCGGCTGCTGGCGCAGGCCGAGCAGGTGGCGGCCGCGTCCGGCGCGACCGTGCTGTGGCTGACCGCCTGGGTGCACAACCTGCGCGCCCTGCGCTTCTATGCCCGATGTGGCTACCAGGACTGCGGTCTCGCCCATTCCGTCTTCGAGGGCGAGTCGCACGAGAACCGGGTGCTCGCCCGGTCCATCCGCGCGCCTGCGCCATCACCGGCCTCGCCACCGGCAGCGTCTCCGCCAGGGCACGCAGGCCTTGCCGCCACGACATGACCCCGGACCTGACGATCGACGTGGCTCGCTGGCAGGACCGGCCGGTGCTGTCACGCCTGCTGGAGCTGTACCAGTACGACCTGTCCGATGTCTGGCCGCAGCATCTCAATGTGCATGGCGAGTACGGCTTCGCGGTCGACCGCTACCTGCGCAACCCGCTGCTGAAAGGCTATCTGTTCCAGGTCGATGGGCACCCCGCCGGTTTCGGACTGGTGGACCCCGACGTCTCGCTGCCAGGCAACCAGTTCTGGATGGGGCAGTTCTTCGTGATGAAGCGCTACCGCCGCCACGGCCTGGCCAGCCGCGCTGCGCGCCACATCTTCGACCAGCACCGTGGGCGCTGGGAGGTGGGCCAGATGCCCCTGAACACCCCCGCCTTGCACTTCTGGCGCCGGGTCATCGGCGACTACACCCAGGGGCGCTATGTCGAGCACGAGCTGCATGACGAGCGCTGGGACGGCTTCATCCAGTGCTTCGATAACTCCCTCGCCCTGCCCGGGGGCTGAGCCGCCGCCATGTCGCCACTGTTTGTCTACGGTTCGCTGAAGGAGGGCTTTCCGAACGCCCATGTCAACACCGGCGTGCGCCGCCCGGGCCGCTTCCGCACGGTCGAGCGCCTGCCGTTCTACCTGGTCGGCGACGGCTGGCTGCCCTGCCTGGTCCATGCACCGGGCCAGGGCGAGCAGGTGATCGGCCAGGTGTTCGATGTCACGGCCGACGCCCTGGCCGCGATGGACCTGCTCGAGCGTGTCGGCGAGCCTGGCGGATATGTCCGTCTCAGCATCCGGGTCGAGCCGGCCGACAGCGAAACCGGTCCTGCCATCGACGCCTTCGTCTACCTCCAGGACCCGCAGCGGCTGCAGGGCGACGGGCCGCGCATCGGCCCCCTGGCCGAGTACACGCTGGAGCATGCCCGCCGGCTGGCCTGGTAGGGGCTGGTGCCGGGGCGGCCGGTTTTGCACCGCGAACGACATGCGGACGGCTCGACCGTAACGCTGCTGTAACGCCCCCCGCCCTACAACCTCGGCATGGCCGGCGCGCAAGGCGCTGGCCGCTGAAGTCGAGGTGATGCGATGCGAACCCCCCAGCTGGTGCCGACCACCGGTCCAGACACGGACCCGGTGATCCTGATCGAACATGAGGAGCAAGTCGGCATGACGCTCGTGCGCCTGGTGCTGTGCGCCGCCCTGGCCGTCGCCATCCTGGCCCTGGCCAGCCGCCTACTTGGCTGAGGCCGGACGTGAGCGAGCCCCTGCGGGCTCGCGAACGCCTGCCGAAGGGCCTGGCGTGTCCCGCACGCCAGGCGCGGCCTGCAAGGCTGAGGCCGGACGTGAGCGAGCCCCTGCGGGCTCGCGGCCGGGTCACCCGCCCGGCCAGTCCAGTGCCACGCGCCGTTGCAGCACGCGGGCGCTGCGCAGTGAGCGCTTCAGCGCGTCGCGCTGGTTCGGGCCGAGGCGGTCCAGGGGCACCCGGTTCAGCACGCCGACCGTGGCATCTGGCGCCGCCAGCTGTATCTGCAGCCGCAGCGCGTTGAGCCCCGCAAATCCATGCAGCCAGTCCTGCAGCTCCGAGGCCGGCACTCGGAGCGCTGGCGCTGCGGCGTTCAGGCGCTGCACGGTGCCGAGGGCCGTGCTGCCGGTGGACAGCGCATACAACCGCGCCGCATCCACCACCACCTGCGTGCCCGACCGCTTGAGGTCGAACACGCGCTGCCCGTCCACGACCATGGTCGCCAGCCCGCCCCACCAGGTCAGCGCCACCCGGTTGGCCAGCACGTTGCGCGCCATCCGCGCCAGGAAACCGGGGCGCGCCAGCACGCCTTGCCGGATATGGTCCCGCAGCACCGCCGCCAGCTGCAGGTTGCCATGGTGGCCACGCAGGTCGAAGTAGATCCGCGCACTCAGCAGCTCGGCCGCGCCGGCACGGTCCATCCAGCGGTCGAAGTAACCGCACCATTCCGACACGGTCAGGCAGCAGGCCGGCTGGCCCGCCATGATCAGGCCGCCGCACAGCGGCACGCCGCAGCTTGCCAGCTCCTGGTTAGTCTGTTCGCCGACCGCACGCCAACGCTCGCGCTCGGCGTCGTCCATGCCGTCGGCCAGCACCCAGGCGTTGTCCTGGTCGGTCACCAACGTCTGCTCGCCGCGCGCCTGGGACCCCATGACCAGCCAGCAGGCCCGGCCCGGGTCCAGGCCCGCGGCCGGCAGCAGGCGGTCCAGCACGGCCGCGCAGACCGCATCGTTGACATGGGACACCAGCCGCACCGCGTCCAGCGCCGGCAGGCCCTGCTGCAGCGCCTGGCGCACCGCCGGCAACAGCCCTGCGGCCGCCCGTTCCAGCGCCGCCGCGTCGGCCGCCGACTGGATCGCGGGCAGCAGGCCCGGCGCCATCGCCGCCGTGTCGGGCACCGCGGCCAGCACGGGCGGCGTTGGCTCGACGGACATGGACGCGGTCATGACGGCTGGCATATGGTCTGGCGGCGTTGCACGGTGTGACGATGTCCCGGCCGCAGTCAGTACCTCAGCTGGGCATAGCCCGACTGCTCGGAGGCCGCCAGGGCCTGGCCCAGTGTCAGGATGCCGCGGGCCTGCAGCAGCGGCAGCATGCGCAGGAACACCTCGCCGGTCACCTGGGCGTCGCCCGCCGCGGTGTGGCGGCCGACCACCGTGATGCCCAGGCGCCCGGCGATCGCCTCCAACCGGTGCTCGCCGCCGCCGTGGCCCGGGTGCAGGATGGACGACAGCAGCAGCGTGTCCAGCACCGGCTGGTCGAACGCGGCGCCGGTGCGCTCGCGCGCCAGCTCCAGGAAGCGCAGGTCGAAGGCCGCGTTGTGCGCCACCAGCACCGAGCCGCCGCAGAAGCGCGCGAAGGCCGGCAGCACCGTCTCCGCCGGCGGCTGGCCGGCCAGCATGTCCGGCGTGATGCCGTGCACCGCCTGCGCACTGGCGCGCACCGGCCGCCGGGGCTCGATCAGCCGCTCGAAGCACTCCTGCATCAGCAGGCGGCCGTTGACGATGCGGTAGGCACCGATCGAGATGATCTCGTCACCTTCGGAAGGCTGCAGGCCGGTGGTTTCGGTGTCGAACACGGTGAAGGTCAGGTCCGCCAGCGCGCGGTCGTGCAGGGCCGACCCGGCACCGCGCCGCTGCAGCAGGGAGAAGTCGTAGTACACCGGCCGGCTGGGCGCACTCGCATCTGTCCCAGGGTCAGCCACGTCCTCGGCCGCGGACATCTGCACCCGGATACCCGCCAGGCCCTCCTGGCCGGCGGCGACGGCCCCCAGGGTCCAGGCCTCGGCCCCGTGGCGCTGCAGCACCTCGTGCAGCGTGACCTCCACGCCCTGCTCGCCCACTGCAAACGGCTGCCCCTCCCACTGCGCCAGCAGGCCGGCCTGCAAGGGCAGGCCGGGCCACAGCAGGTCGAGTGCGACGAACGGCCCCTGCCGGCTCCAGCGCAGCTGCAGCGCGGCCTGGTCGCTGGCGGCCCTGACTTGTGCTGCCAGGTGGGCGAAGGCCTGCACAAGCGCATGGCTGTCCAGACGCAGCCAGACGGCCGGCCCATCCGACGCCAGCACCAGGTCCACCGACGACGACGCCAGGGTGCGCTGCAGCGCGGCGGCCAGGTCCGCCACGCGCATGTCCTCGCGCGGCCAGGCGCCGGCCAGTGGGTCGACGCCGCGCGACAGCGTCTCCTCCAGGCGCCGACTCAGGCCCTGCGCCTCGTCGTGGATCACCTGCGTGAAGCGCTGCCGCAACGCGGCCTCCATGTCCGGCCGCGCGTGCAGCATCTCGGCGGCCGCGCGCAGGCTGGCCAGTGCGCTGCGGCTGCCTTCGGTCAGGTCGAGCAGCGCGCGGTCGCGGCGAGTCGCGTCTTCGACCTGGCGGGTGATGTCCTGCAGGATCAGCAGGTAGCCGTCGATATCGTCCGGCGCTTCGGTACCGGCTGCCCTGGTTGCAGCGCCGCGCAGCGGCACCAGCTGGGCGCGCAGCAGATGGCCACCACGCGCATCCGCGCCGCGCCGCGACACCACCACATGCGCCACCGGATGCGCCGCACCCTGCCGGCGCTGCGCCCGCACCTGCTCCAGCGCATGCGCGACGGCCCCGCCATCCAGCAGCTGCGCGACCGGGCGGCCCAAGCCCAGCGGCGCGTCGCCGCCGGCCAGCAGCCGCGACGCCTGCCCGTTGTACAGCAGCACCTCGCCCTGCGCGCTGCACACCAGCACGCCCTGCGGCAGCTCGGCCATCAAGGCAGCCAGCCGCACTGTCTCCTGGGCCAGGCGGTCCTGGGCATCGGCCACCTGCCGCTGTATGTCGCCCTGCAGGGCCGCATGGCGGTCGGCCAGGCCGTTGATGCCGCGTGCCAGCTGCCGCAGCTCAGGCCCGCCGTCCTCGGCCACGCGATGGGCCGGGTTGCTGGCGGCGATGATGTCCACCGCATCGGCCATGCGGGCCGCGCTGGCCGGGTAGCGCCGCGCCCAGGGGGCCAACAGCGCGGCCAGGACCGCCGGCAGCAGCAGCACGAACAGCACCGCAATGGCCGGCGCGCCGCCCAGCAAGGGCAGCAGGCTGGCCCGAGACGATGGCTCCAGGCTGCCCCAGACGGCCCAGCCGGCCGCCACCAGCCAGGCCAGCACCACGGCCGTGAACAGCACGGTCCAGGTGACCAGGAAGGATGGGCGGCGCATCGCGTCAGTCCCTCAGCGCCTCAGCCGGCGGCGCTCCCGGCGGCCAGCTGCTGCTGCACCTGCCGCAGCACGTCGGCGATGGCAAAGGGCTTGGTGATGTACGCATCCGCGCCCATGGCCAGGCCCTTGTTCACCTCCACCTCGCGGCCCTTGGCGCTGAGCATGATGATGCGCAGGGTGGCGGCCTGCGGCAGCGCGCGCAGGCGCTGGCACACCTCCCAGCCGCTGACGCGCGGCATCATCACGTCCAGCAGAACCAGGTCGGGCATGTCTTGCAGGGCCTGGTCCAGCGCCTGCTGGCCGTCGGTGGCAGTGGCCACCTCGTAGCCCGCGTCGCGCAGCAGGAACTCCAGCGACATCAGGATGTTGGGCTCGTCGTCGGCGATCAGGATGCGCGCGGCCATGTCAGTCCTTGGTCGGGGCGGGCGGGATGCCACCCGCGGGCATGCCACCCGTGGGCAGCGTGAATCGGAAGGTGGCGCCGGCGCCCGGCGCGCTGTCCACCCACAGCCGCCCGCCCAGGCGGCGGATGATCTCGCGGCTGATGGGCAGGCCCAGCCCGGTGCCCTGTGGCTTGCCGGTCAGGCTGTCGCCGACCTGGCGGAACTTCTCGAACACGCCGTGATGATGCTCCGGGGCGATGCCGATGCCGTTGTCGGCTACCGCCACCTCCAGGTGGTCGGCACGGGTCGACAGCGTCAGGCGGATGCGGCCGCGCGTGTCCGGGCAGAACTTCACCGCATTGCCGATCAGGTTCAGCAGCACCTGCATCAGCCGGTCGCGGTCGGCCTGCACGCCGGGCACCTGGGCCGGCAGGTCCAGCGCCAGCGTCGCGCCACGCCCGCGCACCAGCGCATCGGTGGCATCGGCCGCCTCGCGCAGCAGCGCCGGCAGATCGACCGTGGTGGCATGCCACTCGGCACCACCGGACTCCAGCTTGGCCAGGTCCAGCACCTGGTTGATAAGCCGGGTCAGGCGCTCGCTCTCGCTGACGATGATGCCGATGAACTGCTGGCGCTGCGCCGGCTCCATCTGAGTGCGCGCCTGGAGGATCTCTGACATGGCCCGGATCGAGGTCAGCGGCGTGCGCAGCTCATGCGTCACGGTCGAGATGAAGTCGTCCTTCATGCGGTCGAGCTCGGTCAGCCGGGCGTTGGCCGCCCGCAGCTCGGCGCCAGCCACCTCCAGCTCGCGCGACTTGGCCTCCAGCTCCTGGGACTTCTGCTCCAGCCGGTGGCTGTAGGCGATGACCTGCTGCGTTTCGTCCAGGATGTGCAGCACCTCGTCCATGCCGAGCGGCTCCTCCTTCATGGCCGACGCCACCATGACCCGCGCTGAGGCGGTGCCAATGGTGCCGGCCAGCAGGGTCTCGCAGTGCCGCACCAGGTCAGCGTCGGGCACGATGCGGTCCGGGCTGCCCAGGCCGCGGCGCCCGGCATAGTCGGCCAGCGCCTGCTGCGCCCGCTGCGGGCCGAGGAAGCGGCCCAGCAGCGCGGCCACCTCCTGCACCGACGCCCGCCCGCGCCAGGCCGTCGGCGGCGGGGCTTCCTGCTGCAGCGCGTTGACGAACAGCTCGGCCTGTCCGCGCTCGCGCAGCGACGGGCGGGTGGCCAGCGAGACGCCGACAAAGCAGCCGATGTTGGCCAGCATGCTCCAGAACAGCGCATGGCTGATCTCGTCGAAGCCGCTCAGGCCGAACAAGGCCGTCGGCCGCAGCAGGCCGATGCCACCAGGCCCGTCCTGCACCAGCGAGAACGGCAGCCAGCCGCTCTTGGCGAAGGCCGGCACCAGCAGCGTCCAGGCCCAGATGCCGAAGCCGGCGCACAGCGCCGCCAGCGCGCCGCGCCGGGTGGCGCGCCGCCAGTACATGCCGCCCAGCATGGCCGGCGCGAACTGCGCCACCGCCGCGAACGAGATCAGGCCGATGCTGACCAGCGCATAGGCCTCGCCGGCGGCGCGGTAGTACAGGTAGCCCAGCATCATCAACAGCACGATGGCGCCGCGGCGGATGCCCAGCAGCAGCCGCGTCAGGTCGTCGCGCCGCTGCAGCCCCAGCGCCTGCCAACGCAGCAGCACCGGCATCACCAGGTCGTTGCAGATCATGGTGGACAGGGCGATGGTCTCGACAATCACCATGCCGGTGGCCGCCGACAGCCCGCCGATGAACACCAGCAGCGCCAGTGCCTGCTGCTGGTGCGCCATGGGCAGCGTCAGCACGAAGGTGTCGGCGTCGACCTGGCCGGCCGGGAACTGCAGCAGCCCGGCCATGGTGATGGGCAGCACGAAGATGTTGATGGCCAGCAGGTACAGCGGCAGCAGCCACATCGCCCGCGCGACATGCCGCTCGTCGACGTTCTCGACCACGCCGACCTGGAACTGCCGCGGCAGGAAGAGGAAGGACAGCGCCGACAGCAGCACCAGCGCGCCCCAGCTGCCCCAGGTTGCGGCCTGACCGTCCAGCGTCATCAGCTTGGCCAGGCGCGGCACCGCCTCGGCACGCTCGAACAGGTCGCCGAAACCCGCATACACGCCGTAGGTGACGAACAGCCCCACCGCCAGGAAAGCCACCAGCTTGACCACCGACTCGAAGGCGATGGCGGCCACCATGCCCTCATGACGCTCGCTGGCATCCAGGTGGCGCGTGCCGAAGAGCATGGTGAAGGCCGCCAGCAGCAGCGCCGCGTACAGCGCGGTGTCCTGCCACAGCGCCAGCGTGCGGCCCTTGGGCGGCATCACCACCGCCGGGTACTGCAGCAGGATCTCCACGCTGCCGGACACGGCCTTGAGCTGCAGGGCGATGTACGGAATGACGCCAACCACGGCGATGACCGTCACCAGGCCGCCCAGCAGTGCGCTCTTGCCATAGCGCGCAGCGATGAAGTCGGCGATGCTGGTGATGCGCTGCGCCTTGCTGATGCGGATCATCTTGCGCAGCACCACCCAGCCCAGCATGACCACCAGGGTCGGGCCCAGGTAGATCGGCAGAAAGCCCACGCCGCCGGCCGCCGCGCGGCCGACGCTGCCGTAGTAGGTCCAGGACGTGGTGTAGACCGCCAGCGACAGCGCATACACCAACGACCGGTCGATCAGCGAGCGGCCCTGGTCGGCCCTGCGGTCGGCATGCCAGGCGATGCCGAACAGCAGCCCCAGGTAGGCGATGCCCGCCAGCGCGATGACTGCGTCGTTCAGCAGCATCGGTCAGGCGCAGCCGTCTCGATCCACCGGGGCGCGGCTCAGGCCCGTCGCTCGACCACCCAGGCCACGGCCGCGATCAGCGCCGCCCAGGTGCCGAACAGCCACAGGACCAGCAGCGGCATGCCCAGCCAGCGCTGTGGCAGGTTGAACAGCGCCATCAGCGGCCAGCTGAACAGGAACAGGCCCAGGCCGAACAACGCCACCAGGCGCTGCACCTGCTCGTCATCGAGATTCATCGCATCCACTCCTGGGGCGGTGTCGGCCGCGCAGCCCGATTCTGGTGGCGCGCGGCGGGCCCTGGTGCTGCGGCTTGCCCCTAGCGGCGGCGGCTGCCCGGCCCGGGCACGGGGTCATGCCCGCCAGTCCAGCGCCAGGCGCTGCTGCAGGCGGCGCGCGACCTGCAGCGCGTCGCGCAGGGCCTCGCGGTCCAGGTCGTTCAGGCCGGCCGGGGCGATGCGGTTGGGCTGGTCGGCTGTCGCCGGGGCCAGGCCAATGCCCATCTGCACGCGCAGCCGCAGCCCCTGCAGCACCTCGAACGCCGCGGCCCAGGCCTGGTGCTCGTGGGCGGGCACGCCCAGCGCCACGCCGGCGGCGACCAGGCGCTCATGCGTGCCGACCTCGGCCACGCCCGCGGCCATGGCCAGCACGCGCGCCGCATCGACGATCAGCGCCGTGCCCTGCAGCTTCAGGTCCAGCGTGTCGCGGCCATCGACCACCTGCGTGGCCACGGCGCCGCGCCAGTTCAGCGGTACGCCGCTGCGCAGGGCATTGGCCGCCAGCAGGTGCAGAAAGCGCGGCGGCGCACGGCGGGCGCGGACCGCCTCGTGCAGCGGCTCCAGCAGGCCGGCGTGGCCCGCCAGCGCGCGAAAGTCGAAGTAGATGCTGGCGTTCAGCAGGTCCTGCGGCGTGCCCTGCTCCAGCCAGTGCGTGAAGCGCCCGGCCCACTCCGGCGCGGTGCTGCACAAGGCCGGGTTCGACGCCATCACGTTGCCCTTGCACAGGGGGTAGCCCAGCCGGTCGAGCGCCTCGTTGACGTCACGCGCAAACGCCAGCCAGCGCGGCCGGTCGGCGTCCGGGCGGTCGGAGGCGAAGACCAGCCCGTTGTCCTGGTCGGTCGCGATCGTCTGCTCGCCGCGGCCCTCGGAGCCGAAGGCCAGCCAGCAGCCGCGTGTCATGTCCACGCCATGCGCGGGCGCCAGCAGTTCGGTCACGCGCTGCGTCAGCCGGTCGTTCAGATGCGAGATCAGCGTGGCCAATGCGCGTGGGCCCAGCCCCTGCGACAACAGGTGGCGCGCCAGTGCGCGGATGCCGCGCGCGCCGTCCTCCAGTGCCGCGATGTCCGGGGCATGGGCCAGTCGCTCGCTCAGGCCGGCCAGCGTCTGGCGCTGCAGCACATGCAGGTCGTGCTCGGACACGATGTGGGCCAGGCGCCCGCGGTCGTCCACCACCGGCACATGACGCAGACCCTGGCGGGCCATCAGCAGCGCCGCGTCGTGCAGGGTGTGGGTCGGGCCCAGCACCTGCAGCGGCTGGCTCATCACCTGCGCGATCGGCGTGTCCAGCGACAGGCGCGGCAGCAGCACCCGACCCAGCAGGTCGTGGCGGGTCAGGATGCCCAGCGGCCGGCCGTCGGCGTCGGCCACCACGACCGACCCCACCTGGGCCGCATGCATGGCGGCCAGCGCCCGCCCCAGGGGCTCATCGGGGCCGCAGGTCAGCAGCGTCTTGCGCGGCAGCCCGGCCAGCGGCGCGTTCAGGTCGGTGTCCGCGGTTCCGATGGGCAGGCCGGTCGGGTCCATGCGCCATGGTACGGGCGGCCGTGTCCGCGTGGGCCGGGCACGGCTGCGCATCAGGCTGGATCTTGACCTTCGTCATGCCCAAGATGGAACCGACCTTCCATGAAGAAGGGGCCGCCGCCCTTGCGGGCAGCGGCCCCTGTCGGAACCTTCTGCAGGGCCGGCGCCGCGGGCGGCGCCGGACGGTCAGGCCATGCTCACTTGCCGGCCATCTTCAGGTTCGGGTAGCGGACATGCTCGACCAGGTCCTGCGTGGCCTGCGTGGGCGCGGGCGTCAGCAGGCTGACGATGATGATCACCGCGAAGCCCAGCGGCACGCCGAACAGGCCGGCCGAGATGGGCTGGATGCCCCACCACAACTCGATCGGCGAGGTCACGCCGAAGATGCCGCGCAGCCAGGGCTGGGTCGTCACCATGTAGTAGAAGGTGATCGCCAGGCCGGAGGCCATGCCCAGGGACGCGCCCCACTTGTTGGCGCGCTTCCAGAACACACCGCACACCAGCGCAGGGAAGAACGACGCCGCCGCGAACGAGAACGCCGCCGAAACCAGGAACAGGATGTCCGCCGGTTTCTGCGCCGCCACGTAGGCCGCGGCCAAGGCCACGACCAGCAGCAACGACTTGGAGATGGTCACCCGGCGCGCCGTGGAGGCGTTGGGGTCGATCATCTGGTAGTACAAGTCGTGCGACAGCGCGTTGGCGATGGTCAGCAGCAGGCCGTCCGCGGTGGACAGCGCAGCGGCCAGGCCACCGGCGGCAACCATGCCGCTGATGACGTACGGCAGCCCGCCGATCTCCGGGGTGGCCAGCACGATGATGTCGCCGCCGATGCGCATCTCGGCCAGCTGGAAGATGCCGTCCTTGTTGATGTCCGCCACCGACAGCAACGCCGGGTCGACCCTCGACCAGTTGGCGATCCACGCTGGCAGCTTGTCGAACGGCGTGCCTACCAGCACGTTGAACACCTCGTACTTGACCAGCACCGCCAGTGACGGCGCCGAGAAGTACAGCAGGAAGATGAAGAACAGCGACCAGGTCACCGACTCCCGTGCCTCCTTGACCGACGGCGTCGTGTAGTAGCGCATCAGGATGTGCGGCAGCGCGGCCGTGCCCACCATCAGGCAGAAGATCAGGGCCAGGAAGTTCCGACGCGAGGTGTCGAATGCCTCCTTGGCCTTGGCATCGCCGTTCGGGTCGCCGGCGAATATCTGCGCATGGCCGGGCATGCCGGCCAGCGGCCGGGCGCGAGCCTCGGCAGCAGCCTTTGCCTTGGTCCAGGCGTCCTTGGCGGCAGCGTCGTCCTTGGG
>JBJXHB010000481.1:0-15944 GCA_046160725.1 Aquabacterium sp.
GCGAGATCCGCCGCATGCTGATCGGCAGGGAACTGTTCGCGGAAACGATGTGACGCTGCCGGTCATCGACCTGGGCGGTGGTGCCTGCCTGCGGCCCTGGCGTGCCGACGACGCGCCCGTGCTGTCGCGGCTGGCCGGCGATGTCGAGGTCTGGCGCTGGATGAGCGACGGCTTCCCGCATCCCTACACGCTGGCGCTGGCGCAGCACTGGGTGGGGCCCGGGCATGTCGACTTTGGCGGCGACAACTGGGCCATCGCCCAGGACGATCTGGCTGTCGGCGGCTGTGGCGTGCATCAGCTGGACGGCCCCAGGCGCTGCAATGCCGAGATCGGGTGGTGGGTCGGCCGCGATTGCTGGGGCCGCGGCCTGGCGCCGCGCGCCGCGATGGCCATGTTGGCCCATGCCTGGCACCACTGGCCCGAGGTGACCCGCATCTACGCGCCCATCCATGCCGGCAATCAGCGCTCGATGCGGGTGGCCCAGAAATGCGGCCTGGTGCTGGAGGGCATGCAGCCGCGCAGCACCATGAAGGCCGGGCAGGTGATCGACTGCGCGGTCTACGCCGGCTACCGCGAGCTGGCCTGACGCCCGGTCGGCACGGCCGTCGCTGCAAGCCCGCGGACTAGACTGTGCGGTGCAGCAACCGAGGGCATCCCGCGCATGACATCCGACCCGGCCGACCCCGGCCCATCCAGCTCCACCACGCCGTCCAGCGGCAGCGACCTGGGCGCACTCTTCCAGCGCAACCGCGACTGGGCCCAGGCGGTGCAGACCCGCGACCCGGGCATCTTCACCCGGCTCGCGCAGCAGCAGAGCCCACGCTACATGTGGATCGGCTGCGCCGACAGCCGCGTCCCGGCCAACGAGATCATCGGCCTGGACCCGGGCGAGGTGTTCGTGCACCGCAACGTGGCCAACGTCATCGTCCACTCGGACCTGAACGCGCTGTCCACCATCCAGTTCGCGGTCGAGCACCTGAAGGTCAAGCACATCATCGTGGTCGGCCACTACGGCTGCGCCGGCGTGCGCGCCGCGTTGCTGGGCATCCGCATCGGCCTGGCCGACAACTGGCTGCGGCACATCCAGGACGTGCGCCTGCGCCACCGCAAGCGCCTGGAGCACCTGTCCGGCGAGGACCAGGAGAACACCCTGTGCGAGATGAACGTCATCGAGCAGGTGGGCAACGTGGCGTTGTCGACGGTGCTGCAGGATGCCTGGGCGCGCGGCCAGCCAGTGTCCGTGCACGGCTGGGTCTACGGCCTGAAGGACGGGCTGCTGAAGGACCTGCAGGTGACCATGGACCGTCCGGACAACGTGATCCAGGTGTTCGCCGCCGCCATCAAGCGCTACCCGCGCGGCGACCGACTGCCGGCCGATGAACTGGACAGCGTGCTGGACGAGGGCGACCTCTGATGTTTCCGCACCGCTTCACCGACCCGCGGGCGTTCGACATCGCCCAGGCGTTGCTGGAGGGGTTCAACAAGCACTATCGGTTGTTCCGGCAGGCCAGCGGCGAGGCCAAGGCGCGGTTCGAGGCGGCAGATTGGCGCGGCCAGCAGACGGCGCAGCGCGAGCGCATCGCCTTCTATGACCGGCGGGTGGACGAGGCGGTGGATCGGCTGCAACGCGCCTTCGCCGTGGGTGATCTGTCCGACGACAGCTGGCAGCAGGTCAAGCTGCACTACATCGGGCTGCTCACCGACCACCATCAGCCCGAGCTGGCCGAGACCTTCTTCAACTCGGTCACCACCCGGATCCTGCACCGCAGCTACTTCCGCAACGACTTCCTGTTTGTGCGGCCGGCGGTGTCCACCGAGTACATCGAGAACGACGAGCCCGCCGCCCAGCCGACCTACCGGGCCTACTACCCGACGCGCCAGACGCTGCGCGACACGCTGCTGCGCATCGTCCACAACTTCCAGCTGCAGCGCTCCTTTGCGCACCTGGAGCGTGACATCGACGACGCGCTGGCGGCGTTGCGCCGCCAGATCGGCGACGGCGTGCGGCTGCGCCCGAACTTCCAGATCCAGGTGCTGAGCTCGCTGTTCTTCCGCAACAAGGGCGCCTACGTGGTCGGCAAGATCGTCAACGGCTACACCGAGCTGCCGATCGCGCTGCCGATCCTGCACGACGACGGCGGCCAGCTGGTGATCGACACCCTGCTGTGTGGCGAGGACGACCTGCTGATGCTGTTCAGCTTCGCCCGTGCGTACTTCATGGTCGACATGGAAATCCCCAGCGCCTACGTCCAGTTCCTGCGTGGGCTGATGCCGCGCAAGCCGCGCGCCGAGCTGTACAACGCGCTGGGCCTGCAGAAGCACGGCAAGAACCTGTTCTACCGCGACTTCCAGTACCACCTGCGCCACTCCAGCGACGCGTTCCGCATCGCACCCGGCATCAAGGGCATGGTGATGCTGGTGTTCGACCTGCCGTCCTTCCCCTACGTCTTCAAGGTCATCAAGGACTACTACCCGCCGCAGAAGGACACCACGCGCGAGCAGATCAAGGGCAAGTACCTGCTGGTCAAGCAGCACGACCGGGTCGGCCGCATGGCCGACACCCTGGAGTACAGCAACGTCGCGTTCCCGCGCAGCCGCTTCACGCGCGAGCTGATCGACGAGCTGCAGCTGTACTGTCCGAGCCTGGTCGAGGAGGACGGCGACACCTTGGTGCTGCGCCACCTGTACATCGAGCGGCGCATGATTCCGCTCAACATCTTTTTGCAGGACGCCGGCCCGGCCCAGCTCGAGCATGCGGTGGTGGAGTATGGCAACGCCATCAAGGACCTGGTGGCGGCCAACATCTTCCCGGGCGACATGCTGTGGAAGAACTTTGGCGTCACCCGCCACGGCAAAGTCGTGTTCTACGACTACGACGAGATCGAATACCTCACCGATTGCAACTTCCGCCGCGTGCCCGCGCCGCGCAACGAGGAGGAGGAGATGAGCGGCGACGTCTGGTACGCGGTCCACAAGGGCGATGTCTTCCCGGAGACCTTCGGCCCGTTCCTGCTCGGCCACGCGCGGGTGCGCGAGGTCTTCATGGCCCATCATGCCGACTTGCTGGATGCCGCGTTCTGGCAGGGCCACAAGCAGCGCATCCAGGCCGGCCATGTGCACGATGTGTTCCCCTACGACCCGGCGCGGCGTTTCGCTGCAAAGGCACTGGCATGAGACAACCATCGGACCGGCGCTCAGGACTTGTCCTGCGTCGCGTCGTGGGCAGGGCCTGGCCATGAACTTGCGCGATACGCTGGAACTGGCCAGCTTTGCCATCACCGTGGTCGGCCTGCCATTCGCGATCTGGGTCTTCATGCGCCAGCAGCGAGCCGAGCGCGAGAACGAGGAAGAGGCGGCCTACCTGCATCTGGCCGATACCTACAACGATTTCCTGAAAGTGGTGCTGGCCAACAGCGACCTGCAGCTGCGCACGGCCAGTGCCCTGCCCAACCCGACGCATGAGCAGCGCGAGCGCATGCTGGTGATCTTCGACATGCTGATATCGCTGTTCGAGCGCGCCTACCTGGTGGCCTGGAAGCCGGCCATGTCCGACAGTGAGCAGCGGCGCTGGAATTCCTGGGACGACTACATGCGCGAGTGGTGCCGGCGCGAGGACTTTGCCAACGCGCTGCCCTTCCTGCTGCGTGGCGAGGACCCGGCGTTCCAGCGCTATATCCAGCGTGTGGCGGCCGAGGAGTCCGGCCGTCCCGTCATCCTGACCGACACCTGACCCGCCTGCCGGCGCCATGTGGCGTCGCAGAATGCAGCCCTTGTCCTGACCCGGAGTCCGTCATGTCCGATCCCATCGTCATCGCATCCGCCGCCCGCACGCCCATCGGCGGCCTGCTGGGGGATTTCGCCGCGCTCGCGGCCTGGGAGCTGGGCGCCGTGGCGGTGCGGGCCGCGGTGCAGCGCGCCGGCGTGCCGGCCGACGCCGTGGACGAGGTGTTGCTGGGCAACTGCCTGATGGCCGGCCAGGGCCAGGCGCCGGCGCGCCAGGCGGCGCTCAAGGCCGGCCTGCCGCAGTCCGCGGGTGCGGTGACGCTGTCCAAGATGTGCGGCAGCGGCATGCGGGCGATGATGTTCGCCCACGACATGCTGGCCGCCGGCAGCGCCGACGTGGTAGTGGCCGGTGGCATGGAGAGCATGACCAATGCGCCGCACCTGATGTTCGCGCGCAAGGGCGTCAAGTACGGCGCGGCGGCGATGTTCGACCACATGGCCATGGACGGCCTGGAGGATGCCTACGAGCGCGGCAAGGCCATGGGCGTCTTTGCCGAAAGCTGCGCCGAGCGCTATGCCTTTACCCGTCAGGCGCAGGACGCCTATGCCATCGCCAGCACGACGCGCGCCAGGGCTGCCAACGAAGATGGACGCTTCGACTGGGAGATGGCGCCGGTGACGCTGCCGGGCAAGGGCGGCGACACCGTGGTCAAGTGGGACGAGCAGCCGTTCAAGGCCAAGCTCGACAAAGTGCCCAGCCTCAAGCCCGCCTTCAAGAAGGACGGCACCATCACCGCCGCCAATGCCAGCAGCATCAGCGACGGTGCCGCCGCCCTGGTGCTGGTGCGGGCCAGCACGGCGGCCCGGATGGGCCTGCAGCCCTTGGCGCGCATCGTCAGCCATGCGGTTCATGCCCAGGCCCCGGAGTGGTTTGCCACCGCGCCCGCAGGCGCCATCGAAAAGGCGCTGAAGAAGGCCGGCTGGCAGGCCGCCCAGGTGGACCTCTGGGAGGTCAACGAGGCCTTTGCCGCCGTCACCATGGCCGCCATGGCCGACTTCAAGCTGCCGCACGACATCGTCAATGTGCATGGCGGCGCCTGCGCCCTCGGCCACCCCATCGGCGCCAGCGGCGCGCGCATCGTCGTCACCCTGCTGGGCGCGCTGCGCCAGCGCGGCCTCAAGCGCGGCATGGCGGCGCTGTGCATCGGCGGCGGCGAGGCCACCGCGCTGGCCGTCGAGATGTTCTGATGGCCGGGCAGGGCCTGCTGCCGGGCCCGGCTGATGCCGCGTTGTTCGCATCGGCGGTGCTGGTGCTGAATGCGACGCCGGGCGCGGACTTCCTGCTCACGGTGTCGCGCACCCTGCAGGGCGGCGTGCGCGCCGGCGTGGCGGCGGCGCTGGGCATCAGCGCCGGCTGCGTCGTCCATGCGTTGGCGGCCGCCTTCGGCCTGGCCGCCTTGCTGTCGTTGCATCCGCAGGCCTTCGTCGCCATCCAGTGGGCCGGCGCGGCCTACCTGGCCTGGCTGGGCGTGGGGCTGCTGCGGCAGGCGGTGCGGCTCGTCCCCGGTGCACCGGCCATGGTGGACGTCCCGGCGCATCGCGGTGCCGCCGCCGACTTCCGCACCGGCCTGCTGACCAACCTGCTCAATCCCAAGGTGGCGTTGTTCTTCCTGGCCTTCCTGCCGCCCTTCGTGCCGGCCGACTCACCCAGTCCCACCGCCTCGTTCCTGCTGCTGGGTGCGTGGTTCGTGGTGCAGGGCACGTTGTTCCTGCTGCTGCTGGTTCTGCTGGCATCGCGCCTGCGCGGCGCGGTAAGACGCCGTCGACGGGCACGCTTGCTCGAGGTCGTCGCAGGCATGATGTTTCTGGGCCTGGCGTTGCGTCTGGCCGTTGCCCGACCGTTGTCGCCATAGAGACCGCCCGTCCTTCCAACCACCAAGGGGCAGCTATGCACACCCTCATCATCGGCGCCAGCCGCGGCATCGGCCTGGAGTTTGTCCGTCAGTACCGAGCCGATGGCGCGCGGGTCAGCGCGACGGCGCGCGATGACGACGGCCTGCAGCGGCTGCGCGCAACGGGCGCGGCGGCCATCCGCCTGGACGTGGTCGACAGCGTGGGCGCGGCCGGGCTGGCCTGGCCGATCGACGGCGAGCGCTTCGACACGGTGGTGTTGAATGCCGGCGTATATGGACCGCGCCAGAGCGGGTTGCAGGCACCCACGGCGGCGGAGTTCGATTCCGTGATGCACACCAATGTGCTGGGGGCGATGCGGGTGCTGCCGCAGCTGGAGGGCGCCCTGGCACCGGGCGCGCGGTTGGCCGTGATCTCGTCGCGCATGGGCTCCATCGGCAGCCGGACATCGCCGTCCGGCTGGCTTTACCGGGCCAGCAAGGCGGCGCTCAATTCGGTGCTGAAGGATGCCGCCCTGGCCTGGGCCGGCCGTGCGGTCTGCATCGCCTTTCATCCGGGCTGGGTGCGCACCGACATGGGCGGCAGCGGCGCGGACATCGATGCCGCCACCAGCGTGGCCGGCATGCGCCGGGTGTTGGCCGGGCTGGCGCCGGCCGACAATGGGGCCTTCCTCAACTACGACGGCACGCCTATTCCTTGGTGACAGGTGCGGCCGTTGACCCGACACGAGCCCGCCACGCACCTGCCCGCCCGGCCGCCCCAGGGCGAATGCCGGAGGGCGCCGCACGAAGGTACCCCATGAGCCGCAGCGAAGTCCTGGCCTTCTTCGACCGCTATCGAGAGGCTTTCAACCGACTGGATGGCGATGCCGTGGCCGACCTGTGGCACACGCCCAGCGCGATCACCGACGCCCGTGCCGACACGGTCTGGACGGACGAGGCGCCGATGCGTGCCAACCACCGCGCGCTGTGCGACCTGTACCGGGCCAACGGCTATGCCCGTGCCGACTTCGACCTGGTGCAGCATGAGGCGCTGGGCGCCGACCATGCCTTTGCCCACTTGCGATGGACACTGACCCGGGCCGACGGCAGCGTGCTGCAGCGCTTCGGCACCGGCTACAACCTGCGCCGCACACCGGCCGGCCCGAAGGTGCTGCTGTGCACCGCCTACCAGGAAGACATCGCGGAGATGAAGCAACATGCTGCTCAGTGACGACCATGTGGCGGTGCAGGATGCGCTGCGCGCGTTCGTGCAGGCCGAGATCGCGCCCCGCGCCGCGCATTGGGACCGGACCCATCACTTCCCCCGCGATGAGCTGCGCGGGCTCGCCGGGCTGGGTTGCTATGGCGTGGCCGTGCCCGCTGAGTACGACGGCGCGGGGCTGGACTACCTGGCGTTGTCCATCATCCTGGAGGAGATCGCGGCCGGCGACGGTGCCACCAGCACCATCGTCAGCGTCAACAACTGCCCGGTGTGCTCGATCCTGATGGCCTTCGGCAACGAAGACCAGAAGCAGCGCTTTCTCAAGCCGCTGGCGCGCGGCGACATGCTGGGCGCCTTCTGCCTGACCGAGCCGCATGTGGGCTCGCAGGCCGACGGCCTGCGCACCACCGCGGTCCGCGACGGCGACGACTACGTCATCAACGGCGTCAAGCAGTTCATTACCAGCGGCAAGAACGGCGACGTCGCCATCGTCATGGCGGTTACCGACAAGGCCGCCGGCAAGCGCGGCATCAGCGCCTTCATCGTGCCCACCGCGACGCCCGGCTACACCGTCGCGCGCATTGAGGACAAGATGGGCCAGCGCGCCAGCGACACCGCGCAGATCCTGTTCGAGGACTGCCGCGTGCCGGCGGCCAACCTGCTGGCCGACGAGGGCATGGGCCTGAAGATCGCCCTGTCCGGCCTGGAGGGCGGGCGCATCGGCATCGCCAGCCAGGCGGTGGGCATGGCGCGCGCGGCCTTCGAGGCGGCGCTGGCCTACAGCAAGGAGCGCCAGGCCTTCGGGGCGCCGATCTTCAGCCACCAGGCGGTTCAGTTCAAGCTGGCCGACATGGCCACCCAGATCGAGGCGGCGCGTCAATTGATCCGCCATGCCGCGGCTCTGAAGGATGCCGGCCGGCCCTGCCTGAAGGAGGCGGCCATGGCCAAGCTCAATGCCAGCGAGATGGCCGAGCGGGTGTGCTCGGCGGCGATCCAGGTCTTCGGCGGCTACGGCTACGTCAGCGACTTCCCGGTGGAACGCATCTACCGTGACGTGCGGGTGTGCCAGATCTACGAGGGCACGTCCGAGGTGCAGAAGATCCTCATCGGGCGGGCGCTGGCATAGCTTGCGCGCCGTCGTCGCTCTCGACACGGTTGCGGCCCTGGGCCTTGGCCCGGTACAGCGCCTGGTCGCTGCGCTCGACCAGGGCCTGCACCGCGATGTCCTCGGCCCGGGCCTGGGCAATGCCGATGCTGACGGTGGTGCCCAGCAGCTCCGCGGCCTGACGGCGCAGGCGCTCGGCCAGCACCGCCGCCTGCGCGCGCTCGGCACCCGGCAGCACGATCAGGAACTCCTCGCCACCCAGGCGGGCCACGGCGTCGGTGGTGCGCACGCTGTGCCTCAGCAGGTCGGCCAGGTTCACCAACGCCTCGTCGCCCGCACTGTGGCCGCGGGTGTCGTTGATGCGTTTGAAGTGGTCCACATCCAGCAGCATCAGGGCCAGCGGCTGGCGCTGGCGGCGGTGGCGCTGCCACTCGGCGGCCAGCACCTGGTCCAGTGCACGGCGGTTGAGCAGCCCGGTGAGCGGGTCGGCCATGGATGCGCGCCGCAGCTCGGCCACCAGCCGCAAGGTCATCATCGCCATGAAACCGATGTTGAAGAAGGCGCAGCCGCCCAGGTACAGCATCATCAGGCCCAGGTTGCCTGCGGTGTTGCGTTGCATCTCCTGCGGCTGCTCCCAGTTCAGCAGCTGGTTGCCGGCCAGCAGCAGCTGCAGGATGCCGATCACCACGCCGGGGCCAAAGGTGCAGGCGATGGCGGCGCGGCCGAACTCCTGCGCCAGTGCCTCGCGCACCTTGAACATGCAGCGCAGCACGGTCCAGGCCTGGACCGCATAGGCCAGCGTGATGCGTGCCGGCGCCGCGTCGGCGTGCGGCCCCAGCCAGGCCACCAACAGCACCGCCGGCCCCACGATGGCCCATTGCTCGACATCGCTGGATCGCACCCGCATGAAGCGCTCGGTGCCGCGCCGCATGGCCGCAAAGCCGATCAGCGCCAGGACATTGGTGCCGTTGTGGTGCAGCCAGTCGCGGGGCTCATCTCGCCCGCCGGCCAGCCACAGGCCCAGGCCCAGCAGCAGCAGGAAGCCGCCCCAGTGCGCAACCGCGACGCGGGACTCGCGCAGCAGCAGACTGCACAGGCCCCAGGCAACGGCGTACAGCCCGAGCTGGAAGGCCACCAGCCAGAGCAGGGAGGGAACGTGAAGCTCGGTCATGTGTGGGTTCGAGGCGGGCGCCTGGCGTGAGCCGGCCCCACGTCAGGGCGGCCTGACAACGGCGTCTTGTGCGGCATGGTGGCATCACCGAGCGGCTCCAGTTGTGACCAGTCATTACCGGCGGCCCGCGGTATCGCCGGCCGGCAGTCTGGACGCGACGAACGGTGCGGGCTATCGTTGCGGCATGAAGCCGCCCATCGATTTCCACTTCGACTTCTCCAGCCCCTATTCGTACATCGCCAACGAATGGATCGATGCGCTGGCGGCGCGCCACGGCCGCACGGTGCGCCGGCATGCGGTGCTGCTGGGTGTGACCTTCCAGGCGGCCGAGCTCAAGAGCCCGATGTCCTATCCGATCAAGCGCGAGTACAGCGCCCGCGACTTTGCGCGGTCGGCCCGTTTCGAGGGCCTGCCGTACCAGACGCCGCCGGTGTTCCCGATCAGCTCGCAGAACCCGGCGCGGGTGTTCTGGTGGTTGGCCGACACCCAGGGCGAGGTGGCGGCCTCGCAATGGACCCGCAGTGCCTTGCGCGCCTATTTCACGCGCGGCGTGGTGCTGTCCGATGGCGTGGCGCTGAAGGCCTTGTGCGCTGAGTCGGGCCTGGACGCCGACGCGGCCGAGGCCGCCTGGGCCGACCCGCAGTGGAAGGACCGCCTGCGCCGCGCCAATGAGCAGGCCATTGCCGCCGGCATGTTCGGTGCGCCTTTCTTTGTCGTCGATGGTGAGCCGTTCTGGGGCAACGACCGCAAGCCGCAGATAGAGCGCTGGCTGGCCAGCGGGCCGTTCTAGCCCACCCATAGCATCAAGGCCATCGCGGCGCCAAAGCTGCTTCCGACGCGACCAGCGTGGCGCCCGCAACCGGCCGCGCGACAACTGAAACCAACGCTCCTCGCCCTGCAGCGCGCCTGAAACCGTGGCTGCAGACACTGGCTGCCATTGACGCGGACAGCCGGCAGCGCGGTTCGCGACAGATCCCCCCACCCAGTGGCTGCCGCAGCGAGGACACCATGGCACAGAAGTTTCCCAAGGACATCCAGAAGGCCGTCGACCAGATCGAGGCCCTTCGCAAGCAGGTCACCGGCGCCGTCAAGGCCGCCACGCGTGACTCCGGCGCCGCCAAGGAGCTGCAGTCCCGGATGAAGGATCTGGAAGCCCGTTTCGGCAAAGAGACCAAGGGCACCCCGGTGCTGCGCAACCTGCTGGACATCGCCAAGCAGATGGGTGAGGCGCTGGCCAAGGCGCAAACCCAGTTCACCGTCGAGATCGAGCGCGCCGACCGCGACGAAGCCGGCAAGCGGATGTTCTCCGAGCTGTGCAACGCCGTGCGCGCCCTGGGCAACCTGAAGGGCAACCCGGTCCTGCACCAGCGCATGAGCGGCGAAGTGACCACGATGAAGGACAGCTACGAGCGCGCCAACAAGGAGCGCGACCACGGCCGTGCCGGCGACCAGTTCATGGCCATGGAGCGGCCGATGAAGGAACTGCTCGGCCGTCTGCGCGACGCGGCCAAGGTGGCCGACGTGGTCGACGGTGCCGTCGAGGCGATGTTCAAACGCACCCAGGCCGGGATCGATGCCATCCTGGCCGGCGGTGGCGTGCGCAGTGTGTTTGCCAGCGAGATGGCCGACGTGCGTGCCGCTCTGGCCAAGGCCAGTGCCCAGCTCAATGCCAATGCCGCCAAGTCGGCCGTTGCGGACCGTCTCAAGAAGATGGAGATGCAGGCCTTCCGCATCCAGGACATCTGGGCCCGCTCTCGCGACATGCTGATGGCCATCGACAAGGGCCTCAAGGCGGCCGGCTCACCCAAGGACCTGATGCAGTGGTTTGCGGCGTTGGAGAAAGGCCGCTACGACTGGAGCAAGTACAAGTCCCCGCGCGACATGGTGCTGAACGTCGAGGCCTGGTGGCAAGACTTGGGCGCCTTGGCCGACACGGTCAAGCGCGAGACCGCGAAGACCTGATGGCCATTGCGACAAACGAAACACGGCGGCCTCTGCGTCGATATGCGGCTGATACCCGCACGGCTGAACATGCCGCCATCGCAACGCCGCAACCCCAGGAGATGACCATGGCCACCAAAGCCTCGCTCGACAAGGACCAACAGAAACTGGTCGACCAGATCACCAAGCAGGCTGAAGCCTGCAGCGCCTGGCTGCACGACCCCCGGCAAGCCGACATGGCGCCGCTGGTCAAGCAGCGCGATGCCATCGTCGCGAAGAAGGACGCCGCCATCAAGGCGGGGGGTGCCAAGCTCACCGCCAGCCTCAAGGCACTGGTGGTCGAGATCAATGCGTTGGAGAAGAAGGCCAAGGCGGTTGGCGACGTGGTCTACGCCGCCGAGCGCTGCAAGGCCGGGCTGCAGGACAGCCGCGGCATGCTGGCCGAGCTGATGCTCGAGATCGGCCAGATCAAGACCGGCAGCCTGTGCGAGAAGTTCGCGGCCGAGCTGAAGACGCTCAACGGCGAGCAGGACAAGCTGGCCAAGAGCAAGCCGACCTGGGATCTTCTGGACGTCATCAACGTCAAGTTTCCGGCGCGCATCCAGGAGACCCTGGCCCGCGTCAAGGTGGCGCAGCCGCTGTCCGACTGGCTGCAAGGCACATACAAGCCGATGGCGCTGAAGACCGAAGCCGCGATCGCCGCCGTGCCGCAGGAGCGGGTCCGCCGGGTGCTGGCGGTGGAGATCGACTTCATTGAGGCCGACGGCCGGCCTTTCATTGCCAAGGTCGACCTCGGTGGTCTCAAGGGCGCCACGGTGTCCCGGCTGCAGGCGCTGGACCGGCAAGCCGCGCGCATGAAGGCGTTGTGGGCATCGCTGGACCGCGAGATGGTGCGTGTGGGTGGCCTGATCAAGGACGCCGGTGCGCCCAAGGACCTCGCTGGCTGGCTGGCCGCCCTGGCCAAGGAAAAGGCCGCCGGATGGCCGAAGGCGGGTACAGCTGAGCTGCTGGACAAGGTGGTCGACGCCTTCGAGAAGGACCTGGCCGAGCTGGCGCAGACCGCCAAGCGTGGCGTCGCCCAGGCTGCTGGGCGCTGATCGACACCGGCCGCTGCAGCGGCCGTGACCATGACATCCAGGGGCCTGTGCTGTCGTCGATTTCGATGACAGCGCAGGCCCTTGTGTTTGGCGATGATGCGGGTCCCCCGACCCGAACCCGAAGAGACATCGCCATGAACCATCCCCCGTCGTTGCGCCATGCCGTCCTGTGCGCGGCCGCCCTGTTGGCCGGGCTGGCCGTCAATGGCCCGGCATTTGCCCAGGCCGCCGACCCGGCCGCGCCAATCGCGCAGCAGGCCGCTGCCATCTGTGCCGGGCGGGTCTCCAGCGAGGCCCTGGTGGCCGAGGCCGTGCGCCGCGCCAAGGCGGCCGCCGCCTACAACGCCTTCATCCACATCGACGAGACCGGCTCGATGCAGGCCGCCCGGGCCGCCGATGTCGCGGCCAAGGCAGCGGGCGGCAAAGGCTGCAAGCCGCTGCTGGGCGTGCCCATCGTCGTCAAGGACAACATCCATGTCGCCGGCCAGCCCGCCACCGGCGGCACGCCGGGCCTGAAGGACCATGTGCCCGCAGCCGACGCGCCAGTGGTGCGCAAGCTGCGCGAGGCCGGGGCGATCATCATTGCCAAGACCCAATTGCATGAGCTGGCCTTCGGCATCTCGGGCTGGAACCCGGCCTTCCAGACCGGGCCGGAACCCGGTGTGCGCAATGCCTATGACCGCAGCCGCAGCTCAGGCGGGTCGTCGGCCGGCACCGGCGTGGCGCTGGGCCTGCGCGTGGTGGCCGCCGGGCTGGGGACGGACACAGGCGGCTCGGTGCGCGTGCCCTGTGCCTTCAACGGCTGCGCGTCGCTGCGGCCCACGGTCAAGCGCTACAGCGCCGACGGCGTGATCCCGATCTCGCGCACCCGCGACACCATCGGCCCGATGGCCCTGGACATGGCCGACGTCGAGTTGCTGGACCGGGTGATCGCCGGCGGCAGCAAGGCCGGCCCCGCCAACCCCAAGAAGCTGCGCCTGGGCCTGGTGAAGGATTTGCTGGCCAACCAGGACGCCGACACCCAGGCGGCCTTCGACGCGGCGCTGGCCAAGCTCAAGGCGGCCGGCGTCACGCTGGTGGATGTCGACATGCCCGACCTCATGAAGACCAACGGCGGCATCAGCTTTCCGATTGCGCTGTACGAGGCCTATGACGACGGCGTGGCCTACCTGGCCCGGTACCACAAAGGCGTCACGCTGGACCAGGTGGCCGCCGCTGCGGCCAGCCCGGACGTCAAGGGTACCTATCAGGGCCTGGTGATCCCGCGCAAGCTGCCCGGGCCGAACAACACCCTGGTCGATGCAGCGCCGATCTATGAGGCGGCCATGAAGACCGGCCGCCCGGCCCTGGTCAAGCTGTATGCCCACACCTTCCGCACGCATCGCCTGGATGGCCTGGTGTTCCCGACCGTGCCCAAGGTGGCCATGGCGGCCAACCCGGAGTCCAGCTCGGTGCCGGTGTTCATGGGCGTGATCCAGAACACCGACCCCGGCAGCAACGCCGGTGTGCCCGGTGTCCAGGTGCCCATCGGCCTGGGCGCCAGCAGCAAGTTGCCCATCGGGCTGGAGATCGACGGGCCGGCCGGCAGCGACCGCAAGCTGCTGGGCATCGGCCTGATGGTGCAGTCGCTGGTGGGGCGGCTGCCGGCGCCGACGCGCTGAGGTCTGGACCGGCGGGCCGGTCTCAGTCCGGCCCAGCCGCCCAGGGGGCCAGGCCGGACCGACGCCGGGCGCCGGTCTTGTCGAACAGCCGGTTCAGGTAGGTGCGCACGCTGCTGACGGCCACGCCCAGCTCGCGTGCAATCTGCTTGTCGGTCAGGCCCCGCGCCACGCATTGCGCCACAGCGCGCTCGCGCGGGCTCAGCAGGGCGCCAGCCGCAACCGGGGGCGCTGCCGCCGGTGCGGCCATTGCAGCGCGTTTCATCGCGGCGGCAAAAGCCGGCTCGATCAGGTTGATCAGATCCTTGTCGTGGCGCTCGAACTCGCGGCGCTGTCGGCTGCGCCAGATGCGCAGGTCGCCCAGCGCCTGCGCGCCGTCAAAGGCATGCAGGTTGATGCCCCAGTGCAGGCCGTCGCGGGCCAGGAAGTCGTTGAAGAACTCGGTGCGCACCAGCTGGGCATGCGGCATCACCTCGCTGACCGCGGTGGCATGCCGGCGCGCCTGCAGCTGGAAGGTGATCGGGTCGTGGAACTGGTACCAGGCGTCGTAACGCGCCAGGTTGGCCGGGTCCATGTTCAGCCAGACGCCATCCGCAAAGCGCTGGCTGCGCGCATCCCAGACGAAGGAGGCGAACTGGTCCGCCACCAGCAGGTCCAGCAGCGCGGTGCCCAGCCGCGACCGCACCTCGCGCTCGCCCAGCGGCTCGGCCAGCAGGGCGAAGACGCGGCCCAGGGCTTGTTGTTCGCGGTGCGACAGGATCATGGTGGTGCAGCGGCTGCGCGGCGATGGTAGGCCGCGCTTTCGCTGCTGCACAGCGGGCAGACCCGTTGCGTCAATTCACCGATCGTCCGGGCGCTGGGCCTGGGTTACGCTTGCCGCGAACCAGGAACCACGTGCAGCCATGGCCATCCTTGAAACCAAGCTCAACATCCGCTCCGAGGACTTCAAGGCCAATGCCGAGGCGATGCGCCGGCTGGTCGACGACCTGAACGCCCGCCTGGGGGTGATCGCCCAGGGCGGCGACGAGGCGGCGCGGGCCAAGCACCTCGCGCGCGGCAAGCTGCTGCCGCGCGATCGCGTCGAGCGGCTGCTGGACCCGGACACGCCGTTCCTGGAGATCGCGCCGCTGGCCGCCCACGGCATGTACCCGGACCGCGACGGCAGCGATGCCGCGCCCAGCGCCGGCATGATCGCGGGCATCGGTCGGGTGTCCGGCGTCGAGTGCATGATCGTCTGCAACGACGCCACCGTGAAGGGCGGCACCTACTACCCGGTCACGGTGAAGAAGCACCTGCGGGCACAGGAGATCGCGCGCGAGAACCACCTGCCCTGCATCTACCTGGTTGATTCCGGCGGCGCCAACCTGCCCAACCAGGACGACGTGTTCCCCGACCGCGAGCACTTCGGCCGCATCTTCTACAACCAGGCCAACCTGAGCGGCCAGGGCATCCCCCAGATCGCGGTGGTGATGGGCTCCTGCACCGCTGGCGGCGCCTATGTGCCGGCGATGAGCGACGAGACCATCATCGTGCGCAACCAGGGCACGATCTTCCTGGGCGGACCGCCCCTGGTGAAGGCTGCCACCGGCGAGGTGGTCAGCGCCGAGGACCTGGGCGGCGGCGATGTCCACACACGCCTGTCCGGCGTCGCCGACCACCTGGCCGAGAACGACCTGCATGCACTGGCCCTGGCACGCCAGGCGGTGGCCGGGCTCAACCGCGTCAAGACGCAACCGCTGGCGCTGGTGGCGCCACGGCCACCGCGCCATGCGCCGGCCGAGCTGCATGGTGTCATCCCGACCGACACCCGCAAGCCCTACGACGTGCGCGAGGTCATCGCCCGCATCGTCGACGACAGCGCCTTCGACGAGTTCAAGGCGCGCTACGGCACGACGCTGGTGTGCGGCTTCGCGCACATCGACGGGATGCCGATCGGCGTCGTGGCCAACAACGGCATCCTGTTCGCCGAGAGCGCCAACAAGGGCGCGCACTTCATCGAGCTGTGCTGCCAGCGCAAGGTGCCGCTGCTGTTTCTGCAGAACATCACCGGCTTCATGGTCGGGCGCAAGTACGAGAACGACGGCATTGCCCGCGCCGGGGCCAAGATGGTGACCGCCGTGGCCTGCGCGGCGGTG